>JAGFJK010000187.1 GCA_024102795.1 Pirellulaceae bacterium
GCACTCGCCGCGAGCGGCATGATCGCCAGGCAGGCGGCTGCCAGCAGCAGTCCCGCCGCGCCGCGCGTCCAAGATTCCAGGGTGATTCCTCGGCCCGCTGCCTGGGCCGCCGTGCGAGCATCCTTGCCGGTCATCGCTTCTCCCTTCATCCGTGATGTGAACCCCGTTTCACGGGCCTTGCCCAGATCGCGGCCCTCCTGCCGCTCTGGAAGCCCCCAAGGGGACGCGGAGTATAGGCAGGCTGCCCGAACGGGTCAAGAGCGAGCTGGCGGCGATCAATCGCCGGCTTTGGGGCCCCGCGGGGAAGCCTCGGACCTGGCTTTCGCCTTGCGTTCCCGCTGCTCGTCCAGCTCCGCGAACACCTCCTCGCAGGACCAGGCCAGGTGCCCCAACATGCGAAAGTAGATCATCGCCAGGGCCACGATTACCGCCGATGCCAGCAGGTTAGTGAGGAGCCACTGCGGCCACAGCAGCAGCATGGCCAGAAACAGCAGCAGCGTCAAACCGCCCGTCATGCCGTAAAACCGCAGCCAGCGCCGCGGCGCCTTGCCCAGGCTGGTCCAGATCGGCACCGAAACGGGCATCACCGGGGAATTCGTTTCCAGCATCGACAGCAGCACCGGCGGCAGCAGAACCCAGATGCTGGCCAGAGCGCACAAGACCAGCAGCCACAGCGGCCCGCCGAGCAGACGCAGGAACTGGCCCAGGAACAAGCCGGGCAGCGAGCTGAGGAACATGCTGTTGACCACGTACAGCGCGTCCAGCCACCAGTCCAGGAACGTGGTGTCGGGCCAGTTGCTGACCCGGCGGTTCCCGGCGGCCGTGTCGCCCACCACCGTCTGGCCGAAGACGGCTCCCGCAATCGCCACGCATGCGCCCACGAAGAACGCCAGAATCCCGAACAGCAGGCTGAACAGTGCGCCGATCCCCTCGGTCCACCAGGCCGCGGCCCAGCCAATCAGCGTCACGCACAACGCCAGGCCCAGGGCCAGCGGCACCAGGCGGGACAATGTCGGCATGTCCAGCAGGAAATCAGTGGCCCACTGCCACACGGGCACATCCTGCAACTGCTGCTCGGCCCGTTCCCGTTCCGCCTGCCGCGCTTCAGCTTCGGCCCGCTCCCAAGCGTCGTCGGCATGCGTCCGCGGCTTGTCGGATCGCTCCGGCCGCCGCTGGTCCGACCGGTCTGTCGAGCTGCCGGGCACCGGCGGGAACGCGGCAACAGGCTGCGACCCGGTGGTGGGCTGCTTCCCTTCGCCGGCAGCCGCCTCGCGCGCCGCCCGGCCGATTGCTTCCAGCCTGGCCGTGTCCAACCCGTAGTCGCCGGTCCGCTCCACCGGCGGTGCCATGCGGTACTCGTCGTCGCTCTCATCCGTTCGCGGACCCGGAAGCGTGCGGCGCGACGTGCGGCTGGGAACCGGCACCAGGCAGTCGGTATGACAATCCGGACAGGGCTTCAGCCGGCCCACTTCAGCGGTCGTGGCCACGATGCGCGTGCCACACACCGAGCACAAGAAGCCGAACTCCTCGATTTCCACCGGCAGCGCGAGTTCGCCAAGGTCGGCGGGCGACGCCGCGGCCGGCATCAGGATCAGATCGTCGTCGAGCTCATCCGGCACCGCCAGCTCGTCCAGTTCCTCCAACTCGTCCAGCTCGTGCGGCCGGGCACGGTCATCATCGGCTGCCGCTGGCTCCCCTGCTCCGGCGACCCCTGCGGCCTCGGCTCCTGCGGCTGGGGCTCCCGCACCTGCCGCCCCTGCTGGTTCTGGTTCGTCATCCCAGCTCAAGGGGAGGCCTTCGTTCGCGGATTGCGGCAGCTTGCCCGGCTCGCGCGACTCGGCGGCCGGAACCGGCACGGCGTCCAGGCACTCCGGACAGACCACGGACTCTTGCGTGGCGTCGGTCGTGATCGGCGTCCCGCAATGCGGGCAGGTGACCGTGACCTGCGAGGCGTGCACGCCGCGAACGGCTCGTGGTGGCGGCGGCGAGTGGGCGGCGCCTGCGGCGACACCTCCAGGTACCTTCACCTGCTGGCCGCAGGTCGTGCAGGTCGCTCGCTGGCCGGCCTGAGAGGGCATGGCGGCCAGGGCCGCTCCACAGCGCGGGCAAGAGTAATGAAGTTGAGGTTCCTCGCCGCTCACACCACGTCCCCCGGATTGGCCCCGCAAAGGTCCGTCCCGGCGGCGCGTCAGGTCTCCATCACTTCCAGTTCGCGGGCCTTGGCCGCATCGTTCACCAGGCCCTCGTACTGCTTGGTCAACTGCTGGATCTCGTCCTTCAGGGAATCGCGCTCGTCCTCCGTCAGCAACTTGTCCTTTTGAGCCTGATCGGCCGCCTTATTGCCGTCGCGGCGGATGTTGCGGATCGCGACCTTGGCTTCCTCAGCCAGATCCTTGATCCGCCCCACCATGTTCCGCCGCACTTCGGCCGAGAGGGGCGGGATGTTGATGCGGATCAGGCGGCCGTCGTTTTGCGGGTTGAACCCCAGGTCGCTGGCGATAATCGCCCGTTCGATCTCCTTGATCGTTCCCGGATCGTAGGGCCGGATGACGATCTGCTGCGCTTCGGGCGCGCCGACGGAAGCGAGCTGCTTGATCGGGGTGGCCGACCCGTAGACCTCCACCCGCAGCGAATCGACCAGCCCCGGATTGGCCCGTCCGGTGCGAATCCCGGCCAGACTCTCCTTGAGCACCGTCATCGCCTTTTCCATGCGCTCTTCGGTATCCAGCAGAATCTCGTCGGCCGACATGGCAGATCTCCCCGTGGAGCGAACTCGACTTGGCAAGCACCTTCAATCGCCGCTGTGAATCAACGTCCCCAGCCGCTCGCCGCGCACGGCCCGCTGGATATTGCCGTCCTTCCTGAAGTTGAACACCAGGATCGGCATCTTGTGTTCCATGCACTGAGTGACGGCCGTACTGTCCATCACCCTTAGATTCTGCTCCAAAACCGTATGATAATCCAGTTCGGTGTACATCACGGCGTGCGGGTTGCGCTCGGGATCATCGCTGAACACGCCATCCACGCGGGTGGCCTTGAGCAGGATCGCCGCTTCCAGCTCCAGGGCTCGCTGCGCGGCCGCCGTGTCGGTGGTCACGAACGGGCTGCCGGTTCCCGCGGCCAGGATCACGATCCGGCCCTTTTCCAGATGCCGCCGAGCGCGACGGCGGATGTAGGCCTCGGCCACTCCGTCCATGCGGATGGCCGACATCAGCCGGGTCTGGCAGCCCAGCGACTCCAGGGCGTCCTGCAGAGCCAGCCCGTTGATCACCGTGGCCAACATGCCCATGTAGTGGGCGGTGGCCTCCTGGATGGCCGTGCTGCGGTGCGTGAACTGGGCTCCGCGGAGGATGTTCCCGCCGCCGATGACCAGCGCCAGTTGGCAGCCGAGCTGCTGCGCCTGGTGGACCTGCCGAGCCGTCTCGACCACCTCTTCCATGGAAATACCCCGCTCGCCCGCGCGGCAGAAACTCTCGCCGGAAAGCTTCAGCACGACGCGGGGATAACGGGGCGACTCGGCCGGCCCTTCGGCGGATGACATGCGAGCGTTCCCGGTGTGTCCGGACGTGATCCACGGGCGGCGGCGCGCCACCCGCGCCGGAGCCGGAGACCCGCCGAGAGCAGACGCCGTGCACGCGGCTGGTTACTCCTTGCCCAGCTCCCAATGCACGAACTGCTTGATTTCCATCCCCTGGCTCTTGGCGTACTGCCCGACGGTCTGCTTGTCGTCCTTGACGAACGGCTGCTCCAGCAGCACCTTCTCGGCAAAGAAGTTCCGCAGCCGACCTTCCACCATCTTGTCGACGATGCTCGCGGGCTTGCCTTCCTTCAGCGCCGCTTCGCGGAGAATCTGCCGCTCCGCCTCGATTTCCTTTGGGTCCAGTTCCTGGGCGTTAAGCGCCGAGGGGCGCATCGCGGCGACGTGCATGCAGACGTCGCGGGCCGCCGCGTCGCTGCCGCCCGACACCGCCAGCAGCACGCCCGACACGGTCGAGGCGTTGTGGCTGTAGGCCCCGCAGGGCGATTCCAGCCGCTGCAACCGTCCCACGTTGAACACCTCGCGGATGCGGTTGAACAACTCGTCCCGCTGCTCGCGCAATGTCTTTCCCGGCTGGCTGGGCGAAGGCTGGTCCAGCAGTTCATCGGCCGTCGTCGCGCCCGGCCCCTCGGCCAACTGCCGAGCCAGGTCCTGGGCCAGCCCGATGAACTCATCGTTCTGCGTCACCGGAGCGCTCTCGCACTTCAGCTCCACAATCGCGCCGGTCGGCTTGTCCACGCTGGCGTAAACGCCAAAACGCCCGAACGACGTTTCCCGGTCGGAACGCTTGCTGAGCACTTGAGCGCCCCGCTCGCGCAGCCACTTGATGGCTCCATCCTCGTCCCCTCCCGACTGGGTCAACGCCTGCTTGCAATCCATCAGCGGCAAGCCGGTTTTCTCCCGCAGTTGCTTGACCGCCGTGGCCGTGATTTCCGCCATGATTCGGATCCTTGTTTCCTGCTGCTAGTCCTTGTCCTCGGCTGCCGCCATCGCGGGCGACGCGGCCAACACCTCGTCGGCCACGTGCTTCTGCTGCCCGGCCAACTCCGCCTTGCCCGCCAACACCGCGTCCGCCAGGTGCCGCGCCACGATCTCGATCGACCGGATGCCGTCGTCGTTGCCCGGGATCGGCAAATCAATCTGGTCCGGGTCGCAGTCGGTGTCGATCAGGGCCAGGGTCGTGATCCCCAGCTTGCGGGCCTCGCGGACCGCGTTTCGCTCCTTCTTCGGATCGAACACCACCACGCACTCCGGCAACCGGTTCATCGTGCGGAGCCCATTCAAGTTGCGGTACATCTTGCGGTACTCGCGGGCCAGCGCCGACTGCATCTTCTTCGAGTAGGTCGCCAGTTCGTCGCCGCTGCGCAACCGCTCCAGCTCCTCCAATCGGCCCAACCGGCTGCGGATCGTGCGGAAGTTCGTCAAGGCGCCGCCCAACCAGCGCTCGGCGACAAACGGCATACCACAGCGGAGTGCTTCCCGTTCGATTGCCCCGCCAGCCTGCCGCTTCGTCCCCACGAACAACACCAGGCTGCCACCTTGAGACACCTGCTGCAGGTACTTCTTGGCCCGCAGCAACCCGCGGACCGTCTCCCGCACGTCCAGAATGTGGATCAGATTCTTGCGGGCGTAAATGTACGGGGCCATCTTCGGGTTCCAGCGACTGGCCCGGTGCCCGAAATGCACGCCCGCTTCGATCAACTCGCGAACCAACGACTCCGCCACGGAAATACTCCTGTCTGGTGGCATGGATCCATGACAACCTGAGCCTGGGAGGGCTCGCCACCGCTCCCGACCGCTCGGCGCCACAGGGCTCGTACGCCCTTCGTCCAAATACCCCGGTAACTAAAACTGGAACCGACGCTCGATCGACCCGGCCGGAGACGCTCCCCGGCCCGCGAAGAATCCGACATCGTATCAGCGGCCCGAAAGACGGTCAATTGCACGGCCGGCAACTGAGTCCAACAAGCTACAACAAACAGTGATCCCACAAAAAAAATCCCGCCGGCAGGTTCGTACCTGTCCTGGCGGAGGCAAGACTACCCGGCCAGGACTCGAACCTGGAACGAGGGAGCCAAAATCCCTAGTGTTGCCAATTACACCACCGGGTAACTAACGTTCGACGTATTCTAGGAGCTCTTCTTGCGATTCACAACCGCGAACGCCAGTTGCTCCAGCTCAATCGCCAGGTCCACACCCACCGTGCTGACCGTCCCCGGCAGGGCGATCGTGACGGGAGCGAAGTTCAGCAGCCCGTCAATCCCCGCCTCGACCAGCATGTCGGCAACTTCCTGAGCGGCCGGAGCGGGCACGGCCAGAATGGCCAAGCGGATCCCCTGTTCGCGGACCACCTCCGCCAGCCGCTCCAACGGCTCGACCGCCCGCCCCTCGATCTCCTGACCGGCCTTATCGGGATCGTTGTCGAACACAGCGACAATGCGGAAGCCCTGCTGGACGAACCCCTTGTACCGCAGCAAGGCGCGCCCCAGATTGCCCGCTCCGATCATCGCCACGGGCCAAGGCTGATTCGTGCCCAGGATCTGCTTGATTGCCTGGATCAGCTCCTCGCAACGATAGCCGATTCCCGGATAGCCGAACTGCCCGAAATACGCCAAATCCTTGCGGACCTGCGCATCGGTAAATCCCAGGACGTTGCCAAGCTGCGTGGAGCTGGTCGTTTCGTGACCGTCCCGCACCAGATGTTGCAGCTCGCGCAAGTACAGACTTAGCCGGCTGACAACCGCTTTGGGCACTGGCCCATCGCGGCCCCCGTCGGACGGATTCTCGCTCTTTCCGTTCATGTGGCTCGTAAGTCATTCACCTGCTGAACGATAGGCCCAGTTGAGCCGCCGACGGCTCCGTTACTGTAAACCGACGGCTCCATCGCCACAAGACGGGCTGGCTACGCGCCAACGGGCCGGCGACGCGCCAACGGGCCGGC
>JAGFJK010000028.1 GCA_024102795.1 Pirellulaceae bacterium
AACTGTGGATACGACCCGCACGTTTCATGCGTTCCTAGCTCCGGAATACCGCATTTTCTTTTACCTGCTCTGCGGAACGGCTTTGCTAGTTTACTGTCCGGTGATGATGTGGATCGGTTACTGGCGATTTCTGGCTGATCGAAGCGCCCGACAAAACTCTGCATCAAATGGTGGCACCACGTCGCTGCTCGACAACCCAGGCACCACAGTAGGGCCGCCGTTGCCGCTGGAAACGCGCGGGGCATAACAATCGGGTAGCCGGGCGGGTTTCCCCGCCCGGCCCCAACACCACCTGGCATGCGGGTCCGCACCAGGCGGTTCGACGAAGGGGAGCAAGTTGCGCCCAGAGGGCTTTCAGGCTGAGTAGTCCTTGCTCTTGCAGCCAGGCGTTGGTCCGACCGACACCGGTGGCGATGGACTTGGCCATGTGCCAGGGGCCTTTCCGACTGCGGGCGTGACGGATGGCTTGCCGCCGGGGAACACCGAGTCGAATGAGTTCCCGGCGACGCGTGCGGGCATGCCGCCAGCGCTTCCAGTAACACATCCGCAGGCGACGCCGGAGCCACTGGTCGAACTGGTCGAACCGGCCTTGTACGACGTTTCCGTTCGTAACCTCGCAGCTTGGACGTGGATGCATCCGGGTGGGGGTGGACAGACCCGGCGCTTACCCAACCATCCGCGGGCTTCCTCCCCACCGCCGGTCACCCGGCCGCAGTTGCCCTAGTCTGGTACTTGCCTCTCAAAGGGGTTCATTTGGTATACTGATCTCCGACAGGTTCCAGTCTCGTACAGGGGACTTGCACCCCACAACAATCACGCCCATGCCGGGCGTGCACAAAGCGGTGAACGTGAGCTGACGATCACGTCGGTGTCAGGTTGTGACCTATTTGGCGGCGGCCACGTTACCTTGGCCGTTCGCCGATCAGCTACGGTCCAAGGCACACAAAATGAATCCACGTTCGCGGATGCTTATGCTTGTGGGCGCCTTTCTGCTCGGCGCGGTTGGGATGTACGTGTTCTCGGACTTCGTGGACCTACATTCCACTGGTCCGGGCCTTGGAAACTCTTGTCGGATACAGGTTCGAGCAGACGCCGTTGGCGAGCTCGGTATCGTCACAACGTCAACAGAAAAGTCAAATATCCTCGTAGGTGTCCTTGCCAAGGTCGACTCGGAATGGGTTGTTGTTATCAAGCACGAAGAGGAATACTGGGTTCCGCGCAACGTCGTGGTCGCTATCGAGACTCACGCTGATACAAGGTGAGTCGCGGCATTCCTAATGGATACGGCGGCGAACCAGCGGAGGCACGTAAGTCGCCGAGTTGAGTTTTTTGAAGTGGTCCGTCGCTCGCGGCGAGCATGTGATCCTGATCGTTCGGCATGGCGACAGTAAACGACGGCCCTCCTGGGGTGGCCCTGGGTGCCATATGAAAGTGAGTACTCGCGAGCCACGGAAGGACTCCTGGGTGTCTTGACCGCTCGGCGACGGACGCCGGTGCTAGACACAGTTGAACGGCAGCCCGCACATGAGCCAATGTCGAAACACGGAATCGTAAACCCATGCGTCCGAAGCAGATCGTTCCCTGAGAACTTCGCATCGGCAACCTACGGACATACTATGACGTTGAGGAGCAGCCAGAACCACGTGTGCCCGTTTTGGCCGTTGGCGAGAGAATCCGCAATCGCGTGATCATTGGGGGCGAGGAGGTGGAAGGCATGGCGATCAATTCTTTCGCTGCGCGAGCTGATTTGCCACCGCACCTGGGCGGCGTATTTACAGTCGGTGCCTTCCGGATGACCCCTTACGCGGCCAGCCTGCGACTGTCCGAGGCGACTCGGTGCGAAAGGGGACGCGAGTAGGCCCGGAGGGATTCGAACCCCCGACCAAGGGATTATGAGTCCCCTGCTCTCACCGCTGAGCTACGGGCCCGGTGGGTAGGTTCGTTTTAGGGTGCCGGGTCCGCCGTTGCAATCGCCTGCCAGAGCTGACGTTCGGCGGGACCGGGGTGCAAAAGCAACAGCTCGCGGGCGGCACGGCGGGCGGCGGGCAGGTCGTACACGGCGATCGCGGCCCGGCAGGCAAGCCACTGGTCCCGCCGGTAACGCAAGGCCCGCACCAGCAGACTCAGGTCCGCCTGGCAACGCCGGCAACAATCCTGCCACGGCTGGGCCGCTCGGCAGGCTGGACATCGCAGCCGCTGTTCGTTGTCTTCCGGGCCGCTTGTATCCGCCACGTCGAAGCGCCTCGCGTGCCGCTGCTGAAGGAATCTTAATGGTAGTCTCGAACGCGTGGGCTGTGTGCGGAGGTATGGATCGGCCTGGGGCTCGCTGCTTTCGCGGAGCGAAAGGCGACGATGGCGGATCGCAAGACGACTGTAGTGCTCGCTACTTTCGCGGAGCGAAAGGCGACTTAACCTTGCACGTAGAACAAAATGTCGTCCAGTTCGCCGCACAGCCGCTCTACTTGCGCCTGGTCCCTGGCCGCCAGCGCCGCGCGCAGTTGGCTGGCCAACTGCTCAATGTCCTCGGCATCCTCGCCGGTCAGTTTCCCGGCCAGCGACTCCGCTCGTTCCAGCAACTGTTCGATCTCCGCCAGTTCGTCCCACTCGTCGCTTCCCTCCGCCGCTTCACCGCTGCTATCGGCGGCGATCCTGACGGGTTGTGCCGGAGCCGTGTGCGTGACATCGATCACCCGCTCGTCCTCGTTCTCGTCAGCCGCGTCGTCCAGGTCCATCATTTGCGGGTGCCCGGCGATCGATTTCCAGCCGCCCGTGGCGCCCGCCGTCTGGAAGTCATCCGAGTGGTCGAACATGGCCTCGAGCCGCCGCCGAGCGTCGTCGCGCTGCCCGCTCTGGAAATCCGCCAGCGCATTCTCGATCCGCAGTTCCTCGCTGGCTCCCGAAGCCTGTTCCACGGCGGTCACCCGCAAGGTTCCGTCCAGCGTCAGCTCAAACCGCACCAGGATCTGGCCGTCGCCCTGATCCGGCTTCTGCAACCGCAACTTGAACTTGCCGATCGAGCGGTTGCGGTGGATGTCCCGGTGTTCGCCCTGCAGGACGTGGATTTCCGCCATCTGCTGTTTTTCGTGGACCGTGTGGTACGAATCCTCGAACCTGGCCGGCAAGGGGCTGTTGCGATGCAGGATCGGGCTGAACACCAGTTCCGGCCCGGAGAACGTCATGCGATCCAGGACTTCGATCCCCAGCGTGTGCGTGGCCACGTCGACCAGCACCGGTCCGACGCTGATGCCGTTGAGCATGGCCGCCTGGGTGGCCGCGCCCAGGGCGACGGCCAGGTCCGGATCGACGGCCCGCTGCGGCTCGCGGCGGAACTCCTCCCGCAATCGCTGCTGCACCAGCGGCGTGCGCGTGGAGCCGCCCACGAGCACCAGTTGGTCGATCTGGTTGAGCGTCAGGTTGGCGTCGCGCAGCGCCTTGTCCACACATTCGATCGTGCGTTCCACCAGCGTCCGGATCAGTTCCTCGTACTGGTCGCGAGTCACGCGCACGTCCAGGTGCAGCGGCTGGCCGTTCGCCTCGGCGATAAACTCCTCGCTGATCCGCACCTCGTACTCGTCCGACAGCCGGCGCTTGGCCCGTTCGCAAGACTGGATCAGCCGCCAGCGGGTGCGGGCCTGTTCCCGCAGGTCGATGCCATGCTTGCCGAGGAACTCGCGGGCCACGTAGTCCATCAGCAGATGGTCGAAATCGTCGCCGCCCAGCCGCGTGTCGCCCTTGCTGCTGAGCACCTCGACGACGCCCATCTCCAGCCGCACGACCGACACGTCAAACGTCCCGCCGCCCAGGTCGTAAACCACCAGGTGCTCGCGGGCGTCGCTGCCCGCTCGATACACCAGCGTGGCGGCCGTCGGTTCGTTGATGATCCGTTCCACCGTCAGGCCGGCCAGCTTGCCTGCTTCGCGCGTCGCCTGCCGCTGATGTTCGTCAAAGAAGGCGGGCACCGTAATCACGGCCCGAGTGACCGGCTGTCCCAACTCCCGCTCGGCCCGGTCGCGCAACCGCCGCAGAATGATCGCGCTGATTTCCTGCGGTGTGAATTCCTGATCGCCCAGCGGCAGCCGGACGTCCTCACCCATGCGGCGTTTCACCGAAGCGATCGTGCGTTCGGGAAACGCGGCCAGGCCGTTGCGGGCGGCCTGGCCCACGATCAGCTTGCTGGCCGGATCCAAGGCCACGACCGACGGCAACAGCGGCTCGCCATCCTCAACCAGCACCTGAGCGCGACCGCCCACGATCGCGGCCACCACGCTGTTGGTCGTGCCCAGGTCGATGCCTACGATGGGTGAACTGTCGGTGGTTGCCATGGGTTTCTCCTGTAAAGTCATTCCAATTCGCCCGGCGGAACCGGACGTGACCAGTCGTATTCAGCGGGCGACGCGTACTTCGGCGTCGCGGATCCGCCTGCCCTTCCAGAAATAAGCCGGGCGCAGTTGTTCGACCACGTGCCCCGAGGGAGTGCCCGGCGCATCGACCGCGTCCACGGCGTGCATCCACTCGGCGTCAAACATCCGACCCTCCACCTCCTGCCGCTCGATGCCGCGTTCGGCCAGCAACCGGCTCACCCGCTGGCGCATCATCAGCAGGCCTGCCAGCAGCGGATCGGTCTCGGGCAATTCCGGCTGTTGGCGCGCCGCTTCCGCTCGCAGCCAATCGGCAACCGCGCGCTGCCAGACCGAGGACAACCAGCGGCGAAACCAGCCTTGGCGGACGAACCGCGACTGCAATTCATCCGCGGCCCGCCGCAACGTGTCGGCCGGCGACGCCGTCCGCTGGCTCGCGACGCGCGTCGCCGCCGTCACCGCTCGCTCGACCGTGAAATCCA
>JAGFJK010000031.1 GCA_024102795.1 Pirellulaceae bacterium
AACTGTGGATACGACCCGCACGTTTCATGCGTTCCTAGCTCCGGAATACCGCATTTTCTTTTACCTGCTCTGCGGAACGGCTTTGCTAGTTTACTGTCCGGTGATGATGTGGATCGGTTACTGGCGACTTCTGGCTGATCGAAGCGCCCGACAAAACTCTGCATCAAATGGTGACACCACATCGCTGCTCGACAAGCCAGGCACCACAGTAGGGCCGCCATTGCCGCTGAAAACGCGGGGTGCATAAACAACACGATACACGCGGAGCCGCCGACAACGCGTGTTTTGAGTGGAGCGATTACTCCGGCGTCCAACCAGGCTTGCGCCTTATCGGCAACATCCTTCGTCCGGTCGTTCCGAGACACAACCTCGGCAACCAGGTCCGGGGCCAGCGGCAAGTAGCCCCGATGACCGCCCCAGCCGGCCAGCCGGTCGTTCGACACGAAGGACGCGTCCGGCGCCAGCACGGTGTCGGGGTCTCTCTGAATCAGGAAACCTGTTTCCGCGGCGTAAGTTCTGCCCAGCTTGTGCTGTTTGGCGTGCTGTCCGATCTGCAACAACAACTCGGACGCGATCCGGCCGTGCTCACTTCCAGCAGGTGACATCATCCGCAAGACTCCATCCACAAGTTCATACCGCTTGCCATCAGCGGGCATGGCGGCCAGTTGCTCCGCCGTCGTCACCCGATCCGTTGTGTCTGGCATGTCCAACTCCATCCGAAACCGATTCGGAATGTCACCATGTCGTCGGAACACATTTCAACTACACGACATCTCGACTATCGCGTCAATGAAACGGCAGGTAGGCAGCGCCCGCCTGCTGCTTGTTGATCAGCACGTTCATCGCCGACACGGCCACGGTCAGCTCGCCAGCCACGTCGTCGTGAGCGAACCGTTTGTGCGCCAGCGCCTGCCCGCAGACGTACACCTCGACGCCCAGCTTGCGAAACTCCGCCAGCAGCCGCAGATTGGGATTCTGTTCCACCTTTGTATGCCGACGGAAGGCGTCGTGGCCGAGTGCGGCGACGGTGGCGTCGCCGTGCAGCACCAGCGCGAACCGGGCCTGGCGCACGTCGACGCCGCCGGCCGCGTACAAGTTGAGCAACCGGGCCATCCGATCGATTCCCGCAACGACCTTGCCGGGTTCCTCCAGGCGCGTGATGTCAAACACCACGGCCGTCCCGGCGCGCGGCGGTTCCGCGGCCCGCGGCAACGGCCGGATACCGCCCGCGCCCTGGATCAACGGATACTCCCACTCCGGCTCGGACGCGCCGGCCAGCGACCGCGGTTCGTCGCCGCGAACCGCGTTCAGCAGCAGCCCTCCCAGCAGCACACTGCCCAGCCACCAGCACGACCAGAGCCAACATATGTTCCTTCGCATCAACTTGCTCCTCGACAGTAGCCCAAACAGAATTTGGCGGTGAATGGCACGGGAAACGGAGGCGCATCCAGGTACCAGACCAATGGTACTTGAAAACGGAGCTACTGGGCGCCGCCGTCCAACTAGGAAACCGAAAACTTCAGCCCGACAACGCCCGCCACAATCAGCAACAGACAGACGATCCGCCAGGCCGAGACCGGCTCAGCGAAGAGCACGATCCCCAGCAGGGCGGTTCCAGCCGCCCCGATGCCCGTCCAGACCGCATAGCCGGTACCCACCGGGATCGTGCGGACGGCGGCCGCCAACAGTCCCATGCTGATCACCATGGCAAGAATCGTCAGCACGCTCGGCCAGAACTTCGTGAAGCCTTCCGTGTACTTGAGACCCACGGCCCAGCCGACTTCAAACAGAGCGGCCACCAGGAGCAGCACCCATGCCATAACTCACCTTGGGCGTCCAGGGCAGAGTCGTCCCCGCCGAAATTCAGAACCATGCGGGTCGTCCCGCACGCTGGGAAACCCGTCGAGATCTTACTCACGCCGCCGTTCCGGGCAACCAGCCACTGGCCCTTCCAACGGCATGCAGCGTCAGCAGGCCAGCCATCTGGTTTGCAGGGACGCTCGCTTGGGACGCAGCCCGGGTGGAGGATCGCCGGCGGCATGGATGAGATCGCGAAGTTAGGGGTTGGAGGCCGGGGTGCGTGCGGGGTGCGCACGGGTTGGAGGCGCAGGGGTGCGCAGAGGACGCACACGGGCTGGAAGCCCATGCTACCCTGCTAAACACGGGCTGGAAGCCCATGCTACCTGGAAGCCCATGCTACTTGAAGAGTCCGCCACCGAAGTTGCTGGGCAGGCCCTCGTCGACCGAGTTGCGGTAGAGCAGGTCGAGCTGCTGTTGCTGCTTCTGCTGGATCATCTCGTTCCCGCCCCGCAGGCTCTTGAGCAGTTCGCCCTTGGCGTCGGTCGACTCACCTGCCGCCGGAGCCGACTCGGCCTGCGCCTCGGCCTGCTGCTGGGCGGGAGCCGGCGGCGGGCCCAGCGGCTGCGTGCCGCGATAGAAGGCGTAGCTGTCGCCAGCCTGCGCGATCACCATCGCCGCGCCGCGCAGACCGTCGGCCACGAACACGCCGCGCAAGTCGGTGTCCCCGGAGACGAACTCCGAGTTGTTCGTACCGATCGCCTTCACGTGCACGTTGTGCACATAGCGGTTATTGACCTTGTCGCGGACTGTCGCCCGCACTCGGCCCGACGGCACCTCCTCCTGAATCTGCAGCTCCAGCGGCGAAACCAGCGCCAGGCCGGTCGTGTGCAGGTCCCCCGCGCGGCAGACGATCAGGTAGGCTCCGGCGTCCTTGAGCGGCAGGGTGAGCGGCCGCTCGCGGTCGCGATAATCTTTCCCGTCGCCCAGCGGCACGGTCGCCTCGTGGTACGGCCGGATACCCGACAGGTTGATCTGTGTGATTCCGCCCAGCGTCCGCCGCAGCAGGCTGAACTTCATCAGGTCGATGCGATACACGGTCGCCTGGCACTCGGCCACGTTGCGGAAGCTCAGCGGCAGCTCGACCGCCTCGCCGGGCGCGAACGCCGTGATCTCCGGCAGCGAGATATCCTTGCGCACGAAGTATTCGATCGCTTGCCGGGCGTCGGCGAACCGGTCCTCGACCCGCGTGTACTCGCGGATCGCGTCGGGCGCCTGGCCCAGGCTGTGATAGACCTGCCCGCGAATGTAGATCGCCTGCCACTTGTTCTGGCTTTCCACTTCGCGCCCGGTGCCCGGATCGACCCGCGTGGCCTGCGCCACCTTGTCGCACATCTGCAGCGCGTCCTGATGTTCGCCGCGAGCGAAGTGGCAGAAGCCGATGATGTACCAGTAGCTGTCCAGGAAATCGCTGCCCGGATAGCGGTCGGCGAAACGGCGGCAGTGGGCGATCGTCTGCTCGTACAGTTCCAGGTCCAGCAGGGCGTTGGCCAGCGAGAACGACGCCTCGTCCGCGGCCGGGTCTTCGGGGTTCGCCGTCAGAAAATCGTCCAGCATCCGCCACGCCTGGCGGATCAGGTCCACGCGGGTCAGTTTCTTCTCGCGCAGCTCGGCGTCGCCGGCCGCTTCGGGCGCCTTGGCGTAAACCCGCTGGGCCAGCGCGTAGCTGGCGGCGGCCACGTAGGCTTCCGGCGGATACTCGCGCAGCAGCCCGTTCATCACGTCCACGCTGCGGAGGAAACGAGCCTGCTCGGCCAGGAAACCGGCCACCTGGCTTTCCTTCAAGAAGCTGCCCTCCACGGCGGCCCGGAACACCAGGTAGCTCCGCTCATACTCGGCGATCTGATGATACGCGTCGCCGATCCGCAGCAATTTCTCGAACGGGATCTCCAGGTCCTCGTACTTCTCCAGCACGATCTCGAAGTGCCGCACGACTTCCGCGGGCGGCCCCAGTTGCAGGTGGATGTCCAGCAGCATCCGCACGACGTCCTTGTAGATCTCCGGCTGCAGGTTCCAATCGTCGACCAGTTGGTGCAGGTGCCGCGACGCCGGTTCGAAATGCCGGGCCTCGAACTCCAGCCGCCCCAGTTCGTACAGTTCGCGCGGCGTCAGGCGATAGGCATCGCCGCTCTCGGCGCCCAGCGGCAGGACTTCCAGCGCCAGCGGCTTGGAGACCGCGATCTGATCCTGTTGAAAAGCGTTGTGAACCACGGTCGGTGCGGCCCGGTAGCTGCCCGGCAGATAGCCGTGCAGCTCGTACGTGATCGGTTCAATCGAGCGCCGGCCGCCCAGGTAGAACGTGATCGAGCCGGGTTGCAGTTCATACCGCTCGAACCCGCCCCGCAACGACCCCTCGACCACCGTCGTTCCCGCCGGCAGCGGCTCGGTCACCACCAGATACTCCAGCGTCTCATCGGCCCGTGTCGATGGAGCCTGGTGCCGCACGACGCGCAACGTCACGTGCCCTCGGCGGCCGACCGGCAGTTGTTCCAGCACGTTGCGGAACGCCTGGTAGTTGCCCAGCAGCAGGTCGAAGCCGCGGGGCACGTCCCGCCCGTCGTATTCTCTCGGAGCCGGCTCCATATAGCGATCGACATTCCACTGCGCCGTGGTGCTCTTGAGTTGATCGCCGGCGACGAAGCCGCCGAGCACGCACTGGAACGTGAACTGCCCGCGGCCGTTGATTTCGAACCGGATCCGCTGCTTCCCCTCGCGGAGAAAACTGGCGGGCACTTCCAGCGTCTGGGCGGCGGTTTGCGGATCCACCTGCAGCTTGTGAGCCTGCTGGTCGTTGACGAAAATCGTCAGCTCGTACTTCTGGCCTTCGAACCGCGTGCGTCCGAACCAGCGGCAGAGCGCCTGCATGGCGGGCCCGGTGGCCTTGTCGGGCAGCCAGCGGTGGCCGGTGCGGTGGGCCATCAGCCAATCGACTTGCTGGCGGAGGCGGTCGTCGGCCGGCGTCACCTTGTCGAGCGCCAGGGCGTAGATCGCTCGCAGCTCGGTGCCGGCGTGGTTCCACGACAGCCCGCCTTGCGGCGCGGCGTCGAGGTTTTTCTGCGCCAGCAGCTCCAGCAGCTCGCCCGCCGTTTGCCGGCGATCCATGTCGGCAAACGCCAGCGCCAGGTGTGCCAGGCCAGCCGGCGACAGGGCCGGGCGATTGCGATACAGTTGGTTGGCCAGCGTGAAATCGCCTTGCCCGGCGGCTGCCAAAGCCTGCAGCAGGATGGCCTTGGTTTCGAAATCGGCGACGGCCGATTGCGCGATCTGCGACTTGAGGTAGGTCAATGCCGAGTTGAACGTCTCGTCGGTCACACGGTAGCCCGCCTGGCGCGCCAGGCTGAGCGACCAGAAGACGCGGGCCGAGCTGTAGCGGTCGCTGGCCTGTCCCTGGCGACCGGCCCAGTTCCAGCCGCCATCGTCGTTTTGCAAGGAGACAAGCAGCCCGATGGCCGAGCGGATGCGGCTGTCGAGCGTCTCGGCCTGGGGCGCGGTGGCGTCGCGCGTGCCGGCCAGCAGTTGCTGCAAGGCCAGCGCGGCCATCAGGTCGGACGAAGCCGTGTCCACGCCCGAAGCCACTCGCGCACCCTCCAGTTGGCACCAGGTGGGCGCGCCGAGCACGGCGTCCAGCAGGCTGCGCTGCACGGTCGGCCCAACCAGAATCTGCAACCGGGGCGCGGCCAGCGGCATGCCCGGCGGCGCTTCGACCACCGCGTTGACGTCGCCTTGAGCGGTACCGCCGGCCACGGCAAACACCGCTCGGCCATAGGGCACGACCGGCACCACGCGCCGCGCGACATCCCGCAATTCGCCCGCCGACACGATCAACTCGAACTCCGCCACGGCGCCCGGCGCGGCGCTTTGTCGAGCTTCCTTCGGCAGCTCGATCGGCTGCGTCACGGTCAACTCGCGGATCCCCTTGGCGTCCACATCCAGTTGCTTGCGGACGCTGGTCGTCTTGTCTCCCAGCTTGACGTTCAGCGTGACGTCAATCGTTCCCTCGGCCAGCGCGTCGTTGTGCACGCTGATGCCGATCTCGGCCCGATCGCCGTCCGTCAGGGCCGACGGCAGCTTCAGCTCGCCGAACAGATCCTTGCGGACCACCAGCTCCTCGGACTGTTCGCCAGCCAGTGTCTCGGCCGTGATGCCCTTGCCCAGCAAGGTCCAGGCGGTCGAACGTTCGGGCAGAGTGAAGCGGACGCTGGCCCGGCCTTGATCGTCGGTCGTCACCGCCGGATTCCAATAGGCCGTTTCGTGCGGGCGGAGCCCCGTCAGCACCACCGCTTCCTCCGCGGCCAGGCCGGTCAGGACCTCGCCCAGCGCCGTGCGGGCGACTCGCGCGGTGTTCAAGTTGAACCACACGCCGTCCTTCTGCAGGACGGGAATCTCCGCCGCGTTGCCGCTGAGCGCCTCCCAGGTCGTCGGCGCGATGCCGTCGGTCAGGATCATCAGCTTCAAATCGGCGGCACCGTATCGGCCGCGCGCGGGCCGACCAAACTCCGTATAGAATGCGGGCAACTCGCTTTGGTTACCGTTGAAGTCATACATCAGCTCCTGCCGCTGCTGGACTCCCAGCGAGAGAATTCCCAACTGCTGGTTGTCTTCGTCCTGTACGGCGAGCTGGGCGCCGTCAGGGCTGAACATACCGCGGGCCTGGAAGCGGCCCAGGCGGCTGCGAAGTTGCCGGTCGACAATGGTGTCCGAACTGGGGGGATACGAGTTGGCTTGGCCCATTCCCATTCCGAACGCTTCGCCATTGACTGCCGCGCGATCGCCCAGGGCGGCCCAGTTGTTCGCGGCGACACCTGCGGCGGCAACGTCGCCGCCGGTCGGCCGACCGTTCGTCGCCAGTTCGGTCAACCGCCGGGCTTCCTCCTCCTCGACTTCGCGCCGCTCGGCCTCGGCCAGCAGCAGCGGATTGATCTGCCGCGTGGAGGGACGATACTCGAACACCACGCTGGACGTTGTGCGCATGGCCGCTTGCCGATTCGCTCCCCGGAAGTATTCCTGGATCGCCGGCACCTGGAAGCCGAAGCGGTCCAGCAGCGACTTTTCGATCAGTGCCAGGCCGACCTCAGCGGCCACGGGCCGGCCTTGCGGGTCGGTCGCCGTGACGACCACTTCCACTTCATCGCCTGGCCGGATCGGACCGGCGTCCCGGCCCACGGGTTTCAGGGCGAACTGAATGTGCAAGTCCCGCTCCACCGTGAACGGGCTGGACGCTTCATGAAAACGGCGCGGCGTGCCGGCTTGATCGGCGGCGGCATCAGTACCCTCGCCCGCGGCACCGCCGGCCGGTGGCGCGGGGTCGGTCATCACGGCCACGGCCAGGTCGAAGTTGGGAGCCAGCCGCGCGTCCATCGGCACCGGCAGGATGTTTTCGCCCTGACGCAGCGTGATCAGCCGGTAGTCGAGAATCCTGGCGCCCTGGAACGTCACCAGGGCCAGGGCGGGCTGCTCGCGCCAGTGCACGCGGATCTGGGCCTGGTCGCCCGCGCGGTAGGTGTGCCGGTCGGAGAGGATCCGCAGCCGCACCTGATCCTTGTCGTCCGAGATGTTGACCAGCGATTGGGCCGTGACCGGGTTCTGGAAGCGGTCGATCCCGATCAGGCGCAGGACGTACTCGCCGCCGGTGTCCAGTTCCAGCGTCTGCCGCGCGCGGCCGTCCTCGGCCGTTCGCAGCTCGTGCCGCTGCACCTCGACTTCACCCACCTGACCCTCGACGACGGTCCGCCGCAGCACGTGAAGTTCCACGGGTTGCGAGATTGGCTGGCCCTCGGCATCGGCCGCGGTCACCGTCAATTCGAAGGTCTCTCCGGCCAGGAACACCGGCCGGGGAAGAGCGGCTTGAAGCGTGAAGCCGAGCGTGGCCAACTGAAAGACGGTCTGGCTCTGCAAGCCCAGATCGGGCAGTTCGACGCTGAACGGCAAGGCCTGTGTCTCGCGGAATTCGCGCGTCGGCAGCAGGAACCCGACTTCGCCCTTTTCATCCGTGCGAGCGGTGAACACGCGGCCGTCGGCCAGGCGATAACGCACGTCGCGGCCCACGACGGGCGCGCCATAATAGTACTTCACGCGGATCGTGCCTTCGATCTCCTCGCCGCGGTAGTACACCCGCCGCGGCGTATCCACTTCCAGCCGCACGGTGGGCGGCTGGTAATCCTCGACCTGCAGCGTGCCTTGGAACGTCTCCTGCTCCTGGTCGCTGATCGCGATCCGATACTGCCCCTGGACGCTGGTCTCCGGCAGCAGGAAGTTGGCGTGGAAGCTGCCAAAGGCGTTCAGCGCCACGTCCTGGCTGTGCACCAGCCGGTTGCGTTCGTCGCGCACCTCCAACTGGTACTGCTTGCCCTCGCTGATGCGGTACGTGTCGCCCGCCACGTGCCGGACGACGCCGCGGATGTGCACCATCTGGCCGGGTCGGTAAGCGGGGCGGTCGGTGTAGATGTAGCCCTTGGGCGCGAGCCCCTGAGCGACTTCGACCTGGGCCAGCCCGACGACATTGGACGCCGTATGCTGGTCGGAGATGGCGAAGACGCGGATATCCTCGGCGGTCTTGAGTTGTTCGAACTTGCCGCGGTACACGCCGTCGTCGCCGGTGACGCCTTCGCCAAACACCTGCTCGCCGTCGGAAATCAGCAGCCGCGCTCCGGGCCACGGCTTGCCGGTGCGCATGTTCTGGGCGAACACGAAGATTTCATCGCGCGAACTCTTGACGATGATATCCAGATCGCTGTGCACGACCAGCGTGGTGGCTTCCAGCGTCTTGCCACTGACGGTCACCGCCATCACGCCGGCCGTTGCGGGCTGATTGGGGGCTGCCGGCTGATCGCCGGCCGCCGCGGGCAGGCGGACTTCGAGTGCATGCTCCAGTTGCTGGTACGGCTGATACTTGGGCACCGCGAAGTCGAACGCCTGGTCGGGATCGATCAGCGAGATGTCCAGTTGCTCGACGCCCCGCGCCAGGTGCATCTTGCGGAAGTAGGTTTCCAGGTCGACCTGGTACGCCCGCACGTGGACCGACTCGATATTCCGGGTCACGAGTTTCAATTGCGGCGTCTGGCCGCTGCGGAAGATGCGCGGCGTGGCGACGCTGAGCGAGCGGGCCGTGAGCCGGGCGATGCGGGCCTGGGCGTGCGGAGCCCGGCTGCCCCAGTTGAGTTTGCGGAACTCCTTGAGCGCCTCTTCGAGCTGGCCCAGCTTCTCCTCCAGCGTCACGGCGATCAGGAACTGGGCGTGCGAAGCCTCTTCGGTGCCGGGATACTTGCTGACCAGCCGGCGCCAGTCGGCGATCGCTTCGTCCCACTGCCGCTGATCGAACTGCAGCCGGCCCAACTGCAACAGGATCGTCCGGTTGCGTTCGTCCAGCGGATGCCGGTCGAGGAACTGTTCCCACAGCTTGCGGGCCTCGCCATGCTGCTTCTCGTCGAAGCGGGCCTGGGCCTCAAAGTACTCGGTATCGATGATCGCCCGCTGCACGTCGCTCCAGGCCCGATCGGTCGGATGGCTCGTGAGGAACTGGCGGAAGGCCTCCAGCGCCTCGGCGAACTTCTTCTGCATCTGCAGGGCGTGGCCCAGCAGGAAGCGGGCCCGCGGAATCTCCTCGCGGTCGGCATACCGCGGCTCGGCCAGCAGCCCGCGCGCGGCGGCCACGGCGTCCTCGTGCCGCCCGCGGTGCTGGTAGCTTTCGGCGATCCGCAAGTGGGCCTGGCTGGCCAGCTTGTGATCGGGGTGTTCGCGGAGAAACGCCCGCAGCGCGGCCACGCCCAGGTTCAGTTGCTCGTCGTCCTGCGGCTGCGGGATGTTGTAAGTACGCGAGATTTCGAAGCGGGCGTCGGCCAGGCGGGGCGAGTCGGACGCCCGATGCAGCTCCAGCAGATCCTGCCACGTGCGGCGAGCCTCGGCCAGGTTGCCTTGAGCGAGATAGGCTTCACCCAGCCGGTAGCGGGCCTCGACCAGCAACGGATCGTCGGGATTCTGTTTGACAAACTGCTGGTAGGCCGCGGCCGCTTCGGCGTGCTGGCCGAGCTGCTGCTGGCAGCGGGCCGCCTTGAGTTCGGTTTCCCGCCGGGTCTGCGGTTGCGGGCCCACCTGCAACGCCCGGTTGTAGAACTCCAGGGCCTTGGCGTAATCGGGCTTCGTCTGCTCGTCGTCCGGCTGGAACAGGGCGTCGGCGAACTCCAGGTAGATGCTGGCGATCTCCTGCTTCCGTTCCGGCGAGAACAGGTACTCCGCCTCGGCCCGGTAGATCAATTCCGCCTCGCGGAAGTCACCCTTGCGGGCCAGGGCGACGGCCTTGGCAAACCGGGCCCGGCGAGCCCAGGGGCTGTCGGGGAACTGCTGGACCAGCCGGTCGTAGACTGCCGCCGCGTCGTCGTAGCGGTGCTGCAAGTGGCGCGCTCGCCCTTGCAGGTACAGCAGGTAGTCGGCCGGGGAATCCTTCTGCTTGAGTTGCTGCTCGATCGCCTCCACCGCGCCGTCGTAGTCGCGGTCCTGCATCAGCCGGCTGATCGCTTCGGGCACCGGCGGGGGGTTGCCGGCGGCCGAACGAGCGCCCAGGAATAAGGGGAAGGCGAGCAGGCCGGCCAGCAACACCAGGCGGAAGTTTCCCGACATGCGTCGACTCCTGTTTCAAGGAAAGCAAAAAGGCGGCCAATCCGGTGGTGGCCGGTCAGACCGGCGGCTCTCAGCCCCGTCCCGCGTCCTTCTGCCGGCCAAGCAGACGGCTCTCCGACCCGTCCTGCCTCCGGCGGGCTGATACTGTAACATAACCGCTAAGACGAACGATCCGAAGGGAAAGTTTCCCGTAGCGGCGACCGCCCCGTGATTTTCCAGCTTTTTTTACAATGCGGTTACGATGGCTCGACGGTTGAGTCACGGCACGCCGCCAGGGCAAGCAGCGAGGGAGCGTGATGGCGGCCGAAACACCGGGCCGGACACTCCAGCCGCCTCCGTATCTGGAGCAACTGGTGGAGTGGCTGCAGCGCGAGGAGCCGGAGCTGTGGGAATGGTTCTTCGTGCGGCAGGACTTTCCCGAACAGCTCGACGCCGTGAGGCTGGACCTGCTCAAGACCACCTACCGGCTGGAGCAGGCCGCTCATCCGGCCGTGCACGAACTGGCTCGGCGGGTTTCCGGGCAACTGGCGATCGACGCGCCGCTGCACCTGTACCAGTTGCAGGCGCCGGCCGCGGCCAACGCGGGACTGGCGTACCTGCCGGGCGAGATTCACCTGGTGTTTTCCGGCCCGGTGCTGGACCGCCTGGAGGAGGCCGAATTGACGGCCCTGCTGGGCCACGAGCTGACGCACTATCTGCTGTGGCAGGTGCGGGATGGCGAGTTCTTCGTCGCCGACCAGTTGCTGGCCGCCTTGTCGCTCGACCCGACGGCCGGCGCCGCGTACGCTCACAGTTGGCGGCTGTTCCAACTGTACAGTGAAATCTGTTGCGACCGCGGTTCGCTGGCGGTGGTGGACGACCCGGCGGTGACCATTCGCATGCTGGTGCGGCTGGCGACGGGACTGGATCGGGTGGACGCGGCCAGTTACCTGCGGCAGGCGGACGAGGTGGTGGCGAGCGGCGCGTTGGGGACGGAGGAGGTGACTCATCCGGAGACGTTCATTCGCGCTCGGGCCCTGCGGTTGTGGGTCGAGCGGGTGGAGGACGTCGAACGGCAGGTGGCCGCCATGATCGAGGGACCGCCGGCGCTGGACCGGCTGGATCTGCTGCAGCAGCGACAAGTGCGGCGGCTGACGCGCCGACTGCTGGATGAACTGCTGCGGGAGCGGTGGTTGCGGACCGAGGCGGTGCAGGCCCAGGCCAGGCTGTACTTCGACGACTACGAGTGGCCGCGGGCGGAACCCGGCGACGAACTGCCGGCGGCCGATTACCAGCGGTGCGACGAGCGGCTGCGGGACTACTTTTGCTTTGTGCTGCTGGATTTCGTGACGGCCGACCGCGAGCTGGAATCGTATCCGCTGGCGGCCGCACTGCGGTTGGCCGATCAGTTGGGCCTTCATCAACAATTCTGCCAGCTCGCACTGAAGGAACTTCGCCTGCGCAAGAACCAGCTCGCGGCCGTCAATGCGCAGCGCGACCAGTTGCTCGCCGACGCTCGGCAATCTCCCAGCCTGGATTCCCAGACCCCGGAATTGACCTGACTGGTGCCTGCCGGCCAACGCTTCGAGTTACGCCGTTGTCCGCGGCTCGCGAACATTCCCTCCGCAGAAGTTCCAGTTACCGCTGAACCGGCACCCGTTTTCTGGTAGCCTGGATGCGGAGGACGAAGCAGTGGTTGAATTTACGATTACTGGCGAAGAGCTTTGGGCTCGAATGGAGCGAGCGGTGGAGAAGGTCAATCAGCGACTGCGAAAGACCGTGAAGATCCTGGAGGAGGCCCAGGTGCCGTATGCGGTCATCGGCGGCCACGCGGTTCGCGCTTGGGTCGCCCAGGTCGATGAGGCCGCCCTCAGAACCACGCAAGACGTTGACATTCTGGTGCGCCCCGGCGATCTCTCAGCCCTAATTCATGCCATGACTTCCGCCGGCCTTTTTCACCGGAACACGGCAGGTCTGGACATGTTCGTCGAACATCCCGACGCCTCGGCCCGTGACGCCGTGCATGTGCTGCTGGTCGGGAACATAGAAAAGGGTGGCGAGCCCAATCCGGACATCGAACCAGCGGCACGGACGAACGACTTCCAGACAATTCCTCTGGAGACACTGGTACGCATGAAACTGAATGCCTTTCGCCGCAAGGATCAGGTTCATCTGCTTGACATGATTTCGCTGGGGATGATCGATGCAACATGGCTCGACAGATACCCGGAACACCTGCGACAACGATTGGAGGAGTTGCTGAACGATCCAGACGGATGAGACCAAGGCGTCCGCCAGGCAAGCTGCTCGCGTATATACTGCTGGCGACTTCCCTTCCGGGGCGATTATCGACACAATAGGCGCCAACCACGGGAATTCTGGGCGTGCCTTGGGGGTATGGGGATCCAGGCTGCCGGAACGGACTCGGACGATGACGGCCATGCTGACTCTTGAACGGTTTCTGGACCAGCGCTGGCAAGCGGGCGGTTTTTCCACCGAGGATGTGCTGGCCAGCTTTCTGCCGTTGCTGCGGCAGACAATCGCCACGCATCAGGCCGGACAGGTGGCGCCGCTGGAAGGGCTGGACGAGCTGCACGTGGCCGGAGTGCAGATCTGGTACGAACAGGCTCGCAGCCGCCCGCTGCGCCTGAACCGCTCGGCGGTGGCCAGCCTGGAACAAGCGCTGCATGGAGTGCTGGACATCGTCGGCCAGACCGAGCGGACGTTTGACGTCGGAGGCGAGACGCGGGAGGTCCGCGACTTGCGGCTGATCGAACAGGATGACCAGCCGCTGGCGCGCCCCGCGTACATCCTGGGCTATCGCTGCTGGGAACACCGGCTGGAGCATCACGACCCGCTGTGCGACGTGTTCGTGCTGGGCCTGGTCCTGGCGTCCCTGGCGTGCGGGCTGAATTTCAACCAGCCGGAGGATGCCCGGCGGTTTGTCGCTCACCGCGAGAATCTGTTTCACCTGCATCGGCAACTGCACCCGGTGCTGGCGCAGGCGATCGCGCGGATGACCGAACTGGACCGGCATCGCCGGCCTCAGGATCTGCCGGCGCTGCTGCACAGCTTGCAGCACTACCGCGAACAGGACGTGGAATTCCAACTGGAACTGAATCGCATCGAGGGGTTCGGCGGCCAGGATCAGCACACGCGCCAGCAGTTGATCCTCGGGCGGCTGCAGCAGCGGCTGTTCGAAATCTCGCGGCGGAACCGGCTGCTGGAATTTCGTCCCACGATGCAGTCGGTGAATCTGACCGAGGCCTCCGTGCCGCTGGCATTCAACGTGCAGAGCGTCCGGGCGGATCAGATCCTGACCTGGAGCGACGAGTTTGCCGGGCGGTTGCTGCGGGGCAAACCGGTCTCGCTGAACAAGTACCTGAACTTCCAGGAGGCGTTGTATCTGCCCAGCGTGCTGGATCGGATCCGCGGCGACGCTCGGCGCGACGCGGCCGAATTCGGATTTGCCCAGTTGCGACTGGTCGCCTGCTTCCTGCGGTGGGCCAATCTGAAGGAATCGCCCGCGGAAATCTACGACTCGCCCCTGGTGCTGCTGCCGGTCGAGCTGGCCAAGACCAAAGGCGTGCGGGACACGTTCACCCTGAGACTGCTCGAACCGCTGGCCGAGATCAACCCGGTGATTCGGCACCAGTTCCAGCAGTTGTACGGCATCGAGCTGCCGGAGACGCTGGACCTGTCGGTCACCAGCCTGGACGCGTTCTACGAATACCTGCGCGAGCGGCTGCGGACCAGCGACGCGGCCGTGCGTCTGGAGCGGATTGACCGGCCGCGGATCGATCTGCTGCACGAACGCGCTCGGCGACGCGTCGATCAGTACCGTCGCCGAGCCCGGCTGGCCGGGCGAGGCGTGTCGCAGTACCTGGACCTGGACTACAGCTACGACGCGGCCAACTACCATCCGCTGGGGATCAAGCTGTTCTCGACCTACGTCTGCCCGCCCACGAACCATCTGCGGTCGTTCACCGAGGCGCTGCCCCGGCCGCGGCGGTTCGCCGTCCCG
>JAGFJK010000034.1 GCA_024102795.1 Pirellulaceae bacterium
ATTCCAATTGCCGGGAGTGAAAGTCAGCAGGGCGGGCGCGACCGTGACCTCGCCCGTGTCGCCACTGACCACCGACAACACGACGTTGCTCGAAGGCTGCGCGGTCAGCATGACGGTGATCGAGTCCGTGATTCCCGCTTCGCCGACCACGGTACCGCCGTCGCTTTGCGTGACGGAAACTCCCGGCGAGTCGTCGTCGATTTTAGTCACCCGCCCGCTCCGATCGTCTACGCCCTCGCCCGCCTCGTCCGACTTCCGCGCCACCACGCTGATGGTAACGATCGTGACCTGGTTACCATCCGCTGCGGGATCGTCCACTCCAGTCACGGTCACGGTTTGCGGCTGATTCCAATTGCCGGGAGTGAAAGTCAGCGTGGCGGGAGCGACCGTGACCTCGCCCGTGTAGCCGCTGACCACCGACAACACGACGTCGCTCGAAGGCTGCGCGGTCAGCATGACGGTGATAGAGTCCGTGGTTCCCGTTTCGCCGACCACGGTACCGCCGTCGCTTTGCGTGACGGAAATTCCCGGCGAGTCGTCGTCGATGGTCGTCACCGACACGGTCTGATCGGCCAGGCCGTCGAAGGCGTCGTCCGAACTGGCCGCCACCACGCTGATGGTAACGATCGTGACCTGGTTACCATCCGCTGCTGGATCGTCCACTCCAGTCACGGTCACGGTTTGCGGCTGATTCCAATTGCCGGGAGTGAAAGTCAGCAGGGCGGGCGCGACCGTGACCTCGCCCGTGTCGCCACTGACCACCGACAACACGACGTTGCTCGAAGGCTGCGCGGTCGGCATGACGGTGATCGAGTCCGTGGTTCCCGTTTCGCCGACCACGGTACCGCCGTCGCTTTGCGTGACGGAAATTCCAGCGGCGTCAATGTCGCGCACGATCACTTCCACAGCGCGATCCAGCGCCGGGTCGAAAGCGTCATTCGAGTCGGCATCCACCACCGACACCGTGACATCGACCCGCCGGTCCCCGTCGACCAGGCCATCCGTTGGGGCGGCAACGTTCACCATCTGGATTCGCTGGCCGGCATCCCAGTCGTCCGGCGTGAAGAGCAGCCTCGCCGGAGTGGCGGCCAGTTCCGCAGGCAGGGTGCTGACCACCGACAGTTCGACAGGACTATCAGGACGGGCGGTCAATCCCACTCCGATCTGCGTTTGGCCACCTTCGAGCAGTTCCAGTGCTGACCGCGACACGGCGATCTGCGACTCGTCGACGTCGATCGACGTAACCGCGATACTGTTGTAGACGCCGTGATACAGTGCGTCTGACTGCGAGGGCTCGACGTGGACGGTAATCGTCGAGCTTTGGTCGCCGTCGTCCACTTGATCGGGTACCCCGGCAATGGTCACCGACTTCGGTTGGTCCCAGTCGCTCGGCGAAAATGCCAACACGGACGGGAACACAATCGTTTCCGTCGTGTCGCTGCTGAGCAACGACAGCGTCACTGGTCCCGGAGGTTGGACCGACAAGCGGACGTCCACGGACTGCCCGTCGAGTACGTCGTCCGACCATGGCTCGTCCACGGTAACGGCGATTCTTGACAACATAATCTCCGGGGTCACGGACAGCACGCTGGCGGTCGCGGCAAGATTACCATTCGCCGAGAGCACTCCGGTCGTGACATCGGCCGCGACAGAGACGGTGACTTGTCCATCTTGCAGGGGATTGACCAACAGCGAGTACGACTGCCCGCTGCTGGACGCAAATTGCCCCTTCGTGCCATTGTTCACTGTGATGTCGTCCGCCGTGAAGCCAGTGACCGCTTCCTGGAAGTGAAACAGGAACTCAATCGGTTTGTCGGCCGTGACAGTCTGATCGGGCGAGATATGGAGCGGGACGACGGGAAGCGGCGTGCCAACCACCAGGATGTCATCGAACGTCATCCCGGACTCGCGTCCAGTGCGACGGTCCTCGCCACGTCCAAACCGCGAGAAACGGACCAGCAGACGGGATGCCGACTCCAGTCCCACGTCTGCCAGGTGATCCTGAAGGCTTAGCAGGTGGCGCTGAGGCTCCGCCGCCGAACTCTCCCTGGTGAGGTGATACGCTACGTACCAGTGTTCACCGTCCACCGAGAACAGCACTCCGTCGCCATTGGGGTCCGTGACGACGTGGCTTTCGGGATCCGATGCGACTTGATCGTCGTATTCGGAGCCAAGTTCCTTCTGATAGAAGGCCAGCGCCAGGTCACTGAAGGCGGCCGCGTTGATTTCGATCGTCGCGGTTGTGAGTTGCGGCATGACTCCCCGGCTCAGCACCAGGTGCTGAGCGCCGTGAATCGGCGCGTGGAACCTCGTGACCTCGCCACCGTTCCATCCCCCCGCCGGCAGCGACTCGAAATCCTCCTGAAACACGATCTCACTCAGACCGCGGTCGGCCACCAGGATCGTTACCGTAGCGTCGCGGGACAGTGGCGGCGTTCCATTGTCGGTGGCGCGGATGACCAGTTGGTGGCTGTCGTCGAGCCGATGCCGAAGCAGGGAGGGTCTCGCCACGACAAGGCGGTCACCGTCAATGGCGAAAACGCCCGCCCGGTTGCCGTCGAGGATCTGGAATTCGATCTCGTGGTCTTCCGGATCGGTCGCCACCAGGGTTCCGACAACGGCGTCACGGGCGAGCCCCTCATCCACGGCGAATTGCTGATCGGCGAAGTCCGGTTTCGACTGGCCGATAATGGGCGTGCCCGTCACGTGAACGTTGTCGAGGGCCAGTCCCAGATTGGGTCCTGTGCCGCCGGTGGTGGTGAGTTTCCCTCGATTTCCAAAGCGAACGTGCATGACTCCCTGGCTTACGACATCGGTGTGCCCTTCTTCGATCAGCCGGGTGATGTGGGCCGAGACATCGACGATGGCGGTCGTGTACGAAGTCCGCGGATCGAACTGGAAGACATCGTGCCAGACGTCTTCCTCCCAACTCAGGGCGAGAACGTCCACGGGATCGAACAGGGTATCCAGGACCCGGTAGTCAAATGACAGCTTCACATGGAAGTGCCCGGAAAGATCGACCGGAAACGCCGCCTCGGCATACGATCCCAGCCGGCTAACTTGAGACGAATGGTCGAGCACCAGATGATGCTCGCCCAGGTCGCAACACGCGACGTCCGGCGACGAGTCCACTCGTACGTTGCTGTGGATACTGGTCGTGGACACCAGCCAAGGCGGCTGGTTCAGTTCCCCGGTTTCGAAGTCGTCGAAGAACAGCGTCCGTTCGCCGGCGGCGACACGGATGGTCAGTTGGACGGAGTCGTCCGGCGTACTTCCAATCTCGGGGTCATCCACGCTGATGGCCACTTGCAGCTCGGAATCGACCGTGGCGTCCAGCACGGTGCCGGCCTTCAGGAACAGCCGGCTGTCGTTCAGCTCGAATAACGGCGCGTCCGGCCCGGTGATCGAAAGCTGATACGAGCCGCCGTCATCCTGGACATCGATCGTGGCGACCGGAATCGGGTCCTGGTTGTCGACGCGATCGGAGATCACTTGGACGACGTTGCTCAAGATCAAGGTCGGGGCGACGTCGTTGACGTTGATCAGTTCCAGGACGAACAGTTCGCTGTCGGCCACATGACTGCCCACAGGTAGTTCGCCGACGTTGGCGGTGACGAACAGTTGGGGGTGCAGTTCGTAGTCCAGGTCCGCTCCGGCCCGCAGATACATGCTGTCGCCGAGCAGCTCGAAGGCGGCGGCATGCGTTCCGGTAAGGAATCTGGCCGGGGTGGAGTCAGTGGGGTCGTCGACGACAAGATCCGCCACTTTCCGGCGGGCGGATACGTCGGCGTCCTCGGAAAGGAATTCGACGACGGGGACGATTCGCAGCAACGGCAGCACCTCGAAGGACCAGGCGTCGCGGCCGGTGAGCCCTCGAAACGGGTTGCCGCGAAGATCCTCGAACGCGCCCGCGTCGACTTCGACGTAATACTCACCGCGCTTCTCCAGGGTCACCGACGGGTCGACCACGACGGTCGCGCCGGCGATGGCGACGTGGCTGGAGGTCGCCGGGATACGCTCGACGAGCAACCCGCTGGACTTGCGGCGAATCACAAGGTCGCCCGTTCCCGCCTGGACTTCCTCGTCAAACGTCAAACGAAGTTGGCCGTCGCGGGAGGCGGTGTCCGAGTTGGGCGCGGGGGACAGGGATTCGATGACGGGACCCTGGCGGTCGAAACCCGCCGGCGGCTGGTGTCCGTGGATCGTCAGTTCCACGTCCCGCAGGGTCCCGGTCCGGCCGGAACTGCCGTCGATCACCTCCAGTTTCCAGCTGCCCGCCGATAGTTCGTCGCGGTGACGCTGGCTGGTGAATGTGTAGTTCGCGTAGTCACGGCCGTTGTCCACGCTGCGGCAGATGATACGCGATGGGAGGTCGAGCGCATCGCAATGCTCATGGTAATCGGCCAGTACCGACCGGGTACCCTGCGGCGAGGTCAGTACGATCCTCAGGTCTCCGCGGTTGGCGTGCGTAATGTTGACTCGCACCGAGACGTTTTCGATGACCAGGTTCTCGGCAATCTCCACGCTGGACGAGACTCCCGCGGCCTGGCCGTCGGGAATCGGCAGGTTCAAGTTTTGGGCCGAGGCATTCGCCGTGACTTCGGCGGTTAGGTTTTCGTGGCGTTCCGCGGCATCCACGGCTGCCGCGGCATCCACGGCGCCGAACCCATACTTGTGGTTCACCCAATGGCTGCCTCCGTTAAGCTGCCAATCGGAGTCGGAAGGGTCGGTCCTGCGGGCGGTGTCCGCCAGGATGTATTGCACGTCGCGCCACGTGAGATCGGGGTTGGCTTCCAACATCAAGGCCACGACACCGGAGACCAAGGGGGCCGCGGAGGAGGTACCACCGAAGTCGTAGGTGTACGCGGTCATGCTCAATCCGGGATAGCCGATCAGGTCCGTGGTGGTGATGCCGACGCCTATGCCGTCACTGGAATAGGCTGAGACCAGCAGCGCAGCGCCCGGTTCGCTGTAGACGGACTGATTGCCGCGGTGGTCGATCGCGCCGACCGCGATCGTGAACCGCGAATTGGCGAAGAGGTCGTAGTTGACGTTATCGGCGAGGGCTCCGCCGTTACCGCCGGCCCACACGTAAATCGCCCCTTTGCCATCACGCCCGAGCTCCGCCCCCAGTTGAACCGCGGCCAGCTCGAGTTGTGACGCTTGTCCGTACCGAATCGAGGCCACGTCGGGCGGACCCCAACTGCTGTTGTAGACGTCGATGATGTCGCCGCAGGCGGCACTCCGTTGCAGGCAATGGGTCAATGCGCCGGCAGCCTGCTCGCCAGTGAAGGCGGCGCCGGTGAGACGGAGACCGGCGAGCTCGGCGCGCTGGGCAACTCCGGTGACGCCCAGACTGTTATTCCCAGTTGCCGCCGCTACCCCGGCCACCGCCGTACCATGGGAGTTTTCAAGTCGCGGGTCGCCCAGGAATTCAGGCTGCGGATCGGGATCGCCGCCCACATAATCGTAGCTCAGATCCGGGCGGTACCGTCCCTTGAGATCGGGATGCGTGTATTGCAGGCCGTCGTCGACGATGGCAATCACCACTCCGTCGCCGAGATACGAGTCCCACACTCCGACCACATTCGCGTCGGCTCCCGGAAGCCCACCGCTCTGGCCCACGTTCTTCAGGTGCCATTGATCGGGAAACAGCGGGTCGTTCGGTTCCCCACGATTCGCAAACGTCTTGGGCAACATCGCGGTCAATCGATCGACATCGGTTCCCAGCAGGCCGACAGCCCGCGCAGCTTCTTGCAGCGTCACGGGCGAGTGGTAGTCGACGACGGCATGGTGGCCGAGAATCGGGTTGGGGCGAAGATCGGTCACCAGACAACCTTGTTGTTGGTGCACCTGGTCCAGGCTGGGCATTGCCACCGCGTCACCAAAATCGACCAGCCAGCTCCGGGACGTGAGCACGGTGTCAGCGGGTGGGGCGTCGTCACCGGGCAGCACCCCACCGGCGGTCAGCAGGCAGCGCGGCTCGAGGCTCTCAGAGAACAATCGCCGGCGGCGACCTGGTTGACGATGGCGGGCTCGCCCATCTCCCGAACGCCGGGTCAGGATGGATCTTCTCATGTACGGGACCTTCATGCGTCTGGGCAAGGTATGGCGGAAAGTTTTCGTGATCGCGAACAACCTGCGCCGAGACTCCACCACTCCACCGAAATGGCTTTGAAAGATGGAGTCGAATGCTACCGGGATTTGCGGCGATTGCCGTTTTCCCGTCCGTCGCCTGGGCCACCGGTCCTGTACTCCATACCGCCTCCCGCAGGCGCGCCTTGGCTTCGACCGATCCAGACGTGATATACTTCGCCCCGCGGGCTCCGCAGCACCATGCGCGCCTCCGCTCCGATCGGGACCCCATCGCGGGCGGCCAGCAGACGCCTCATGCTCGGAGTGGCGCTGCCGTCGAGTTCCAGGATCACGTCTCCTCGTCGAAGATCCGCAGTTCGCGCCATGCGAGAGGCCGGCGTGTTGGGGATGAAGCCCTGGATCTCCATGCCTCCGAACCTCGGCGCGACGTACACTCCCAGATGCCCTGGGAAGTCGGGGTTGTCCTGAGCGGCGCCGACTTCGGCCCAACCGACCACGACCACCATCGCCACTAGAATGCTGACTGCGCTTGTTCGACACAACATGGACGTAACCTCCGTTTCTGGAAACCAACTGACATTTGCCGTGCGATCCGCGGCGAGGCGTCTTGGCCTGGTCGCCACTGAATTACCGTCTGATACGGTTGGCTCGGAGTCATCTCTCAAGCCCAGGCGAAAATAAGGGCGCATTCGCGGTCCGGTTGAGTTTCGCCGTGTTCTCACGGCGCCTTGGCCCTGCTATAACCGTTCGGGGGGGCAGAGATCTACCATTGTGGCGTTAGCCCTCGGCGACTCGATAGTCAGGCGGAGGAGGGGACCAGCATGGAGAATCGCAACGGCCATGTGGATACCGATGGCGGCCTGGAAAGGAATGCACATCGGGACACGCGCGCCAGTCTGTTCGACAGGTTGCGAAACACGTCGAATCGTTCCCAATTTGAAGCTGCCTGGCAAGAGTTTCAGCAAAAGTACGCGGGATCGATGTATGGCTGGTGCCGTCGCCTGGGCCTGTCGCGGGAAGATGCCCAGGACCTGCTCCAGGACCTGTTCGTGCATCTGCTCCGGCAGCTCAAGACCTTTGAGTACAACCCCGCCTTGCGTTTTCGCTCCTGGCTCAAGCGGGTCACGCGCAACGCCGCGATCGACATCTTCAAGAAGAACTCTCGGCGGAGACTGACATCGGGCGCCTTGTTGCACGAGGTAGTCACGATGGATCAGGTGTGGGAACAACTGGATCGGGCGTTTGAAACGGAGGTTGTCCGGGAGGCTCGCGAACGCGTCAGCAGGCAACTGGCAACCAGTGACGTTGGTGTCCGCTACTGGGAGATTTTCGTGGCGACCACCGACAGGGGCGAGGCAACGGTTGAGGTGGCGGAGCGCTGGGGAATAAAAGTCCATCAGGTTTACGTGGCGCGAAATCGCGTCCTCCAACTTCTCAAGCAGACTGTCGCCGAGTTGACGGGAGATGAGCAGGATCGGCAACACGACGAACCTGGACCTCAACGATGTTGAGTCTTGTCAGCCGATTGGAGGGACGGAGTGGAGAGTAGCATGTCGCCGCACGTCAGCGAGATCCAACTGCGAGGCCTGGCCGAGGACACCTTGGACGGGAACGAACGCGCGGAAGTCGAGCGTCACCTGGAGGAATGCGAGCCGTGCCTGGCGCGATTGGCCGCCTGGGGTGACGATCTGGTGCAAGCGATGTCGCCCGGCGGCGCGGCGGACGCGGCGGCGGTCAGCGACTTCAGTCCCGAGTTGCTCGAACGGATCCAGAATGCGGTCACGGATCCCAAGACGACGCTACCGGGCGAAACGTCCACGGTCACGACCAACCTGAAGTTCGTGCGGACCGTTGGTCGGGGCGGTCTGGGGCAGGTTTACGAGTACGCCGACGTCGCGTTTGGTCGCGGCGTGGCGGTCAAGATCTTGCAGGACCGCTGGTTGGCGGACCCTCGCTGCGTCGAACGATTCCAGCGGGAGATGTGGCTGACGGCCAGCATCGATCACCCCGGCTGTCCCGCCGTGTATGGTATCGGAGAAACCTCCGACGGCCGCCAGTTCATTTGCATGCAATTGATCTCGGGGCCCTCACTTGGACAGGTCATTGCCGAGTTTCACGCCACGACGGTCGGGGGCCGCCGGCGCGACAATCCCCAGTTTCGACAACTTTTGGATGCGTTTCGCGCCATCTGCTCGACAATCAGCGCCGCGCATGGTCGCGGAATCCTGCACCGCGATCTGAAACCAGGCAATGTGCGTGTGCATCGCGATGGTCATCCCGTCGTCCTGGATTGGGGCCTGGCAAAGCGCCGTGAAACACGCGACGAGACATCACCAGGCGACTCGCGCGAGCGGAGCGAGTCGGTGGCGGTTCCGTCGCGAACCGTGGATGTCTCGCTGCCTGACGTGGCGCTCGGTACTCCAGCATACATGGCTCCCGAACAGGCTCGCGGACAGAACGCCTCCGTCGACGAGCGGACCGACATTTACGGCCTGGGCGCGATTCTGCACGAACTTCTGACCGGACAGCCGCCGCATGCCAGTCTGATGCATTCTCAGATGGATCAGAGCGAGTTGTTGGAGTCCGTTGGACAGGGGCACGTGCCCAAGCTGGAAGGCGTGCCTGCCGAACTGGCCTCCATTTGTCGCCAGGCTTTGGCCCACGATCCCCAAGACCGCTACGCGACCGCGAAAGAGTTGGCCGACGATATCGAGCGTTGGCTGGCTGGCGACCTGGTACGCTCCCACCGTTATGGAGTCGTGGGGCGAGCGCTGCTGTGGACGCGGCGACACACTCCGACCGCCGTCCTGGCCGCGCTCACCGTGTTCGTGCTTGTGATTGCCGCGCTCACCGTGACTTGGTTTCAGGCAGTCGCCGCGGCGGAGCGGCGGAGCGCCGATGAACGATTCGGCCTGGCGCTGGACGCCTACATCACAATCGTCGAGCGCGTGCAGGACGAGTTGGTGGATGTGGGACGCACCGGGAAAGTGCGAGAGAGCTTGCTGAAACATGCCATGGAGGGAATTGAGCGTCTGGTCGCGCAAGCCAACCGGGATCCTGGCGGAGCGCTTGTCGCCATTCAAGGCCGTCTGGAACTCGCGCGACTGGAGCGTCAAGAGCGAGGAGACTTCACCGCCGCTCGGACTCGATACGCGGCGGCGGTCAATTCACTTGGCGAGTTGGAACAGCAAGCGGCCGCCGACGTCCGGTATTACAAGTTGCTCTGCGAGGCCCTGAAGGGAACCGCATTATGCGACCTGGACCTGGTGGGAATCTCCGCGGCCCGGCCGTATTTCGACCTGCTTCACGCGCGCGCAGGGCGATTCAGCAAGCTGTATCCGCTCGAACCGGCCGCCGCCATGGCCCTCGCGCAATCCCACGTCTGGCAGGGACGGCTCGCCGCGGCGGATATTAATCGTAAGCTGGACGCCGAACGACATTTTCAATCCGCCATGGAAGTTCTGGACAAACTACCGGCGGACAAGGCGAACCAGCCGAACTACGTCCACCAGAGACTGATGGCCCTGACAGAACTCGCCTCGCTGAAAGCCAGCGATCTGGAATGGGACGACGCGATCGAGTTGCAACGTCAGTGCGTCGACTCGATGACTCGCCTGGTTCAACAAGCGAAGTCGAGATTCTTCCGTGAGGGACTGATCATGGATCGAATGAATCTGGGAGTGTATCAGAAGCAAGCGGGCAAGCTGAAAGAGTCTTTCAACTCGCTCAACCAGGCACTGGAGGAAGCCACGCGGCTGGCTGAGGAGTTTCCAGAGCATCGTTCGGTGCAAACCTTGCGGCAAGACGTCATCCACAATCTGGCGACTGTACATCGTGCCGACGGGATGTTTGAACGAGCGATCGAATTGCTGCGTCCTCACGCCATTTCCTTGAGCGACATCGACCCGGCATCACAAGCCACTTCCTGGTTCCAGGATCAGGCTGTCAACCACGCCGCCTTGGCCCGCGCCTACACCGATGCGGGTGATGCCAGATCCGCCATTGGCCACTACCTGGAAGCGGTGAAGCTGCGTCAAGTCGTGCTGGACCGCGACCCGGCCAATCATATGAACCTCTCGGAACTTCTGGTGGGACTCCGCAAGTCCTCGATGTTGATGCGGGATGTGGCCGGTGAACGACAAGCGGAACTGGACACGGTGGCGCGTGTGTGCATGGTGCTGGATGCGGATTCCAAGGCGGATCAGTGGTCGGCAGCGCACCGGAATGAACTCGCTGGAGTTTATTACTTCCTGGCCAATGCGCAACTGGCCGAAGATCGGACCGATGCCGCGCGTAGCTCATATCAACGAACCAAGAAGTTGCTTGAATCACTGCCCGAACCTCCCGCCGGTCTCTTGCAGAAGATCGAACAAATCTTGCGGCAGTAGGATTGGTCACACACCCAGAAATCGAATGGCTGGGCAACGGGGCCGGCGGCTTCAGTGGTGAACGGGTTGTCCCTCGAAGGCGACAAGGGGTGGCGCGGCCGGAGTGTTCGCGGTCGATGTGGGCAACCACCGCGTGCTTTCGAACTACCTGCACCGGGTCGCTCGGACGCGCCCGGACATCCCGGCCGGGTGGTCGGACGATGGGGTGGCCTGCCGTTGGAAGCTGGCTTGGCCGGAGTGGCGGCCGGACGAGTGTAGAGCGATTGTCCCCAATGGCTCCCTGCGTAACGCACTCGGCCAGCGCCAGAGAACCCGATTGAGGACAACCAGGCTGCACGGGGAGCAACTCGGCATGCCAGAATGCCGCGTCTCGAAGCTGCCTGACGCGATCCTACGCGCCCGTCGCCCATCGCTTTCGGCCGAATCACGCCCCGCCGGGCCTTTCTCTTCCCCCGGACCGCCCGCCCACCACTGCCTGCCGCCAGGCAACTTCAAGACCGCGAACATTTCGGCGTCGAGTGCGTGACCGGCTGATGGCGATAGTCGCCATAAGGCAAGCGGTGGTTGGCAGACTCCAGGTTCGCCCCGGGTCACATCAATCGTCTTCGGCTGGCTGCTGCGTCGCCTGGCGGCCAGCGGGAGCGGCGGAACCGGACGACTGCTTGACGGCCACTGGAGTCGCCTCGCGCTCGGCCTCGTCCTCGTAGCCTCTCGATTTGACCCCTTCCAGCATCCGTTGGCGTGCCCGCGCGTCCGGTGGCACTGAGAATTGCTTGGTCATGACGGCGTCTCCCGCTATAAAAGTTGAGCCATGTCGGGGATCGGGTTGCTCCCAGCCGTGCAACTGATATGCCATGCCGGTGGCTTGATGATTTGGCACCAAACTCCGGCCGCAGCCGTCCCAAGTCCCCGCTTCCGAGCGGCAAGGGTGAGCGATCTTTGACGACTGGGGCGCGCTAGTGCGCATCGAGGTGCCGTGGCTGGACGTCACGTCGGGCCCCCGCAGTCCGCCGCTAAAAAATCTGCCATTGGCAAACCGGCCGCCGCTGATATAGTTGTTTGAAACGGTTGTTTGAATCGCTCGTTTCCAGCGCCGCGGGTGCCCCGGCCGAATCCGCGACCCGCTGGCGGCCTGCTGCGGTGGTGGTCCGAGCGAAGTTCCCAGTTTCAGCGGTAGGCGCCGATGACCGACTCGACCCGCGAACGCATCCTGCAGGCGGCAGGCCGGGTGTTCGCCGACAAGGGATTTCAAGCGGCGACGGTTCGCGATATCTGCCAAGAGGCGGAAGTCAACATCGCCGCCGTGAATTACTATTTTGGCGAGAAACAGCAGTTGTATGTCGAGGCAGTGCGGCGGGCGCGTGAGCTGCGGATCGCTCAGGTCCCGTTCCCAAAGCGAGCGGCCGACTCGCCGCCGGCCGAGCGGCTGCGGGACTTCGTGCACGTGATCGCTCGGCGAATGCTGGGAACGGACGGCGAGCCGTGGCAGGTGCGGCTGATGTTGCGCGAGATTCTCAGCCCGACGCGGGCCTGCGAGGAAATGGTGGAGGATTACTTCCGGCCTCAGTTCGAGCGGTTGCTGGGGATTCTGGCCGAGCTGTTGCCGGACGACACGCCGGAGTATCGCTTGCGGCAGATCGGATTCAGCGTTATCGGCCAGTGCCTGTTTCACCGCGTGGCGGGCGAAGTGGTCCAAATGCTGACTCCGCCGGACGAATATCGGGCACACTACCAGCCCGAACAGATTGCCGACCATGTTTGCGGGTTGGTATTCGCCGCTCTGGATAACTTGTCAACTCACAGTGCGCCGCGCACGTAAGCTTACGGAATCGGGAAGGCGACCGGTATGTTGAATCGACCAAGATCCGTGCTCACGGAAATCGGGCGGAACGTGCTTCCGCTGGGGATCTTGCTGGGTGCGCTGGCCGGCTTCATGGGGCTGTTTTCGCTCCGCGCGCCGCCGGCCGACGTCCAGACGGCGGAGGCGTTCCCGGAAGTCACGACCGAGGCGTTGCGGGAGCACACGGGCGGATTCGAGATCGAGCTGGACGGGTTGGTGGTGCCGCACCGCGAGGTGGCTCTTTCGGCCGAGGTGTCGGGCCGGATCGTGAGCAAGTCGCCCGACTGCCGGGCGGGCCGGTACGTGCGGGCGGGCGAGCAGTTGCTGCGGATCGATTCGCAGGACTACGACCTGGATGTGCAGCGCCTGGAAGCTCAGCGGCAACAGGCTCAGGCCGCCATCCTGGAGGTGGACAAGGACCTGCTGGGAACGCTGGAGCTGGTCAAACTGTCCGACCAGGACGTCAAGCTGCAGCAGCGCGAGCTGCAACGGGAGCTGAGTCTGGCGACGGTCAATTCGGAGGCCGAGCGGGAGCGGGCCGAGCGGAATCTGCTGGCCGCCCAGAACGCGCTGGTCAAACTGCAGAACCAGTACCAGGTGCTGTTGGCGCGGAAGACCAGCCTGGAGGCCAGTCTGCGGCTGGCCGAGGCCCAGTTGGCGCGGGCCGAGCTGGATCAGGAGCGGACGCGCGTCCTGGCGCCGCTGGACGGCATGATCGTGCAGGAGATGGTGCAGCAGGATCACTTCGTGCAGAAGGGGACGGCGCTGCTGACGATGGAGGACACCTCGCGGGCGGAGGTGCGTTGCACGCTGCGGCTGGATCAGATGTACTGGTTGTGGTTGACGGGCGGCCAGCGGGCCGAGTCCGCTCAGCCGGCCGCAACGCAGCAGGACCAACCCGGACCGGAGCGCGACTTTGAATTGCCTCAGGCCGAGGCCCGCGTGGTTTATCGGCTGGCGGGCCGCGACTACGTCTGGGATGCCCGGCTGGACCGCTACGACGGCATCGGGCTGGACGAGCGGACGCGGACGATCCCTTGCCGGATCGTGGTGGACAAACCGCGCGAACCGCGGGTGGAGGGCGGGACTGAAGATGCCTTGCGAACGGGTCCGCCGGCCTTGATGCGGGGGATGTTCGTGACGGTGCGGATTCTGGTGGATCCGCGCCTGGAGGCGGGCCAGCAGTTGGTCCGCATCCCGCAGGAAGCGTTGCGACCGGGCGAGCGGGTATGGATCGATCGCCAGGGGGTGCTGAGAATCGTGCCGGTGGACTTTATCCGCCTGATCCGCCGCGGCCCGGGGGAAACCGCGGCTGTGGCGGTGCCGGATGACGCCGGCCAGGCCAGTCCCGCTGGCGAAACCAGGGAGCTGGCCAGCGGCGGCTCCCCACTGGACGCCCTGGTGCAGATTGCCAGCGACCAGTTGCGGCCCGGCGATCGCCTGATTGTTTCGCCGTTGGCCGACGCGCACGACGGACAGCGGATCCGCCCGTCGGCCGGTGCGGAAACCGGGCAGGCCTCCTCGGCCAGCTCGCCGGCGGTGGACGCCCCGGGGAGCGATCGTTCATGAAGTCGCTCATTCGCTGGGCCATCAACAACTCGCCCGCGATGAACACGCTGTTGGTCGCCGTGCTGCTGGTGGGCGGCTTCAGCCTGCTGCGGATGCGGCGCGAGGTGTTTCCCGAGTTCGAACTGGAGATCATTCTGATCAGCGTGCCGTATCCCGGCGCCAGTCCGGCCGAGGTGGAAGAGGGCATCTGCCAGAAGCTGGAAGAGGCGGTGGCGTCGGTGGACCGGATCAAGAAGCGGACCGCCGTCGCCAAGGAAGGGGCCGGGTTCCTGGTGTTGGAACTGGAATCCAACGTGCGGGACGTGCAGAAGGTGCTGAACGAAGTCCGGTCGGAGATCGATCGCATCCCCAGTTTCCCGGACTTGGCCGAGGATCCGGAAGTCAAGCAGATCACGTTCCGGGTGCCCGCGATCCGCGTGGGCGTGCTGGGCCCCGACCTGGACACACCCGAGGCCGAGTGGCGGTTGCGGGAGGTCACCGAGGAGGTCCGCCAGGACCTGCTGCAACTGACGCCCGTGCCCACCAGCAATCCGTTGATGGCGGCGCTGGAGGTGCTGTTTCCCCGGCCCAAGGGGCCGGTCGTCTCGCAGGCCAACATCGTGGCGGCCAAGGACTACCAGATCGACATCGAGATTTCCGAACGCACGTTGCGGAAATACGGCCTCTCGCTGCGCCAGGTCGCCGACACGGTTCGCCGCTGGAACCTGGAGCTGCCTGGCGGCCAGATGAAGACCGAGGCCCAGGACATCCTGCTCCGAGGCAAGAGCAAGTCGTTGACCGGCAGCGAGATCGCCCGCATCCCGCTGGTCACGCAGCCGAACGGCGAGGTGCTGACGGTGGGCGACCTGGGGCGAGTGCAGGATGCGTTCGCCGACACGACGTCGATCAGCCGCATCGGACTGGGGACCGAGCCCGATCGGCCCGGACTGGCGATTTCAGTCGACCGCACCTCGTCCGAGGATCTGCTGACAATGGTCGCGGCGGTCAAGCAGTACGTGGCCCGCAAGAATCCCGAGATGCCCGCCGGGTACCAACTGGCCTACTGGAACGATACCTCGATCGACGTCGAGGACCGGATGAACATGCTGGTCCGCAACGGCCTGCAGGGACTGGTCCTGGTGTTCGTCGTGCTGGCCTTGTTCCTGGAACTGCGGCTGGCGTTCTGGGTCGCGCTGGGGGTGCCGATCGCCGTGCTGGGCGCGGGGGCCGTGTTGATGTGGAACGGCGAAACGCTCAACATGCTCTCGATGTTCGCTTTCCTGATGGCCCTGGGCATCGTGGTCGATGACGCCATCGTGATCGGCGAGAATATCTACGAGCATCGCAAGCGGAACAAGAGCCTGGTGCAGGCGGCGATCGACGGCACCTACGAAGTCTTGCCGTCCGTGGCCGCGTCGGTCGGCACCACGATCATCGCCTTCGTGCCGCTGATGTTTGTCAGCGGCGTGATGGGCAAGTTCATCGCCGTGATGCCGGTGGCCGTGATCGCCATGCTGATCGTGTCGCTGATCGAGAGCACGTTTGTCTTGCCCTGCCATCTGGCGCATCCCAACCGGGTGTTCTTCGGGTTCCTGGGCTTTCTGCTCTATCCGTTCCGTTGGGTCGCTTACCTGTTCGAGTGGCTCAACCGCCAGGCGGACCGCTTGCTGGAGTTTCTGATCGAGCGGACGTATGTGCCGACGATGCGCTGGGCCTTGCGGTACCCGGCCACGGTGCTCAGCCTGGCCGCGGCCCTGTTGATTCTCGCGGCCGGGTTCGTCGCGGCGGGGATCGTGCCGTTCGTGGTGTTCCCCAAGTTGGACAGCCGCAACATCGAAGCGGCCATCGCCTTCCCCGACGGCACCCCCGCCGCCTACACGCAGGCAGCCACGCAGAGGCTGGAGGAGGCCATCGTCCGCGTCGACCAGCGGCTCTCCCCCGGCAAGTCGATGCTCGTGCTGCGCAGCGTCACGGTGGGGCGGACCATGACGCCGGGACCGCCGGGACCCAACGCCGAGCTGAGCGGCAGCCACGTGGGCAGCGTCGGCGTGGAGCTGGTCGGGGCCGAGTCGCGCGAGGCCACCAGCCAGCAGATTCTGGACGAGTGGCGGAAGGAGGCCGGACAGTTTCCCGGCGCCGAAAGCGTGGCGTTCCGCTCCGAGAACGTCGGACCCGGCGGCACGCCGATCGAGTTCAAACTGCTGGCGCCCAGCAGCCAGGTCGCGCAACTGGAAGCGGCGGTCGAGGAGTGCAAGGCGAAGCTGGCCTCGTACCAGGGCGTGTTCGACGTCGAGGACGATTCGCGTCCCGGCAAGTGGGAATACCAGTTGCGGATCAAGGACCGGGCCCAGGCGATGGGCATCTCGGTGGCCGATCTGGCCGAGACGGTGCGGGCGGCCTATTACGGCGATGAGGTGATGCGCCTGCAGCGCGGCCGGCACGAAGTCAAGCTGATGGTTCGCTCGCCCGAAAACGAACGCCGCAACCTGGCGTCGTTCGAGGACATCCGCGTGCGGACGGGCGACGGAGCCGAACGGCCGCTGACCGAACTGGCCGAGGTGACCGTCGAACGGGGATACGCCGAAATCAACCGCGTTGATCAGATGCGGGCCGTGACCATCTCGGCTGACGTCGACGACTCGCAGGGGAACGCCTTCGAAACGGTCAACGACATGAAGGGCCAGTTCCTGAGCGATCTGCTGGCCAGGTATCCTCACGTCCGCGTGCGCTGGGAAGGCCAGCAGGAGACCACGACCGAATCGATCCAGAGCCTGCTGGTCGGCTTCATGATCGCGGCGGTGGCCATGTTCGTGCTGCTGACGATTGAATTCCGTTCGTACGTCCAGCCGCTGCTGATTTTGTTGATCATCCCCTTCGGCATCATCGGCGCGATTCTCGGACACGCCCTGATGGGGCTGGACTTCACGCTGTTCAGCTTGTTCGGCATGATCGCCCTGACCGGTGTCGTGGTCAACGATTCCATCGTGCTGGTGGATTTCATCAATACCCACGTCGATGAAAATCCTTCCCAGATCGAGGCCCTGATCGAAGCCGGCCGGCGACGATTCCGGCCCGTGCTGCTGACATCGATCACCACGATCGCCGGGCTGACGCCGATGTTGCTCGAAACGTCGTTCCAGGCCCAGGTGCTGGTGCCGATGGCGACCAGCCTTTGCTTCGGCCTGCTGGTGGCCACCGCGCTGGTGCTGGTGCTGGTGCCCTCGTTCTACATCGTCTATCTGCGGACCACCGGGGGGCGGGAAGCCCTGCCGGAATCGAAACCCGTGGCGGAACAGACGATCGGCAGCCCGGCCCAGGCGGTTTGAAACGAAGCGTAAGCGAGTGAGCGTTGTCGAACGGTCATCCGGGTACACACTCAGCCAGATCGTTCGGTTTGCGACGACCGCGAGAAACAGCGGGCTGACGCCCGCCGCTCGCCTGCCGGATCGTTCGGTTTGCGACGACCGCGAGAAACAGCGGGCTGACGCCCGCCGCTCGCCTGCCAGATCGTTCGGTTTGCGACGACCGCGAGAAACAGCGGGCTGACGCCCGCCGCTCGCCTGACCACTCACCCGCTGGCCAGCACCTCCAGCATCGCGCGGCAGAAATCCGGCAGATCGTCCGGCTTGCGGCTGGAGACGAAGTGCCGATCCACCACGGCCGGCGCGTCCTGCCAGATCGCTCCGGCGTTCACCAGATCGTCCTTGATCCCCAGCGATCCAGTCACTCGCACCCCGCGGTAGACGCCCGCCGAGATCGGGATCCAGCCGCCATGGCAGATGGCGGCGACCAGCTTGGAATCGTTGGCGAAATCGCGGACCAGTTGCAGCACGTCCGCGTCGCGGCGCAGCTTGTCGGGCATGAATCCGCCCGGGATCACCAGGCCCTGGAAGTCGGCCGCGTTCAAGCCAGCCAGGGCCGCGTCGGCCACGCAGGGGTAGCCGTGCTTGCCCAGGTAGGTCCGGCCGGCCTCGGGCCCCGCCAGCACGACACTGGCTCCCGCCTCGACCAGCCGCAACCGGGGGTACCAGAGTTCGAGATCCTCGTAGATGTCGCCGACGAACATCAAAATCCGCTGTCCCGCCAGGACTTGCTCGTTCATCGTGGCCTCGCCGGGATTCCTGGGAAGTGATCCACTGGACCGCCCGCGGCGGCGGTTTCTGGCCGGATCCTATCGCGCTGTGCTTGATTCCCGCAAGCCGGAGACGATAGATTGCCCAGACGGAGGTGCGGCACGCGAGGCCGCGACGACTCATTCCAGGACGAGGCGACCCGCCATGAATTCAGTTGACTCGGAGCCGCAGGCAACCCAGCGCAAATGGCAGCCCTTGACGTCGATTCAGCGCCGCGTGCTGGGCGTGCTGGTCGAAAAAGCCAAAACGACCCCCGACGCCTACCCGATGACGCTCAACGCGCTGACCACCGGCTGCAACCAGAAGAGCAACCGGTCGCCGCTGATGGCCGCCAGTCCCGAGGAGGTCGAATCGGCACTCGAGGAACTGCGGGGGATGGGCGCGGTGGCCGAGATTCAGGGGGGCGGCCGAGCGAACAAGTACCGGCATTTCGCCTACGACTGGCTGGGAGTGGACAAGGTGGAGGCGGCGGTGATGACGGAGTTGCTGCTGCGGGGCGAGCAGACGTTGGGCGACCTGCGGGGTCGAGCCGCGCGGATGGAGCCGATCGCGGACATCAACGCGCTCCGCCCCGTGATCGAAAGCCTGATCGCCAAGGGGCTGGTCATCGCCCTGACTCCGGCCGGCCGGGGCCAGGTCGTGACGCACGCCCTGTACAAGCAGCGGGACCTGGACGCGCTCCGCCAGCACTATGCCAACTATGTGGAACCGTCTTCCGCCGCGGCCCCGGGTCCCGCCTCCTCCGCGGGCTCCGCGACCAGCAGCGGCAGTGGCGGCAGTGGCGGCCGTTCCGCTCGGAGTGAATCCGACGAACTGCGGCAACTGCGCGACGACGTGGCCGCCCTGAAGGACGAAATGGCGGAGCTGCGCGAGCAGATGCGGCAGTTGCTGCACTAACGCCCAGGACACCCCAGGGATCGCAGCTCGTCGCCCGGCTTGCCGGGAGAAGATCGCGGCGGTGCTGAGATCGAACGCATGATGAAACCCGAATCGCGGCACCCGCTACTTTCGCCGAGCGAAAGGCGACTCTCCGCGCCCCACACCGAGGAGGATCGCTCGTGGCTGAATACTCCGGAACCATTCGTCCCGACGAAGATCCGATGAGCTACCGCGGATACGACTCGCCGCTGGACAAGGAGCTGAGCCGCCTGCGGACCGAGACTGCCAACCACATCCTGGACGTGCGGCAGCGCGTCTCGGCACTGCAGGACAAGGTCACGCATCTGATCACGCTCTGCTGGGTCCTGCTGCTGCTGGCCGTCGCCAGCCTGACCGCCAGCGGTCTGCTGTTGTGGCGCAGTTGGAACCTGTAAGGCCGTGGCACTGGCAGTGAGCTGGTGGTGACGGGCCGTTGGCCGGTCAGTCCTCGTTTCCCGCGCGCTGCCTAACCGCGCCACTCGAGCTGCTGGCTGGCCGAACCGCGACGTGCCGGCGGTCCGGCAAATGTGACCGGCGGGACGTCTTCCAACTGTTGCTCGTGCCGGGGCGTCGGCCGGCCAAGCAGCACGAGCGATTTCGTGGGACACTTGTCGGCCACCGCCGCCCAGTCCTCCCCGCCCGTGTAGCGGTGGTAATCGATCCGGGCCAGGTGATTTTCCATGGAGATCACCTCGGGCCGCTGGCGAGCGCACAAGCCGCAACCGATGCAGCCAACCCGGCACACCTCGCGGACCGACTTGCCGGGATCACGATTGGCACAACCCACGACCAGCATCCGTTCCACCTTGAACGGTATCTGTTCGAACAGGTGCCGCGGGCAGGCCCGCACGCACGCTCCGCAGCCGATGCAGTTGTCGTAGCGGATGCGGGGCAGGCCATCGACCATCTCCATCGCCTCGTAGTCGCACGCCGCGACGCAGTCGCCCAGTCCGAGACAGCCGAACGTGCAGCCTTGCACTCCACCCACCACGTCGGCCGCGGCGCAGGTGGGCGGTCCCACGTACCGGCCGGGCCGCAAGCGATCCGCTCGGGTCGCGGTGCAGTGGAGCACGGGGCGATACGGGTAGTTCTCGTGCAGCTCGACGCCCATCACGGCCGCCAGCCGCTCGGCCACCGCGGGACCACCCACCGAGCAGCGGTCGACTGCCGCCAGGCCCCGGTGAACCGCCCGCGCATACGCCGCGCAACTGGCGAAACCGCAGCCGCCGCAGTTGGCCTGCGGCAGCAGGCTCTCCAGCTCCTGTTGCCGCGGGTCGACGTGCACGGCCAGTCTGGTCTGAGCGGCCACCAGCGCGGCGGTGCACACGGCCGCCAGCAGCAGCATGGTCGTCATCGCCAGCAGCACCGAGATCCACACGGCCCGTCTCCCTGGAGTTTGCCAACTCACTTCATTCTACGTGAACACGGCTATCTGCCGATGCCCGCGAAGCCCGAAAACGCCATCGCCAGGATCGCGGCGATGAACAACGTAATCGCCGCTCCGCGCAACGGGCGAGGCACATCGGCCAGCTCCAGTTCCTCCCGCATGCCGGCCATGATCACGATGGCCAGCGTAAACCCGACGCCTCCCGAAAAACTGAACACCAGCGCCTCGCTTAGCCGCGTATAACCCTTGAGCCAGATGAACAGGCACGTTCCCAGGATGGCACAGTTGGTCGTGATCATCGGCAGGAACACGCCGAACGCTTCGTACAATGGCGGGAACATTTTGCGGACATACATTTCCACCAGTTGCACGGTGGCCGCGATGATGAAGATGAACACAATGTATTGCAGAAAGGCCAGGCCCAGCGGCAGCAGCACGTACTTGTGAGCGGCGAACGTCATCACGCCCGCCACGGTCATCACGAACGTGACGGCCGCTCCCATGCCGAACGCCATGTCCAACCGCCTCGAGACGCCCAGGAACGGGCAGATCCCCAGGAAGTACGTCAACACCAGGTTGTTGATCACGGCCGCCGAGAGGGCGATCAGCAACAGTTCACCCATGATCTGGCTCGCTTCCCCGCGCCTGTTCGCGGCGCTGCACGTACCAGTTGACCACTGCAATCAGCGCGCCCAGCGTCAGAAAGCCGCCGGCCGGCAGGACCATGATCACCCAGTTCTCCCAGGCCGCGGGCAGCACGCGCCAACCCAGCAGCGAACCGGCTCCCAGCAGTTCGCGGACCGTGCCCATGGCCAGCAGCCCCAGCAGAAACCCGCCGCCCTGACCCAGCCCGTCCCAAAGCGCCACCCAGGGACCCTGCTTCGACGCGCAGACTTCCGCCCGGCTGATGATCAGGCAGTTGACGATGATCAGCGGCACGTACGGGCCCAGCAGCCGGCTCATCTCCGGCAGGAACGCGGCCAGGAAGCGATCGGCGATCGTGACCAGCGAGGCGATGGTCAGCGTATAAACCAGGATTCTCAGATGGGGCTGCAACTGCCGCCGTAACAGCGAGGTGATCAGGTTGGAACTGACCAGCACCAGCCCGGTGGCCAGTCCCATGGTCAGCGCGCCGGCCACCGAGTTGGTCACGGCCAGCGTCGGGCACATGCCCAGCAGTTGGCGGAACACGGGGTTCTCCGGCAGCAGGCCCTGGGTGAACCGCTGGCCGGCGCCGGGCAGCGAGGCGGGTGTGTTCATGGGGTCGGCTCCCGTGCATCGGGCGAGGCGGGCGCGGACTCCGCGGCCGACTGGATCGCCGCCCGCACCCGCCGCAGCGTCTCGCGAACTCCGTCGGTGACCGCGCGCGACGAGATGGTGGCTCCCGTCACGGCCTGGATCGGAAACTCCGCCGAGCCACCCGGCTTGACGGCCTGCAGCGCCGCATCGGCTGGTTGGCCCACGAACTGGCCGGTGAATTGCGGATCGCGGATCCGGTCGCCCAGTCCGGGAGTTTCCTTGGATTCCAGCACCAGCAGTCCCGTGATCCGCTGCCCATCGGCGGACAACCCGATCATCAGTTCCAGCCGGTCGGCGAAGCCCGTCGTGGTTGCGGGTACGGCCCAGCCGACGGTCTGTTGCCGATTGTCGATGACCCGGTACGCGGGCTGCCCGGCCAGGTCCACTGCCTGGCTGTCGTGGCCGCCGGGAACAACGTCCAGGACAGCCGCCCGCAAGCGGCTGCGTGCGTGATTGGCGATCCGGCCCTCCAGCGACCGCTCCACCAGCGCCAGGGCCCCGCCGAGCGTCCCGGCCAGCAGCAGCACCAGCAGAAAGGTGTTCGGACTCTTTTCCTGCCCCGGAGCCGTCATGTACTCCCTCCCTTGCGCTCGACGTGCCCGCTCAGCCTGGACCCGTATCGGCCGGTTTTCGTCCGGCCGCCCGACGCGTGTGGCCGCCGACCGGGACCGGCGTCGTCCAGCGGTTCAGCAGCGGAGTGACCGCGTTACCCACCAGCACCGCGAACATCACGCCTTCAGGGTAACCGGCCAGCAGACGAATGATCATGGTCAGCAGGCCGACCAGGATCCCGAACAGCCAGCGACCCGACTTGCTGAGCGGGCTGGTGACGGGATCGGTCACGATGAAGAACGCGCCCAGCAGCACGGCCCCCGCGCTGACGTGCCGCGCCCAGCCCAGGCTCTGGTCGGCGCCTCGCACCACTTCCTCCACCACGGCCACGACGACAACGCCCGCCAGCATGCCGGCGGTCAGCCGCCAGTCGGCCGCTCGCCGGACGATCAGCCACAGTCCGCCCAGGGTGATCAGGATGGCCGACGTCTCGCCCACGCAGCCCGCGACGTTGCCGACCAGCAGCCGCGGCAGTTCGATGAATTCTCCCGCGAAGCGGGCCGCCGCCAAGGGCGTGGCCTGAGTTGTCGCGTGCACCGTCAGCGGTTCGGTCCACTGCGTCATGCTGGCCGGAAAACAGATCATCAGAAACGCCCGTCCCACCATTGCCGGATTGAACAGGTTCTGGCCCAGCCCGCCGAACGCCATCTTGCCCAGGGCCACCGCCACGAAGCTGCCCAGGGCGGTCGCCGCCAGTGGTAATTGGGGCGGCAGGGAGCATGCCAGCAGCAAGGCCGTGATGCAGACGCTGGCATCGCTCAGACTGGAAGCCCTCCCCCGCAACCGGCAGATGACCCATTCGGTCGCCAGGGCCACGGCCAGCGCGACCAGCAGTTGAGCTGCCGCGGCCAGGCGGAAGTACCACAACGCGGCCGCCAAGACCGGAACCAGGCCGATCAGCACGTCGAGCATCATCCGGCGGGTGGACGCGCCGGGCGCCAGCAGGTGCGGCCCCGCGGCCGTTTCGAGGGCCGTCGGAAAATGCTCGCCGGATTCGACGTTCGATGGGTCCATGGCACGGGCGATGTCGCGCTTAATCGGTTCGCCGCAGGCGCTGCGCCTTCCCCTGGCGGATGTACTGCACCAGAGGGATTTGAGCGGGGCAGACGTACGCGCAGCAGCCGCAGTCGCAACAGGCCATCATATCGTACTGGTCGGCCAGTTCGAGTTGTCCGTGGCGAACAGCGTGGGCGATCCGCGTCGGCGCCAGACCCAGCGGGCAGACATCCAGGCAGCGCCCGCACCGGATGCAGGCGGTTTGTTCGGAGGCCGCGAGCTGCCGGCGGGTGAGTACCGTGATGCCGCCCGTGCCCTTGGTCAGCGGAACAGACAGGTCTGTCACGGCGAAGCCCATCATCGGTCCGCCCGCGATCACTCGGCACGCATCGTCGGCTAGCCCGCCGCAGGCGGCGATCAGCTCGGACAGCGCCGTGCCAATCGGAGCCAGCAGGTTCTTCGGTTCTCGGATGCCTTCGCCGCTGATGCTGACCACGCGATGCGTCAACTTGTGGCCGCGAAGCACGGCCGAGGCGATGGCGGCCGCCGTCGCCACGTTCAGAACCACGATGCCCACATCCAGCGGATAGCCGCCAGTCGGCACCTCGAGGCCAAACACGGCCGGGATCAACTGCCGCTCGCCGCCCATCGGATACTTGGTCTGGCAGACCCGGACGGTGGTCCGTCCCTGGTCGTCCAGTTGCTCGACCGCTCCGCGCAGCGCGGCAATCGCCTCGGGCTTGTTCTCTTCCACCGCGATCACCGCCCGCTCGCAGCCGATCGCCTTTTGGGCCAGCAGCAGTCCGGTCACGACGGCCGCCGGCGCTTCGACCATCAACCGCTGATCGGCCGTCAGATACGGTTCGCATTCGCAGCCGTTCAGCAGCAGCGTGTGAGCGGGTCGCGTGGCCTGCGGGAGCAGCTTCAGGTGCGTGGGAAATCCCGCTCCCCCCAGGCCCACGATCCCGGCCTGCTGCACGGCCGCGCGAATGTCCCGCGGGAAGTACCGTTGTTGGTCCTCGACGTGCCAACTCCCGCCGTAAAGTCGCGCGAACCAATCGATCCCCTGCGGTTCGGCGGCGTTGGTCCGCGAGTGAACTTCGTCACCGGCGATCGGAACCGCCAGCGAATGGCGGCCGTTGGGCAACGTCACGCCCACCAGCGGTTGCACTCGCCCGGCCAGCGATGCGTGAACGCGAGCTGAGACAGCCGCCGACTCGTCCTCCTGACCGATCAGCGACCCAACCTCCACGCGGCTCCTCGGCGGGCAGATCGCCCGCGCCGCCGCTCCCGCGTGCTGCTGCAGCGGCACGGTGACCATTGCCGGTGGCGGCAGAATCTCGATCGGCTGATCCGCGGCCAGCGACTTCCGCGTCGGAGGATGGACACCGCGAGCGAACGACGCTTCGCCCCGCAGCCAGGCCAGGCAATCCGCGATGCTCATCGGCTAACTTTACATCCACTGCCTGAAGTGAACGGGCCTGTCACGTAGCATGGGCTTCCAGCCCGTGATTCCGGGCAAGGCCGTGATCCGTAGCATGGGCTTCCAGCCCGTGATCTGCAGCGAACGATTGGGACAATCGTTCCACCAACCGTCGCATGCCCTTCCAGCCCGGCGCTGCCAACAACAGCACGCCGCCGGCCAGTCCTCCGGCCGCACAAGCCCACTCGTCACCAACCAGGCTAGACAAGGCAACCGACACAGCGGCCCAGGCCAGCCCTGGCAAGAGGCACACCACGAACGCTCGCCAGACCAGCGGCCAGCCTTCTAGCCGCCAGCCACCGCTGCTTTCGCTGGCCTGCCGGCAGTGTTCGCCAGACGCGGGCGGGCAACCCGAGCAGCAGGCTGCGGACGCGCAGGACGAACTGAGGCCGCAGGGCGGCGCGGGGACAGGCGACGAACCAACAGACTGCATCGGGCGAACTCGCTGGCCGCAGCGTTGCGGCGTGAACTGTCTGTAAATAAAGAAAGCGGCACAGAACACTGTTCGGCAGCCTCCGGATTTTCGCCCCCACCGGTGGCCGACGAACTTGAGTTCTCGTGCCGCATTCTTCCAGATTCAGCGAGCGGTGCCAAGCTTTCGTTCGGCGTCCGCTCATGTTGTTCCTTCTTGTGCATTTCGCGTGCCGGTACCTGGCGGGCGCTCGCGGGACGGCCACTCCCGCACGTCGGTCGCGAGCGGGATGTCTTGAGCGGAATGCGTCTTATCCGAGTCGGTTCCCGCTGGAAGACGTGTTGCAACGCGTCTCAGACCGGTTCCAGGCGACAAGCCCGAGGCCCGCGTCGCACCACTCGGCGCTCACCTCCCCAGTGACCTGGTGGCGCATGTCCGGTCACAACTCGTGCGGATCTGCACAGCGAACCGAGGCACGGCGAAAATCGTAAATAAGATTGGGAAAACGCTCAGAGAATCAGCGCCCGTTGGCAGGCGCGCAAGATATATGGTTGGCCGGGACCGCGGGTCCCAGGAGGTGTTTCATGTTTCGCTCACTGAGTCCCTGGAGGGAAGGGTCGCTGATCCCGACCCAGGACCGGTTCACGCGCTCGCTGGTCCGGTTCGAAGAGGAGATGGAGGATCTGATGGCGCGGATGTTCGGTGAAGGCCTGACCAAGGTCCAGTTCACGCCGCTGGCCGACATGAAGGAGACGGACGAGGCGTTCGAGTTGACGCTGGACCTGCCGGGCATGACGGCCGAGGACATCCATGTGGAGGTGAAGGAGGGTGACCTGTGGGTCACGGGCGAGCGGAAGGAGGAGCAGGAAGAGAAGGGCGAGACGTTCCATCGGACCGAGCGGCGGTATGGACACTTCCGGCGGATGTTCTCGCTGCCCAAGACGGTCCGCGAGGAGAAGATCGAGGCGACGTTCGACAAGGGCGTGCTGAAGATCGTGGTGCCCAAGAGCGAGGAGGCGAAGCCGCGGCAGATTGAAGTCAAGGCCTGAGTGGGCCATCAATGCTAGGGACGCAGTTGCGTCCCGCGGCCGGCGCAAGCCAGGCATCACACGAGCTGGGTGCCTGGCTTGGTCGGTTTCTGGGGCGATCTCGCTTGAATGGCGGGCGGCTGGTATGATGTGAAGCGAAGGTTCGTGAACCTCAGAGGAGTACGCGGATGAAGCGTCGAATGTCGCCACGGCTCAGCCCGCAGGCCAAACGGGTAATCCTGCAGTCGCCTTTGGAGACGGTGACCGGGATCGTGGAGTTGTCCGCGGCGGCGAATCCGCGGCACGTGCAAGAGGTGATTGAATCGTGTGGCGGCAAACTCCGTTCGTCCGTGGCGGAGTCTCCCGCGGTGGCGATCAACTCCCAGACGTTGACGTTCGAAATCGGGGCCGCCCACCTGGCCGAACTGGCGGACCTGGACGACGTCGTCTACGTGTCGACCAGAGAGAGCTACCGGCTCTGAATCTGAATTCAGGGCGCGGCACGCTACTTTCGCGGTACGGAAGACGAAACTCGAGTTATAGCCAGTCTCACGGCACGAGGTTGACGGCGGCCTCCGCGTCGATCCGGCCATATCCCCAGGCGGGGTCGAAGTTGGACGCGCCGGGCAGCGGGCGGCTGGCCGCAATCAGGATCTTGCGGATCTGGGCCGCCGTGAGTCGCCGGTCGCGCTCCAGCAACAAGGCAACGATCCCGGTGACATGCGGAGCGGCCATACTGGTTCCCGTCTTATCGACGCGCATCGGATGGTTGCCAGTAGGAAACCGGGGGCGGCCGCCGAGCGCGTGCGCGGCGAGGATGTTCGTGCCGGGCGCGGCGATTTCCGGTTTGGGGCGGCCGTCGCGTGTCGGGCCGCGACCACTCGAGTCCTCGGGCGACTCGGTCCGATGATCATAGTTGGCCACCGCGATCGACCTGCGGCCGGTGGCTGGGGTGCCCAGTGTCATGGTCGGATCGAAGTCGGTCCCCACAAAGAAACTTTGGTCGGCAAACTTGTTTCCGGGCAGGCGGGCGTCACGTTCGATCCAGGCATCGAACCGGCCATGTCGGCTCTCGATCGCGTCCAGTAGCACGCTCCACTCGCCCGACTGCACCGTGCCGCCTGGAGCGGGGCTGACTTCGACGTAGATCTGCGAGTCGCCGTTGAGTGGACTGAAACGGACGGAGTCGATGAAGACGCGGTTGCCATTGACCAGGGCCCGATCCTCCGTCTCGCCGGGCTCGACTGGTCCTACCGACTCGCCGCCAGGGCTGGTCACGGTGACTCGAAAACGATCTTGCGAGGAGTACCAGACTTCGAGTTCGTTGCGGGTCCGATCGCCAGCCGGCCCCGGTTGCAACGCTCCCCCACCGGGCAACGGCAAGCCGCCGCCAACTTTCCACCGCAGGTCGCTCGACTGGCCGCTGGCGAGTGTTCCGGACGCGTGTCCGCGAAACAGGTGCTCGTTGCCCGCCGCGCAAACGAAGGCCCTGCCGGGAGGTTCCAGCAGTCGATCAATCGCCCGCTCGACGACACTTTCACCGTCGTGGCTGCCGCCGTTCTGGCCCAGGCTCATGTTGATCACGCACGGGCGATTCAAACGCCGCGCCCGTTCAAAGATGTACGCCACAGCCTCGGCGACATGTACCGAGTCGGTAAAGGATCCGATGCCACTTTCTGTACCCGCCTCAACATAGATGATGTCGGCCTGTGGCGCGGCGCCAACGTACGTGTTGGCGGCGAACGTGGCATCGCCTGAACGCCCGTTACCCGCCGCGATGCTGGCCACGTGCGTCGCATGGCTGCCAGCCAAGACCCGATGGCGGAGCGCCTGCAGCGGATCGGGCTGCCCCAACGCCTGATGGATGTCGTTCTCGTCGTACTCGACCCCGTAATTGAACTCGTCCGGCGAGCGCTCGCCACCTTGCTTTTTCAAGCTCTGGTCCCACAAGAACCGTACCCGAGTGGAACCGTCAGGGCGTCGGAAATCATCCAACGATAAGTCCAGCCCGCCCACATCGATGATACCCACGATCACGCCGTCGCCACGCAAACCCAGTGGCGCACGATGCACCGCGTTGGCACGGGTTTCTGGTAGTGACGTATCGAGGCTGGTCGTCAGGACGCGCCCCGATTCCACGTAGCGGACTTCGGGATGACTGCCCAATTGTGCGAGGCGACTGACCGGAACCGTCACGACGTACGTGTTGGCGACGATCGCGTTCCAGTGAAGATCCGCCAGTTCCTCTGGAACGCGCTCCTGATCCAGCAGCACGAGCACTCGCTTGGTCACCTCGGTCGACAACGGTTCCGCCTCGTCCACGAGCGACGTGGCCACGGCCAGAAATCCCCGGTCAAGGTCCTGCCTCAGGCGTGCTGGCTCGTGCGCCTCGCAAGTCAATCGCCGCAACTTGGGATCGAGCGCGTGAGGCAGTCTCTGCGAGAGGACTGCAGCCTCACTGGTGAACTCGTGGCCGCTACCCCTTTCGCCGCCCAGCGCCGCCAACACGTCTCCGACCCGTTTCGTCGCCTTCTTAGCCACCTTTTTCGCGGTATGACCCCGTCTCGCCGCTTTCTTCGTAAGTTGACCCGCTTTGGCCGCCTTTTTCGCTGAATGCTTCTTCGCCATCTGAGCAACTCCTGTTGGAAGACAGTTGGTGGCCGCCGCCGCAGGTCCCCTGCCGATGCAAGCTCGCGCTGACCGCGAGCCGAGACAAGAATTTAGGACCACAGCGCGGCATTCACAACTGTTTTCGGATAAGCTTCGCTTGGCTGGCCACGTGTGAAGGTCCAGCCGATTCCATCTTGCCGCTGGCTGGAGAACGAACCGATGTGGCATCCATCCCGCAGGGAACTGTTGCAATTCGGTCTGGCGGGCCTGGCGGCCGCCGGCTGCTCGACCATCGCTCCCCTGGGGCATCCCGGCGACGCGGCGCTCGGGCAGGTGCCCGGCCAGCGGCCCAGGCGCGACGACCGCGTCGTGGTGCTCAATCCGCGCGAGCGCGTGCCGCTGTCATTCATCATCGACGACTCGACCTGCCTGGTGAACCTGAACCGCTTCGCCATCCCGCAGTTCGCCGCGATCTGGAATCACCAGCGTTACGACCAGGCCTGGCGCGAGATGCCGCACGAGATTCCCGACGACTTCGTGCGCAAATTCGGCCAGTGGTGCGGCGAGCGGCGGATCAAGGGCAAGTACAGCATCGTGCCGTTTCCAGCCTGCGTCGGGCGGCTGGATCGCACGCTGCCCGGCTGGTCGCAACGCGAACTGGACGCCAGCCTGGACCTGGTCCGCACTCTGATGCTGCCCGACTGGGACATCCACCCGGAAATGATCACGCACACGCTGGCCATCGACACTCGCACCGGGCATCCGTACCCGGAACAGAGCCCGCGGCTGGCCGAGAACTGGAACTTCACCGACGGCAAATCAGTGGACCAACTGGCCGACTACATCAGCTACGCGCTACGGATCCTCAAGAACGTCGGCCTGCCGTGCGAAGGGATCACCACGCCGGGCGGCTTTGCCGGCCGGGTCCGACCGGAGTTGGCCGAGGCCAGTTGGCAGGCGGTGCGCGACGTGTTTCAGGTCGAGTTGCCGCACTACTTCAAGTACGTCATTGCCGAGGGGCCGGCCAGCGTCGCGCCGCGCGTCGAACTGGCGGCGGATCTCGACCAGCCGGATCCCAAGGCGGTCGTCTCGATCATCGCCTGCACGGGCGACTGGACCGGCGGCTGGGACTGCTCGGACCGCGGCGACGTCGACCGCTTCATCACCGAGGACCTGCAGCGGGGGCGGATGGTCGAGGTGATCGAGCGGGGCGAACCGGCGATTATGCTCTGCCACTGGACGGGTATCTATTTCAATGGCGAGGAGGTCGGCTTCCGGGTGTTCCAGGAAGCCGTCCGCCGCATGCATGCCCGCTTCGACCTCCTGCAATGGATGAAGCTCAGCGAAATCGCCCGCTACTGGGCGGCCAAGGAGCTGACCGCCAGCGAACTGGGCGAGAGCCAGTTGCGGCTGTCCGCGCCGTTCGCCGCGCCCGCATTCACCGTGCGGCTTCCGGGGCGGGATCCGAGGCGTCCTCGGCTACGGGTTGCCGAACGGATGATTGAACTGCGCGAAGTGAGCGGCGCCGATCGGCTGGCCGCGAGCACCTGGCGACGCGACGGCCAGCACTGGGTGGCCTGCTTTGATCTGCCGAGGGGCCCGTCGCAACTGGAATTCGGCGAATGAAGTCGGTTGCCGCGGACCGGCTCCCGGCCAGGACAGGTTCTCGACCCGTCCCAGGCACCCCTCCCGACAAAAGAAAACGGCAAAATTCCCTTTGGCGCCGCCACCCGCCACGCGCTATGATGAAGTTCACGTCCTGAGCAGGGACCCCCAATCCGGGGACCTGCGGATCGAAATGAGTGTGCGCTGCCGGCAATCGCCCCCGGGCAGGTGCATTTGAAGCGCTGCCCGTCGGTGTGCCCTTTACCTTCGGGAGGATGCTGCATGTCGATTGATTCCATGGCTCGCGCTACGGACCGGCCGGACGAGCAACTGGCGGAAACCAGGTACCAGTATCCCGGCATCCCGACCACCTGCGACGGAGCGGAGGCGGTGGTCTGGGTCGAGACGCAGGTCTGCCAGGGGTCTGGAGCTTATCCGATCACCAGTTCGACCACGATGGGCGGCGGGTTCAATACGGCGGTCGCCAACGGCCGCACGAATCTGTGGGGCGATTCGTTGATCTTCGTGGAACCGGAAAGCGAACACTCGGCGGCCAGCTTCTGCGAGGGCTTTGCCGTGGCGGGCGGGCGAGTGACCAACTTCACGTCCGGCCAGGGCTTGGTGCTGATGAAGGAGGTGCTCTACACGATCTCGGGCAAGCGGCTGCCGGTGGTGTTCAACATTGGCGCCCGGGCGTTGACCAGCCATAGCCTGAATGTGCACGCGGGGCATGACGACGTGATGAGCGTGGCGGACTGCGGCTGGGGAATCCTGTTCGCCCGCAACGCCCAGGAAGCCGGCGACCTGTGCCTGATCAGCCGCCGGGCGGCGGAGGCCAGCCAGACGCCGTTCATGAACGTGCAGGACGGCTTCCTCACGACACACACGGTCGAGAACGTGTTGCTGCCCGAACCGGAGTTCATGCGCCAGTATATCGGCAGCCCGGCCGAGAAGCTGGTCAACTTGATGGATCCCGACAGCCCGATGATGTCGGGCGTCGTGCAGAACCAGGACTCCTACATGAAGGGCAAGCTCGCCCAGCGCTGGTACTACGACCGGGTGGCACCCGCCCTGCAGGAAGCGTTCGACGAATTCCAGCGGCAGACCGGCCGGCGGTACGGGTTCGTCGACGCTTACCGCTGCCAGGACGCCGAATTCATCCTGGTCGGGATGGGCTGCTACATGGAGACCGCCCAGGCCACGGTGGATTATCTGCGGGAACAGGGGATGAAGGTGGGTTGCCTGAACATCTACTGCTTCCGCCCGTTCCCGGTACGGCAGATTGTCGAGGCGTTGCGGAACTGCCGCGCTTTCGCGGTGATTGAACGGATGGACGACCCGCTGTCGACCACCGGCAACCATCTGACTCGCGAGATCAAGGCCGCCATGTGCGACGCCCTGATCGGCATGGGGCACGGCGGCAAGATCGAGCGGATTCCCAGGATCTATCACGGCGCGGCCGGGTTGGGCAGCCGCGACGTGCAACCGGGCGACATCATCGCCATCTTCGAGAACATGCGGGACGAGGGGAGCGAGTTCTTCTGCGTGGGGATCCAGCATCCGCTGGCCCTTCCCGTGGGAGACGATCCCGACCTGCGGCCGACGGCGGCGTTCTCGATGCGAGGCCACTCGGTGGGCGGCTTCGGCTCGGTAACCACCAACAAGGTGATCGCCACGATCGCCGGCGAGGTGTTCGGCAAGGACGTGCAGGCCTATCCCAAGTACGGCTCGGAGAAGAAGGGGCTGCCCACGACCTACTACCTGACGATCGCCGATTCGCACATCCAGACGCACAGCGAGCTGCAGTATGTCGACCTGGCCGTGCTGAACGATACGAACGCCCTGTTCAGCGGCAATCCGCTCAAGGGGCTGGTCGACGGCGGCGCGGTGTTCATGCAAAGCGCGTACGACAACCCGCAGGACGTTTGGAACCGCATCCCGCCCGAACACCGGCGGACGATGCGCGAGAAGCGGCTGCGGGTGTTCTACGCCAACATGGTGCAGATCGCCCGCGAGGTGGCTTCGGTCGCCGATCTCGAAATGCGGATGCAGGGCATCGTGCTGCTGGGAGCGTTCCTCAAGCTGACTCCGTTCGCCCAGCACAGCGGGATGTCCGAGGACCAGGTCTACGCGGGCGTCGAGAAGGCGCTGCGGAAGTATTTCGGCAAGCGGGGCGAACAGGTGGTTCAGGACAACCTGCGGTGCGTCCAGCGGGGCTACACCGAACTGCGGGAGCTTCCGCAGACCTTGATCCAGGGTGGAGGGAACGGCCACGTTTGAACACGGCGGCGTCTGATCGCTCTGGGACCCTTCCCACCGCGCGCCGGCCGCCGCCTCACGACGTTCCAGTCATTTCTCACAAGTCCCATCTTCCGGCAACGAGGATTTCTCATGGCTAGCGCTGAACGCCAGGCGTCGATGAACGAGGCGAGTGCCCGCGATCCGCACAACAACAACAGCTACGGCACGCTGGTCGACCGGCCGTATGTGCCGGTCAGCCTGCCGGTACTGGACGTGCACGAATTCAACGAACGGGTGATTCGCGGATACGAGGAGGGGACGGGCGACAGCGACCTGCCGGCCGACCTGGCCGTGGCCCGTTCGCTGGTCCCGGCCGGCACCGCCACGCTCCGCGATTTCAGCTACGTCGCTCCCGAAATCCCGGTCTACATCCGCGAGAACTGCACCGGCTGCATGGACTGCGTCACCGAGTGTCCGGACACGGCCATCCTGGGCAAGGTGCTGTCCGAGTCGGCATTGAACGAGAAGCTGGAGCAGGTGGCCGACCCGGCCACGCGCGAGCTGTTCGACAAGCAGTGGGCCAAGACGCGGAAGTACTACGAGGGGCCGCAGAAGAAGGGGATGGAAGGCGGCCGCTTCGCCATCATCATCGACCCCAGCAAGTGCAAGGGCTGCGCCGAGTGCGTGACGGTCTGCGACGACCAGGCGCTGAAGATGGTCGACAAGAGCGACCAGTTGATGGAGGAAATCCGCCGAGCGCACCGCTTCTTCAAGGAAGTCGGCCCGACCGACGAGCGGTATGTGAACGACAACCTGCTGATCGACATCATGCTCAAGGAACAGGCTCACGTCTACGTGGGCGGCGCGGGCTCGTGCGCGGGCTGCGGCGAGGGGACGGCGCTGCGGATGATGTGCGCGATCACCGGCGCCAAGTACGGCAACCATTGGGGCATCGTGGCGGCCACGGGTTGCAACACGGTCTACACGTCGACCTATCCCTACAACCCGTACCTGGTGCCCTGGACCAACTCGCTGTTCGAAAACGCTCCGGCCGACGCCATGGGCGTCCGCAGCCGCTGGGACCAGAAGGGCTGGCATGACAAACCGCTGTGGTGCATCGGCGGCGACGGCGCGATGTTCGACATCGGCTTCCAGTCGCTCTCGCGGATGCTCGCCTCCGGCATGAACATCAAGGTCTTCGTGCTCGACACGCAGGTCTACTCGAACACCGGCGGCCAGGCCTCCACCAGCTCGTTCACCGGCCAGAACACCAAGATGAGCCAGCACGGCTCGGCGGTTGGCGGCAAGCAGGAGCGGCGCAAGGAGATCGCGCAGATCGCCATCATGCACCCCCGCACCTACGTCGCGCAAACCACGTGCGCCCACACGAACCACTTCTACAAGGCCGTGCTGGGAGCGCTGGAGTTCGACGGGCCGGCGGTGGTCACCTGCTACACCACCTGCCAGCCGGAGCACGGCGTGGGCGACAACATGGCGTTCGATCAGGCGCGGCTGGCGGTCGACACGCGGGCCTTTCCCCTGCTGATCTACGATCCCCGCAAGGGCGACACGATCCGCACCCGCCTGTCGCTGCAAGGCAACCCGGCGGTGAAAGAGGACTGGTGGACCAATCCCAAGACGGGCCAGGTAGTCGACTTCATCGACTTCTGCCGCAGCGAGGGCCGGTTCGCCAAGCACTTCGACCGCCAGGGGAAGCCGTCCGAATGCCTGCTGACCGCCCGCCAGGATCGCCTGGAGAACTGGCACGTGCTGCAGGAACTGGCTGGCCTGCGGTAAGGTCCCGTAAGACAATAAGTGACCGATTTCCAACCGGCGAAGAGGAAGCAACCAGACTTCTTCTGGCCCCATCCCCGGCTTCGAGGTCGGGCAGCTTATCAGTTCTTTGCCAGCAAGTTTCAGGATATTTTGGTCGACTATTCGATCCGGTTTCCCAACCGGCGCGGGAAACCCCACAAATCACTTCTGGCCCCCTCCCCGCTTCGGGGAGGGCTGGGGAGGGGCTCTTCT
>JAGFJK010000241.1 GCA_024102795.1 Pirellulaceae bacterium
CTGGGCCGGGTCGAGGCACGCCACGATCCGCTCGCGCTGAGCCGCTCGCGCGCCGCCGCCGGGAACCAGTTTCACGCTGGCCAGGAAGTCCCGCCGGGCGGCTGGCGAACGCTGGCCGATCGACCAGGCCGTCTCGGCATCGCCGACCGAGATCAGCGCGGCCAGAGCGACCGGCCGCACCCCGGCGTCCTCGGACGCGGCCGATGCCCGCAGCAGCTCGGACTGCTCCTCAAGTTGCCCGGCCGGCAACCCCAGCAGAATCGACGCCAACTGCTGCGCCACCTGCCCGTCACCCGCCGCGGGCTTGTCCGCGCCCGCCCGCGCGATCGCGTCCAGCAACACCTGAACGTGGCTGGACGCCGTGAGCTGCGCCAGCGCCTGGACTGCCTCGTCGCGGTCCTGCCGCGAGACGCCCGTACGCAGGGCGATCGCGCGGTACAACGGTTCGTACCGGGCATCCGTGGGCGAACGTTCCGCCAGCAGCAGTTGCGAGGCGGGCAGACGGTCCAACTGGAACTGCACGATCCGCGGGCTCTTGTTCAGGAACAACAGCGGCGGCGGACTGGCCGCGAGTGCTCCCGGCGACGGCTCATCCGCTCCGGACGCCGGGCGAACTGGCCCGGGCTGGGCCGCGTGCGCGGCGTGCGGCGAACCGGCCGCGTGGTCCTCGGCCCCAGCCACCGGCTGCAGTGCGCGAAGCGTTTCGTCGAGCGTGTATTCCACGTAGTGGTCCGTCTCGTGGTTCAACACATCCAGGGCAATCTCGACCGCGCGATTGGCGATGGGCCGTGGCCGAGTGGCGTAGAAGCTCAGCGCCCGCACGGCTTCAAGTCGCGGGCGAGGATGCGAGTCGTTGACCAGTTGCGTGAGCAGTTCCAGCGATTCGGGCAGCGCGTCGAGCCAGAACGACAACGCTCGCACGGCCGCCGCCCGCGCGCGATGGTCGCGCGCCGCCAGCAACTGGCGAAGCAGATCGGATTGCACGACGTTGTGCGTCTGGTAGACCCAGAGAGCTTCCAGCAGCAGGTGTTCGTAGCCGTCTTGATTGGGATCCAGCTCCGCGACCCAGCGGTCCAGCGCGGTGCGGACGGGCCCCGTTTCGCGTTCCGCCAGCTCCCGCCGGGCCTGGTACCGCGTGCGATCCTCCGGAGCCCTCAGCAATTCCAGCAGAGCCGGGATCGGCTGGCCGGCGATCTTAGGCGGGACCAGCAGCGGGCGATCCTGGCACGTCACACGCCAGATGCGCCCGTGGCTGTGATCGCGGCTGGGATCCCGCAGGTTATGCTGCAAATGGCCGATCAGCGCGTTATGCCAGTCGACGATGTACAGCGCCCCGTCCGGGCCGAACTGCACGTCGACCGGCCGGAAGTTGCCGTCGTCGCAGAACACCAGCGGCTCGACCTCCTGGCCCGTGAACCCCGATCCTTCCTCGCGCACGCGGTGGTTCAGCACGGCCCGGTCGCCGATGCAGTTGGTCAGCAGGAAGTTGCCCTGCATCTCGTCGGGAAAGTGGCGGCTGGAGACCAGTTCGCAACCGGCCGAGGGGCGCGTCCGCTTGGGGTAGAACGTGGGGAAAGCGAAACCCGGCTCGCCACCGGTCTGGCTGGCCAGTCGGCGGTGCTGCGAGCCGCCCGGATGTTTCAGCGGAAAATCGATCCGGCCCGAAATCGGGGCGGCCCAGTAACTGAAGCCGGGCGAGGCGTCGGCGATGAAGTCCTGACCCCAGCGGTCGAAGACGTGGCCCCAGGGGTTCGAGAACGCCAGCGACACGTGGACGCCGAAGCGTTCGGTCCGCGGGTCGTAGCGCCAGATGCCGCCCTCGTGCAGCCGAGTCAATCCGTACGGGCTTTCGACCTGCGAGAACTTGAACGTGCCTTCCTGGAAGTACAGCCCGCCGTCGGGGCCCCATTCGAAGGCCGCGATGCCGTGGTGCGAATCGGCCGAGTCGAAGCCGACCAGTTGCCGCACCCGCACGTCGGCCACGTCGTCGCCGTCGGTGTCTTGCAGGAACAGGATGTCGGGCTGCTGCGCGACGTACACGCCGCCGCGACCGATTTCAAATCCGGTCGGCTGATGCAGGCCGCCGGCGAACACCCGGCAGTCGTCCGCTCGGCCGTCCCCGTCGCGGTCTTCCAGGATCAGCAGCTTGTCGTCCAGCGGCGTCTTGGGCTTCCACTGCGGGTACGATTGCATGGTGGCCACCCACAGCCGGCCGCGATTGTCGAAGTTCAGCGCCACCGGATTGGCCAGCTCCGGAAACTGTTCCTCGGAAGCGACCAGGTGGATTTCGAATCCCGGCGCGAGCCGGAACTTCTTTCGCTGCTCGTCGGCACTCAGATAGTCCAGCGAACCCAGCTTGCCGGCTTTCTGATTCGGATCGTTGGCCAGTCCGACGTTGGTTCGCGGTTCGATGAACGGCAGCGTGTTGCTGTCGTCGACGGGCGGCAGAGCGGCAGGCGGCGGCCCGCCGGCGGACAGTTGTTGTGCCAGGGACCAGATCGCCCGGTCGCGGTTGGCCGTCATCTGATCCAGGATCGCTCGCTCACGCTCCATCACGTCGGTATTGTTGTAGGTGCCGTCCGAACCGGCCGCGCCCCGCGCGCCGTAGATCGAATAGCCGTTGACGGCCCGGTAGCGGTGCCACCAGTGAAAGTTCTTGTCGGCGATGGCCCGCCGCAGCAGTTGGTTGCCCGGCCCATCCAGGCCGCCCGGATCCTTCACGGGCGTCCCGAACAGTCCCTGGTCCAGGATCGGGGCCAGGGCGCGGTAGCCGGCATCGTTCAGGTGGGTGCCGTTGAGCGTCAGGCGTTCGTCCGACTGTTCGAACAACGCCTTGGTCGGCGTGAACAGGTCGACGAAACCGGCGCCCGTCTGTTCCGCCACCTGGCGCAAGGCGGCCGTGTATTCGGCCAGCCGTTCGTTGTGCTGCCGCCCGTCCGGCAGGTTGGGATCCCGCGTGTTCTCGAAGGCGATCGGCGAGATCAGCACGACGCGCGGCGGGCCCTGGCCGCTGTAGTTCTTTTCCCGCGTTTCCCGCACCAGCCGGGTCATGTCGGCCGCGAATGGGGTTAGCCCTCGCGGGCCGGCGAATGATTCATTGAACCCGAAGAAGTACAGCACCACCGTCGCCCGGCTGTGAGCCAGATGCTGATCGGGATCGCCAAAGTTCATCGACCGGATCCGCTGGAACGGCTCGTCGCCCGGAAAACAGAGGTTGCGGACCGCCAGGTCGAGCGCCGGGTGGCGCCGGTAAAGCAGCGTCTCCCAGTAGTTATGATGCTGCATGCGTTCGCCCAGGGCGTTGCCGACCAGGCACAGGCGATCGCCCTGCCGGAGCGTCAGTTCGGCGGCCGAGGCCGGGCCGGCGATCATCGGCAGCGTGATGAGGAGCAGCCAGGTGAGCGACCAGGAGCGTGTGGTGGGTTTCATGGGTGGTACCGCGTGTCGAGGGTCTGGCGTGCGGGCAAGAACCTTTCATGATGCGTCATCCGCTGCCGGCACGCAATCGGCCCGGGGGCACACAGGGCAAGGATGAGAACGGTTTGCTCCGGCAGTCCGAAGTCCCGTCATCGCCGTTCGCGTTTCCGCTTCCACTTTTCGTAACCCCAGCGATATGCGAGAATCCGGCGATTCAGCGTTCGTTGGGCGGCGGGCTCGTGGTTGAGAAAACGGAGTGTGGGATGAGTCGCAGGAAGTCGAAGAACCGGCCGAAGCGCCGGCGCCTGCCCGCGGGGGTCAACACGAATCCGGCGGCGGCGACTCCCGCGAAGACCAGCAAACTGCCTGGAGGCCTGGCGCGGCGCGACGGCGCTCGACGGCCGCGGCCACTGCCGGACGAACCGCTGGCGGACATCGCCGTGTTCGAACCCGCTCGGCGAGCGGAATTGCCTGAGGACCAGGAGCGGCAGGCGGTTGCCGTGGCCGAAGCGCTGGAACGCCTGGCGGATCGGCGCGACGGCGAGGCGCTGCGGCTGGTGGCCGACATTCCGCGCGGCAGCCCCTTCAGCGAGTGGCGGCTGTTCCTTCGCGGTCTGCTGGACTGGTACGCCGGCAAGCCGGATGACGCGGATCGCTGCTGGCAACGCCTCGATGCCGCTCGCCGCCCGGCGCGCATCGCCCAGGTGTTGCGGTTGTCGGCGGACCAGGCCGCCCTGAATCAACTGCCGGCCGACGATCGGCGACGCCCCAGTGCCGCCTTGGTCCGCGAAATCCGTGTCGAGCGGCCGGCGCTGGCCGAGGCGCAGCGGCGGCTGCTGCGGTCGCCGGACTCGGACCCCGGCACGGTGACGTCCGGCATGGTGTCGTGGCTGCTGGGTCTGCGGGCCGACTATCGAGCCACGGAGCCGCAATTGATCCGGTCACTGGAGACCGCCTTGCTGGAACGCGCGTTCCCGCAGCCCGACATCGATGTCTTCGAACGGGCGGCCAAGTCGATCAACGGACCACCGCACGATCCGGTGCACCGGCTGCTGCGAAGTCGCTACGCCGATACCTTTCGAGGCGGAAGGGCCGACGCCCGCAAGATGTTGAAGTCCTATCTGACTCAGGATCTGCCCAGCTGCACCGGGTTGCGAGAACCGGTGCGACAGGCGATAGCCAGCTTGCTGTACCTGGAAATGGCTCGCAGCGAAATCGGCAAGTTCCCGAATGATCCCGTGATGGCCAGGATGATTCAGGCGATAATGGACACGGGACCCGATATCGAAGCGATTGAATCGTGCTATCGCGAGTCAGTCCGGGCGTATCCGGCTCATCGGACTGCGCATCGTGAGTACGCCGCCTGGCTGCAAGAGCAACTGGAATTGGACGACTTGTCGGCTGAGGAGGAAGGCGAGTTGCTGGCGGATCTGACCGATGCCATGGTCGGTTGGTCGCAGGCGCTGCCGGAGGACGTCGAACCGCGCCTGTGGCTGGTGAACTACTACCTGGAGTCCGAGCAGACCGACCAGGCGCAGCCGCATATCGATTTCCTGCAACAGGCGCGGCTCGAAGATCCCCTCGTCCGCTCGCTCCCCTGGCGCTGTGCCCTGTTGGAAGCGATGCGGCACGCCCGCCGCAAGGCCCGGCTGGCCGACGCGGCCCGCTGCCTGGAGGAGGCCGATCGGCTGTGGCCCGAATGGCTGTCGCGGGAATGGTTGCCGTTCCTGCGGGCGGCCTTGGCGCTGCGCGGCGGCGATCGCCAGCAGTACGAACAGTTGCGACGCCTGGCGGACGCCAACTGCGCGGGTCCCGCGATGGCCGAAATAATGATGTTCGGGGCCGCACAGCGGATGCGGGTCCCCGCCGCCGACCTGCGGCCGCTGCGCGAAGCAGTCAACGCGCGAGCCCGCGCGCCACGCAGCATAAGCTTCGACGAACTGGTGTCGCTGGGCAGCTTCTTCTGGGATCAGATCCGCGGCAAACTGCTGTATCCGGGCTACCGCAATCACGGCAGCAAGCTGGGCCGCGAGTTGTTGGGGCGGCTCGCCGGTGCCCGCCTCCCGTTCCCTGATCACCATCTGGCCCCGGCCATGCTCTGGGCTTCCGAGTTCCGATTCTGGAGCGAAAACTACCAGTTTCGCACGCCCTTCATCCTGCAGCGCGGCCGGGAAACCCACCCCTTGTTTGCCGCCGCGGTCCTGCGAGGCTGGCTCAAAATGCGTTGGGCCGTAGGTGCTCCCATCGGGTACCAGAAGTCCCTGGCTCTGCTGATCTCGGCCGCGCAGTCCGAGGCCGATTCGTTCTACCGGCACTTTTTCCGGTCGCTGGCCGACGAGTGCCAGCAGAAAATCGTGCCCGAATTGCCGGAGCCCGCCGGTTGGCCCGGCCGCACGCCCCCCTGGTCTTCGTTCGCCCCCGGTCCGGACGACGGTGATGAACTGGACGAGGACGGACTGGACGACGATGAACTGGACGGGGACGAACTGGACGAAGGTCCGGAAGAAACCGAACCTTGGTTCGACGGAACCTACGATCCGGAGTGTGATTGCCCCAATTGCCGCAGCAACCGGGCCGCCGCCAAACGGGTCTATCTGGCGAATCTGGCTGGTCGGCAGCGGGGTATCGACCAGGAGCGGGACGAAGCAGATGCCGAGGACCCGTTGGACATGCCGGACGAAGCGTGGCGGCGAGTGGATGGTCCGGCCGAAATGCCCGCGGACGCTCCTCCCACGTCGCCCGGCGCCAGCGAGGACTGGAGAACGCGCCGCAAGCGCAATCCGCTCGATCCCCGCAACAAGCAGAAGAACAAGAAGCGGCGGTAGCCGCGGGCCAATCACCGCCACCTGAGTAACCGACGCGATGCCTCCGATCAACGAACGAGCCGAAAACTCGAACCTCAGCCGCTCCGCTCGGCGCGACGACCCCTACCGCGTGCTGAGCTTGCCCCCGCAGGCGACAGACCAGGAGGTGCGCGAGCGTTACCTGCAACTGGTGCGCGAGTTTCCACCGGAACGCGATGCCGAGCGGTTTCATGAGATTCGGGCGGCCTATGAAGCGGCCAGCGATCCGCTGAAGAGAGCTGCCCGACTGCTCGCTCCGCCCGACAACCCGCCGAGCTGGGAAGAGGTGCTCGACGAGGCACGCCGAAATCCGCCGCGGTTGAGCGTCGAGCTGCTGCTGTCGCTGGGCAATCATACGCAGGAGCCACCCGCCCCCGATGCATGATCAGCCCCCTGACGCGGAACGGCTCTCCGAGTCGCCCTCGGAGCCCGCACACGACAACGCAGGGCGGGTCCTGGACACCTCCCGCGTTCCCGCGCTGGCCGTTCCCTCTGCAGCGCCTGGCTGTCCGGCCGCGCC
>JAGFJK010000248.1 GCA_024102795.1 Pirellulaceae bacterium
CCTATGGAGTACACCCCTCGGAGACCTCGATCAACCGATCAGGCTCTTCGAGGGGATTTTTTTCGGTCCCTCAGCAAGCTCGCTCCGGACGGGCGGAAAAACCATCAGAAAGCTTGCTCACGCACACTGTTCGCCGATTTCGACGACCGGATCGAACCGTTTCTGAAACAGCACTACGACCACGGGATGCTGATCAACGTTCACGACCCGTTGTATGAGTCGTTGTGCCTGCACACGCGGCGGACAGGCGAGCAACTGAAGCTCAAGCTCTTCGACGCCCCGACCACCGTCGAGAACCTGGCTCATCGCCTGTTCAGCGAAATTACGGAGATGGGCTTTCGCCTCCAGAGGCTGGAAGTTCGCGAAACGGACTCGTCGGTTGTCGTCTATACGCGGGACGATTGGGTGCAAGACAACCGCTACTTCTCCCAGCGCCCGGCCCGCGCCCTGCTGGACCCCGGCAGTGCGTGCCTGCCGACCAGCGTCAACCGCTGAGTTCGCCGAGGCTGAACCCGCCGCTCAAATCTCCGCGGCAGCCCGCGAAATCAGGCTGCGGGCAATCGACTGCACCCCCGTGTGCTCGTAGTAGTTGACGCTCATGTCCAGGAACGCGCCCAGATAATCCAGGTGCCCTTCCACGCCTTGCAGCTTGCCGCGCAAGCTGCTGACAATCTTGTCCAAAGTCACGTTGTGTGACGAGGTGAAGTTCTGGGACCAACCTTTCACGGCTTCCAGACCCTGTTGCATGAACGAGATCTGCTCGGCCGTGTTCTTGCCGGGAATGTACTCCTTGATCTGGTTGAAGCGGCTGCTCTGTTCCACGGTCGAGACGCCTGAGCGATCCAGCAGCGAGAGTCCCTTGTCGATGAAGTCGGGGCCCAGGGGTACGAGACCGTCGATGCAAACCAGCGTTCCCATCCGCATCAGTGCCTCGTGCCGATAATCCGCCAGCGACTCGACAAAGTCGCCGATGCTGTCGCCCGGCAGGCCGTTAATCTTGCAGAAGGCCACGATTTCGGTGACGATTTTCAAACCCAGGTCGACCGCCTGCGTCGTGTCGGACTTGGGCGTGAGACGGTCCAGAAACGACAAAAACGAGAAGCTTTCACCCAACTTCGACAGCATGGCGGTGAAGCCGGCCACGCCCTGGACGAAGTCGACCGTCTGATACAGCCACAAGGCTCGCTGGTATCCCTGCGTCTTGTCGTTGTAGAGGGCGATCGCTCGTTCGCCGACCCGTTGCACGAACGCCGGATCGGACTGCCCGGTCACTTCCCGGATCGTGTTCTCAAAGCCGACAATGTTCTTCCACTCGCCCGGAACCACCCAGTCCAAGGCCTGCAGCAACCGCACGGTCATGCTGGACGAAGGCAGATCGTCCACAATCTTGTAGATCGGTTCGCTCATCTTCAAGTCTCCTTCGCCAGGTGTTAACGAATGCGGCCAATGGCTTCCAGATTGAACTTCCGCAACCACGCTTCCCGATCCGCCGGACCGAACTCCGGATCCTGCGAGCGAACCTGCACCTGGTAGCGATCGCCTACCAGCACGGCCGTGGCATCCGCTCCGATTTCCGCGCGCGGATGGGTGTCCAAGGTCAGCCCGGAAGTTTGGTACTTCTGCAGCGCGTCCGGATTGTTCACGGTGTCCGAGACGGAAAGCACGGCCATCTCGCGCCCGTCCTTCTGCAGGCTGGCTTGAGCAAAACCGGTCTTCTCCTGCTTGAAGACAATGTCCCACGGCCGTTCGGCCTGCGGGAAGAAGCGGTTGAACGAACTGCCCTCCACCGACTGCTCGGCAACCGCCGGTTGATTCGCGGTGGACTGCTGGGCGGCCTCCCAGCGGCTGGGTTCCGCCTTGCCGCAACCGCCCAGGCAGGCCAAGACGGCCAGGCCCCACACCAGAAGTCGCCAGCGGTATCGCAACATGGCAACGCTCCCTGGAAGAGTTTCCCGAAGAACCGCAACGCCCCACACGCCGAGTCAGGTCACGGCAATCCGCGGGCTTCAGATCAGAACCCGCTGCAGTCGAAACCTGCGCTTCAACGTATCACGCGCCGTGGCCAGCAACCAGGGGAGAGCCGGCGAGAGGACCCAGGCCGTCAGCGGGCTGCAGTCAGAAGTCAGCAGCCAGCAATCAGCAGCTAACAGTCAGTGGCCAACAGCCAACCGTCGGCAGCCAGGATCAGGCCCACAGGTTGTCGCTGGTTTATCGAGCGCCCGCGGCCGGCAAGACATCGCGATTTACCTGGCAAGCTGGTCCGTCTCCCGCGCCCAGGATGCCGGCCAGTTGGCGATAGTCGGGTCGGTCGGCGGCCGAGGCATGTTGGTAGCTGCCCACGATCCTGTCGTCCCGCAGCAGGAAGACTCCCGGCATCTGCAAGCCATCGCCCTGCAAACCACCGATCCCATGTCCCTGGAAGAAGGCCACGAACAGGCCTCGCAGCAACACGCGCCAGCTTGCCAGTTGCCCAACCCGGCCGCGTCGCAAGCCGAAGGCGCGATACAATTTGCAGTCCACGTCGCTGAACCGATGCACGTCGTCCAGGCCGTAGCGGGCGAAAAGCTGGGTGGCCTGGAGCGGAGGGCTCATGTGGACCACGGCGATCCGCACGCCCTGCCTCTGCAGGTCCAACCGCTGCTCGGCCAGGTCCGACAACGCTTCGCGGCAGAACGTGCAACCCGCGTGTCGCAGGAATACCACCATCACGGTTGATTGCCGCGAGAGATCCCGCAGGCTCGCTCCCCGATGGCTCCTGGGGAGCGTGAGCGCCTGTTCCCAAGTGAACTGTTCACGAAGTTCGGCCATTGAAACTTACCCTCTAGTTTCCCCTCGTGGTGAACCGCAATCGTGGCCGGAGATTCACCACTTCAGGCCAAAGGTCGCACTCGCGGGAAATGAACGCCGACATGGGGGCCAGCGCAATTCTAACACCGGCAACGCGCAGGGCGAACTTCCCTACGACCCGCCCGCGACTGCCGCCGGGTCCCCCACTCCCGCCTCGGCCGCCATCCCACGCAGTTTGGCCACAGCCCGCTGCTCCAGTTGCCGTACCCGCTCCTTCGAGATGCCCAGCTTATCGGCCAGATCCTGAAACGTTCGCGGCGTCCGGTGAGCTCCCAGAGCATACCGGCAGCGTATAATGAACCGCTCGCGGCGATCCAGCCGGTGCACGTAGGCCGCCAGCCACTGCCGGAAGCGCTGCCGAGTTCGATCGTCCACCGGCGATCTGCCTTCGTCGCAAACCGAACGAAAGATGCTTTCGTCCGCCCCCGTCACGTACCGGGCCATCTCCTTCTGGCGCTCCGTCAATTTGCGAAAAGCGTTCCGTGCCACCGCCCGGTAAGCGTAGGTGCTGAAGCGGAATCCCCGGCTGAAGTCGAACTTCTCGACCGCCTGCAGCAATGACATCGAGCCCTCACTTAACAGTTCGTCGAAGGACTGCTGCGGCGTCACGAACTTCTTGACAATGGAGATTACCAGCCGCATGTTGGCCCGCACCAGCCGGTCGCGAATCTGCCGGGCTTGAGCCAGATACTGTTCAGCCGCCACCAGCGACGGTTCGTCCACCTGCCGCGGGTCCAGGCGACAACGCAGCGAGTTGGCGCGAAACTTCAGATAATTCATCCGTCGAAACAAGTCGACTTCCTCGGCCGCCGTCAACAGCTCCGCGTCGCAGAGTCGGGCCAGGTGAGCCGGCATGTCCCGCGGCGAATCATGCGCCGGCTCGCACTCGCCCGCCGACGCTTCGTGACCCAGAATTTCCCGCTCGGCGTCCGGCTCGCGAAACGAACCATGCGGCAGAAAATCGATCTCCTGCCGCAGCAGCCTAAGCACCCGCTCCCGTAGTTGCTCTTCGTTGGCAACCGCTGCCCGCCTGGCGGACCCGCGGAGCTGGTTGGGACACCATCCCGAAGAAACCGTCATGATTCTTCTCCCCTTCCCCTGGTGCGAAGGCCGAATCGGTTCGCCCCGCCGAAGTAAATTCGTGCAAATCGTCCACACGGACGGTTTAACCGCTCGGGCTGGAAGAAAATAACAGGGGAGTGCCTGGGGTCTTGTCAGACTGCCGGGGCCTGGGCGAGCGCTCCCCCTGGAAATCCCTCTGGCTCCCTCCCCGGCTTCCGGGGAGGGCTGGGGAGGGGCCTATTGACCTCTGGGGTCGATTTGGCAGGCAGAGAAGAAGTGGCAGGTTGGGGAGAATGTCGTCCGTTCGGCGAACACGTAGCGCAACACGCCCAGAATCACGGGCTGGAAGCCCATGCTACGCCAGGATCACGGGCTGGAAGCCCATGCTACGCCAGAATCACGGGCTGGAAGCCCATGCTACGCATACGCGAATCCAGGCGGATCGTTCGGTTTCTCACTAACTTTACATCGCCTTAGCCACCCCCCGTCACTTCTGACACCGCGCGCACCAATAGGTCGTGCGTCCCAGGTCGCCTTGCCGGGTTACCAGAACGGGCTGGCCGCACGCCAGGCAGGGCCGGCCGGAACGGCCGTAGACCCAGAGCCGAGTGCCGTCGGCGGCCGACCGCGTGCGGCGGGGATAGCCGTGCCTGTTGGCCTGCAGCAGTTGGCGGGCCCGCAGCACGAGTGCCCGCAACTGGTCGTCGGACAACGCCTGAACAGGGGTCCGCGGATCGAGCCGCTCCAGGAACAGCACTTCGCATTTGTAGACGTTGCCGATCCCGCACACGATCGACTGGTTCATCACGGCTTCGCCCAGTGGCACGCCGTCGTGCATACGGAAGCGGCGCACCGCTTCGGCCGGGTCGAACGTTTCGGCCAGCAAGTCGGGCCCCAGGCGATGCAGGTACGGGTGGCGGCGCAGCCCGGTGGGCGACAGCAGTTCGAGCGTCTTGGGACTGAAGCAGACGCAGACGACGGTGGCGGTTTCCAGCGTCAAGGCGGCACGCTGCCGCGGCTTGAACCAGGCTTCGCCCGGCAAGTAGGTGTGCCAGGACCCGGTCATGCCCAGGTGCGAATGGATGGTGTGGCCTTGGTCCAGGTGCAGCAGCAGGTGCTTGCCGCGCGATTCGACGTCCGCCACCTCTTGGCCGGGCAGGAAACTGGCGTTGAATTGCGGGTCGCGAGCGGTCGCCGCCAGGATCGTCTGGTGTGGCAGCACTTGCCGCAACCGCTCGGCCGTTCGAAAGATCGTGTCGCCTTCCGGCACGGTCGGGCTCCTACCGGCCGCGATGCAGCAGGCCGCGGTGAGTGGTCATGAAACCGGTCGCCAGCAACTCAGTCGCCAGCGGCGACTCGTGCGCCACGTCGGCGTCGATGCGTTGCAGCCAGACCGGGCGACCGGGTTGAGCGAGTTGGGCCAGCATCGCGGCCAGATCGCGGCGCGTGGCCAGCGGATCCGCGCCATCTTCCCGCGGGGGAAACGTGAGCAGTTGCCGGCCGGTGCGACCGAGGTAGCCGATCGGCCGGCCCTGGGC
>JAGFJK010000269.1 GCA_024102795.1 Pirellulaceae bacterium
GGAGAGGGCGGAGGCCGTTGCGCTCGAACTGGATTCGCTGGGTGCCCGTCGCCTCTCGGAGGCGGTGCGCGAGTTGCGTGCTGGTTGACTGGCCGTACTTGGTTCGTGGCCCTTATTGACCTCCGAATCGGGCTGCCCAGATGAGTAACCGACCAGATCTTCGAGGGGCGTTCGTGAGCGCCACTGAAATCGACCATCGAGGCGCAAGACTGACGTCAGGACTCAATATCGTTAATATAGCGCCAAAAGGGCTATGATGTCACCCCGTCACCCTACGGAGATGGCGCATGGCTCGAACCAAGATGGCGCTGGGCCCCGGCGCTCGGCTCGCGGACTACGTCAGCGCCAGCCTCATGGCGCGCGTAGTGCCGGCGGGGATCGTCCATGAGGTGCTCGATGCGCACGGCCGCAACAGCCGCCGTATCCGCGCCTTTCCGGCGGTGGCCGGCGTGTACTACGTGATGGCGCTGAGCCTGTATCCCGAGGCGTCCTACGAGGCCGTGTTCTCTGCGGTGTCGCAGGGCCTGGCCTGGCAGGCGGGTGCTCCGCAGCCGGCCGGTGTGAGCAAGGTGGCCATCAGCTTGCTGCGTTCGCGCATTGGCGCGCAGCCGTTGGCCGACCTGGTGCAGCGCTGCTGCGTACCGTTGGCCGATCCGGCTATCCACGCCGGGGCGTTCTATCGGGGCATGCGGCTGGTGGCGGTCGATGGCAGCACCTTCGAGCTGGCCGACGAGCCCGAGATCGAACAAGCCTTCGGCCGGCCGGGCAGTCGTCAGGGTCCCGCGGGCTACCCGCAGGCGCGCTGCGTGATCTTGGCAGAGTGCGCTACCCACGCCATCCTGGGCGCCAACTTGGGTGAGTACCGCAGCGGCGAGTGGGAGCTTTGCAAACCCCTGCTGGCCCGTCTGAAGCCCGAAATGCTGTGCATGGCCGACCGCGGATTCAACGGCTTCGAGCACTGGGAGCAGGCCAGCGCCACCGGTGCCCAGCTGCTGTGGCGCTGTGGGGTCAACCGCAGTTTGCCAGTGGAGCAGCTTCTGGACGACGGCAGCTACCTCAGCACGATCCGGCCCACTGGCGTCAGCGTGGCCGAGGCCCGGGCGCGGGCGATCACGGTGCGGGTGATCGACTACACGCTGCCCAACATGCCGGACTCGGAGTCGCACTACCGGCTGATCACTACGCTGCTGGACGCGACGACGGCGCCGGCGATGGAGTTGGCCGAGCTGTATCACCGGCGCTGGGAGGTGGAGGCCATCTATGACGAGCTGAAGACGCACCTCAGGCAAGCCCGCCGGGTGCTGCGCAGCAGGACACCGGAGTTGGTGCGGCAGGAGTTCTACGGCTGGGTGCTGATGCACTACACCATCCGGTGGCTGCTGCACCAAGGCGCTGCCAGGCACCGGATACCGCACGAGGACCTGTCCTTCACCGGACACGTGCAGTTGATGCGACAGCAACAGCCCCTGTCAGGGGCCTTTTCCCCCAGAGCGGCCGAGAAAGCGGGCTCGGTGGTGGGCCGGATTGCTTGACACCTGCGCAAGCCTGCGTGCCAGCCGAACGATCAAGCGAAGGTCGCCTCGCATGGTCAAGCGACGCAACTCGCCCTACAAATCCTTCGACTGGGGTGCGCCTCGGCGAGTCCCGATTGATTGCGCACCGCAGCCGGCGCCACCGATGCAGGTGGCACCTCTGGGCAGGACACGCAAGCGAAGGGCATGGACACGAGGAAACCCAAATGGGTCGTTTGTCCTCT
>JAGFJK010000281.1 GCA_024102795.1 Pirellulaceae bacterium
CTGGGCATTGTCGCATTCCTCGTGCCGGCAACGATCCTGGGCTTGGGGATCGGACCAGCAGTCGCTATCCACGAAGGATCCACCTTGCTCGTGGTGTTCAATGCGCTACGTCTGTTGGCGTACCGAAGCCACGTTGGCTAGACGCGGCAGGGCTCATGAAGAGAGCCTGCGCGCCCTTGACCGCTTTTGCTTCTCGTCAGCACGCTGCCGGCCATGATTCTGACAACCGGAAATGCAGCGCTTACCGTGCGCTAGCACGTGGCGGCACATTCCAGTTTCGGGGTCTGTCGTACTCGGTGTGGAAAGTTCCATCACGCCGCCCGGAGTCTGGATGGCTTGAACGGACTGCTGGGCAGTTCGAGTTGGCCTTTCAGCAGGTAGAGGATGGTCCGCAGGTTGCGGAAGGTCCGGAAGCCTCGGGCTCGGGCGATGGCGCTCTGGATGTCGGCGTTGATCGACTCGGCCATGCCATTGGAGTTGGCGTGCGCCAGCATGTTGCGGATGCCAGTGATGTGAGTCTTGAAGGTCTGGCCCAGGCGCTTGAAGGCGGGTAAGCGGCTTCGCCGAGCCCAGCTGATCCAGCGGTCCATCAGGCTCACCACCGGGACCTGCGGGTAGCGTCGCCAGGCGATGATGTCGCGCAGCCGCTCCTTCATCCGCCATGCCCGCGCGGTCTTCAGTCCGCTCTGACGCAGCCAGTGCAGATTGACCTCCTTGCGCGTCCAGGCGCCAGCATCCTTCAGCCAGTGGTAGCGGGTGCGCTTGAGCGCCGGCTCGACAGGCACTTCTGCGCGGCGGACCGCATCGAGAGCCTCGTTGGCCAGCTTGATCATGTGGAAGGGATCGAAACAGATCTCGGCTTTCGGCAAGTGTTTGCCAACGCCCGCCACGAAGCTCCGAGCCATGTCCATCGTGCAGCGCTCGATCGCCGCAGGGTCGCCGCCATGTGCGACCAGAGCCCCCACAAACTCGGCCACGTTGCTGCTCCGGCACTGCTCGCTCACGTGAAGCACGCGACCTCGCTGCGGGCCACTTTCCTCGTGAACCACCGTCACCACCCGGCCGCGACCGATGTGCTTCTCGTCGATGCCCACCGAGCGCACCTTGCTCATGTCAGCCTTCTCGTAGGCCTGCTCGACCAGGGCGCCGAGCGAACGCCACAAGCGCTCCGGATGGACCCCCAGCAGCGCACCGATCCGCCGCACCGGCATCCGCGACATCCCGGCCAGTGCCACCACCAGGGCCTCGAACATGAGGCTGAAGCCGCTGCGCTCGCGCGCCCACGGCACCAGCACCTGCCGAACCTCCGAATCCCCTTTCGATCCGCACTCCGCGCAACGCACGCGCGGCACCTGGGCATGGATCAGCGCCCGGTACTGAAAAAAGTGCAGGTGCTGCCAGTCGCGCGCCTGGCGGTCATGGATCGGCTGATCAGGCGCCGAGCAACGAGGGCATGGCAGTCGCTTGGCCTCGCAGACCACATCGAAGTGGATCTCGTGCGCATCGGGTGCGAAACGCACGCGCTCAACGCGCCACGGCGCCACCAACCCCAGGGCCGCCGTGAACAGTTCCGTCATGGCATCGGACATCGAGACCCACCCACGTCATGAGAGGCCTCCATCAAGCCACGCAGGCCTCGCTCCGGTCTAGAGGCTTCCACACGGAACACGACAGTCCC
>JAGFJK010000289.1 GCA_024102795.1 Pirellulaceae bacterium
CGCAGTGGCCATCGCTGGCGCAGTGGCCGCTGGCGCCGCAGTGGCCGGCTGCCGAAAGCCGTGCCGTTGCTGCAAGACCGCGTCGAAGGCCGCCAGGGTTGGCGGCACGGCTGGCAGTTGCGCCAGCCGCGTGGGATCGACCAGCGGCCGCAGTTGCTGGGCGACCAGGTCCGCGCTGGGGAACCGCACGGTCGGGTTCTTGGCCATCGCGTACGCGACGATCTGGGCGACCGGTTGCGGGACGCCGAGCGGTTCCAGCGGGGCGATCGGTTCCTTGGCGTGCCGCTGCAGTTTGCGGGTCAGGTCGCCGCCGGCGAAAGGCGGGCTGCCGTGCAGCATCTGGTAGGTCAAACAGCCCAGGGCGTAGATGTCGGTCAGCGGGTCGGGAAGCTTGCCAGGTCGAGTGAACTCAGGGGCCAGATAGTCGGCTCGTTCGAGCAGTTCGCCCCCGGAGTCCGGACCACCAAACTGCGGCGGCTCCGGCGGCCGGACCGGATCCAGCAGCAGGCGCGCATGCCCGTCGTCGCCGACCCAGACCCGCGAAGCTCGCAGGTCGCCGGCCACGATCCCCTGACTGTGCAGATACGCCAGGGCCTGCGCCAGTTGCCAGGCCAACCGGCAAGCCTCCGCCGGCGGATACCGGCCGGCGTCGGCGAGCTGTTGTTGCAGCGTGCGTCCGGTCGGGTCTTCGAGGACCACGAATTTGAAGGTTACCAGGTCCACCAGCTCGTGGATCCGCGCCAAGTGCGGATGCCGCAGGCCGACGAAGCGCGCGGCCCGAGCAGCCGCCGCGGTCCAGCGAGTCGGATCGTTCGTGACCGGCCCTGTGAGGAACTGCAACAGCACCGGATGGTTCGAGGCGACATGCACCGCTCGAAACATTCCAGACAGCGGCCCCGATTCAATCCGGTCGTAAACCCGGTAGTCGCCGTAGAAGAACGGCCCGGCCCGCCCACCACCCAGGATTTTCGTTTGATACCGCGACAGGATGTTGCGGGCCACCAGCCATTCGACCAGCGCGGCCGCGCTGCCGTGCGGGGAAGCACCCTTGAGCTGAGCGAATTCCGACTGCAATCGCTCGACCTGCTGGACGGTCAACAACCGGCTTTCCACAGCCAGCCGCCAGAATTCGGAGGTGGACACCATGCGGCGCGGCTCCTGCAGCAACCTTGGGGCGAGTCACGTCAACACGTTATCCTAACGCGCCGCCGACGCCGACTGCAAAGCCATTAGGCCGGTCGGCTCGCGGCCACGCGCCGGATCTGCTCGCACGCCCGCTCCACATCCTGGCGGCTGGCGTCCAGGTGGGTCACGGCCCTCACATGCCGCGGGCCGAAGGTCAGCGTCCGGATTCCGTGCTCCTGCAGGGCATCGACAAACGCCTGAGCGGAACCCGGCGGGCCCTCCACCTCGAAGATCACGATGTTCGTGTCCACCTCGGCCGGGTCCAGCCGCAGTCCCGGACTGTCGGCCACGGCTTGCCCCAGCAGCCGCGCGTGCTCGTGATCCTCCGCCAAACGCTCCACATGGTGGTCCAGCGCGTACAGCACGGCCGCCGCCAGAATCCCCGCCTGCCGCATCCCGCCGCCGAACAATTTGCGATGCCAGCGGGCTTCGGCGATCAGGTCCCGCGGGCCGGCCAGCGCCGAACCGACCGGGGCGCCCAGGCCCTTGCTGAAACAGACGCTGACCGTGTCGAAGTGCCGAGCCCACTGGCAAGCCGGAACGCCGCTGGCCACGACCGCATTGAACAAGCGGGCCCCGTCCAGGTGCGTCCGCAAACCCGACTCGCGCGCCCAGCCGGTCAGCCGTTGGACCGTCTCGTACGGCACCACTCGCCCGCCGCCCCGGTTATGCGTGTTCTCCAGGCACAGCAGCCGAGTCCGCACCATGTGCTCGTTCCGCGGACGGACCAGTCCTTCGAGCTGCTCCAGGCGCAGGACGCCGTAGCGCCCCTGCACGGTCCGAGCCACCACGTTGCTCAGTTGAGCGAACCCGCCCTGCTCGTAGTTGTACAGGTGCGAATCCGTCTCGCACAGCAATTCATCGCCCGGCTTGCAGTGCACTCGGACGGCCACCTGGTTGGTCATCGTCCCGGACGGCATG
>JAGFJK010000308.1 GCA_024102795.1 Pirellulaceae bacterium
CAGCTCGGGTTCCGCTACTTTCGCGGAGCGTTTGTCGCCTTTCGCTCCGCGAAAGTAGCGCGTGCCGCGGAAGCAGCTTACCATCAAGACAGTCCAGCTCGGGTTCCGCTACTTTCGCGGAGCGAAAGGCGACTATGGCGAGCACCACGGCGATCTCCCAAACCGCCCTGGATCGACTCGCCAGACGTCTTGCCCAGGTGGTGCGCGACCTGCGTGACGCGGTGCGCGAGGCACATGGCGAACCGCGGGCGGCAGGCTGGTTGAATGCAGCCCGCGTGGCGCTGGAAGCAAGACTGCCCCAGCCGGTCCCTGCCGCCGACCTCCCGTCCACCCTGATCGGAGCGAGAAACTCCGCGGAAGCCGGCAACGCCAGCACGGCAGCCGAGTTGTCCTGGGTTGAAGCGTGGGCCGCACTGGTTGTCTGCGGTCTGTTGCTGGAACGAGCCGCGGCGCAGGAGCAGGCTACGCGGCAAGTCGAGCGGAGAGCGGTCGGCCGCGCGGACCTGGCCGGTTTGCCAGGCGAGTGCGTGCCGGGCGAATTGAGGCTGGAATCGCTGGTTCCCGCGATTTACCCAGAGCTGGCCGAGTTGTCCGGATTGGCGGCAATTCAGCGGCGGCTGGCCGAGTTGGAACGATTACTCAAGCCTGATGTGCTGCGGTCGGCACTCGACGACCTGCGGCGGCGTTACGCCACACGGCTGCCCGAGGCGTACCTGCTGGAATGGGTGCAAGCGGAACTGGCGGCCGGCGAGCGGCGGCGGCACGGCGCCTATTACACGCCGGCTCCGCTGGTTGGCTACGTGGTGCGGAGCGTCGATTGGTTTCTGGAACATGTCTGGGGGCTGCCTTACGGCGTGGCTTGTCTGCCTCCTGGCGACGGCGATCGGGAGGGGACGGCGCGCGAGCCGTCGACGCTGGAACTGAGGATCGTCGATCCAGCCTGCGGGACCGGCGTTTTTCCGCTGGCTCTGCTGGACCGCATGCGGGACCGCTGCCCGGACTCGTCGCACGCCAGACGATTGCTGAGCGCAGGGTTCTTGGATCGCCTGGCGGCGGTCGAACTGCAGCCGCTGGCGGCCGCGGTCGCTCGGCACCTGCTGCAACGACGACTGGTGGAGGTCCGGTTGGACTGCGGCATGTCCCGCGGCATCCCGCCCGGTCTGCCGCCCGCCTGGCCCGTGTGCCAAGGCAACGCACTGGAGCACCTGGACGACTGGCCGCCGGCGATTGCCCAGTTGCACCGGGGCCGCCAGCTCCCGGTGATCGTCGGCAACCCGCCGTATGCCAACTTTGGTCAAGGCAACCGTTTTCCCGGCATCCTGGCCCTGCTCAACGACTACAAACACTTGCTGGGTGAACGCAAGCTGAATCTGAACGACGACCTGATCAAGTTCATTCGCTGGGCTCAGTACCAGGTCGAACGGGCCGGTCAAGGCATCGTGGCCCTGGTAACCAGCAACACGTTCCTGTCGGGACTGACGCACCGCCAGATGCGGCGATCATTGCTAAGCTGCTTCGACCGGCTGTACTTGCTGGACCTGCACGGCGACCGCAAGCGCGACCGCGGACCGGGCGCGACGGCCGTAGACGAAAATGTCTTTCCGCGGATCCAGCAGGGAGTGGCCATCTGTTTCCTGGTCAAGACGGCAAACTCCCCGGGCCCGACGCGAATCTGGCATCACGAACTGTGGGGCTCGCGGCAACGGAAGCTCGGCATGCTGGCCGGCGCTGATGCCGGCGACACGCCTTGGCGGGAACTGCCCGCCGAGTCGCAGGCGTGTTACTTCGTGCCACGTCCCAGCGAGCCGTCGAGGCTGTACGACTCCGGACCGGGTTTGGACGAGATGTTTCGCTGCCACGTCTCCGGGCTGCAGACCAAGCGCGACGCCTGGCTGGTGGATCGGCGCCGCGGCCCGCTGGCCGCCAGGATGCGCTCCTGGTGCCACCCCGACTCGGACGGGCCGGACGGCGGATCCGGTCGGGTCTTGGGTACCGGCAGGAAGAATGGCGAAACGTCCGAACGCGAACCACCCAGCGGCGCCGCCCGCCGGCCATACGATGCCACCTGCCTGCGGCCTTACATGGTGGCGCCGCTGGATTTTCGCTGGTTGTACTACGATCCGGACTTGCTGGGGCGTCCCCGCTGGGAACTCGCGCGGCATCTGCTCCGCCCGAACCTGGCGCTGGTGTTCATGCGGCAGAGTACCAACGCGGGGCCGTACGATCAGTTTCTGGCGACGACCGAGCTGGTCAGCGATCGGGCGTTCTTCAGCGCTCACGGTGCTCCCTTCTTCGCGCCGCTGTACCTGTACCCCGAAGCGATGCGGCCGGATTCTGGCGACGCGAGCGGGCGCGAGTGCAACTGGAGTGAGGGGTTCATCAAGCAGGTGACCGCTCGCTGGCAGCTCCGTTACATCCCGGACGCTCAAGGTGACCTTCGCCAGACTTGCGGGCCGCTGGACCTGTTCCACTATGCCTACGCCCTGTTCCACTCGACCGACTACCGCCAGCGATATGCCGCCGCCCTGCGAACCGGGTTTCCGCGATTGCCGATCCTGAGCGACCTGACGCTGGTCCGCGCTCTTTGCCGGATCGGGCGGCAACTGGTCACCGCTCATACGGTGCTGCCGGAAAGTTGGCGCGCTGGTCCGCCCGCTTTACCGGCCCAGTGCGGTCGGACGTGGCAAGGGGCCGGGCCTCGAGTGGTGGCCCGGGGCTTTCCGCGTTTCGAACCGTTCGATGCGGACGGCGGCGAGCGGGGCCGGCTGTGGCTGAACCCGCGATGCAGCCTGGCCGGCGTCGAGCGGGAGGCGTGGCTGCTGCGGATTGGCGGCCATCAGGTGCTGGCTCGCTGGCTCAAGTCGCGACGCCGGCAGCGGCTTTCGGCGGCCGAGCAACGGTATGCGCTGCACCTGGCTGGCACGCTGTGGACCACGGCGACGCTGATCCGCGAACTGGACGAGCTGCGACCGCTGGCGGAGCAGTGACGGGGGTTCATTATGCGGGGGGAGCTATTCGCCGGTGGTCCCTCGCTGACGCGTCGGGCTACATCGCGTCGGGCTACATCGCGTCCGGCTACATCGCGTCCGGCTACATCGCGTCCGGCGACAACGCGATTGGCGCCAGAGCGGCTAGTTCACGGCCACGTCGGTATGGAGCCGGGAAGTGGGCACGGGGGCCGCCGCCAGCGGCTGATAGCGGGCCACGACCACCGTGATGTTGTCGCTGCCGCCGGCCGCCAGGGCTGTATCGACCAGCCGGCGTGTGATGACCTGCGGTGGATCGTTGCCGCCCGCCAGGGCCAGCAGATCGGCGTCCTCCAGATGCTTCGTCAAACCGTCGCTGCACAGCAGCAACGTGTCGTTGCGACGCAGCTTCCGCGCCACCGTCTCCAGTTCGAAGCTCGGCGAGTCAGCAGTGATCGCATTCCACAAGACGTGCTGCAGGCGCGACGAACGGGCCATCTCGGTTGTCAGGCAGCGGTGATCCACCAGTTGCTGGGCCAGCGTGTGGTCGGTCGTCAGGCAGGTCAGACGACCGCCACGCAGCAGATAGCAGCGGCTGTCGCCCGCATGGATCACGTGCAAGGTCGAACCCAGCACGCAGGCCATCGTCACCGTGGTACCCATCCGCAGAATCGAAGTGACCAGCGAGAGGCGGGACATTTCCTGCTGCGAGCGGCGAAGCTGATCGACCAGGTTGCCCAGCGTCTGAGCGTCCGACTTCTCCTGCCGCCCGCCCCGCGTCGTCAGATATTCCGACAACACATCGACCACGATCCGGCTGGCGTCCGATCCGCCAGGACCGGTGCCGATCCCGTCGGCCACCAGCAGCAGATGGCCATGCGCTCCGCTGGCGCTTCCCACCGGATGATCGCAGTCGGACTCCTGCCGCAACGAGCTGAACGGGGACGACAGGTCGGCAATCAGAAACTGATCCGCGTTGGCCTCCCGGACCGCGCCGACGCACGAGTAACCGCTGGATTCCAGAAGTCGAGGTGCGTAGCGGTACCGAAGCATGCCCAGTGGACTTTCGAGAAGCTTGCCTGACGACAGCCAGCGAGAGACGTGCCTGCCCGCCTACTGGTCCAGTCGCTGACTCCATCATCACGCAAAGCACGGGAAATTGTAGAGTCCAACGCGGATTGCACCAGACCGATCCGCCATTTTCGGCCGGATTTTTGCCGCCTGCGGATTCCCGCGGGCCGTGGTACACTTGTGGGCGACTCGGCAGTTCAAACGCCGTTCCCCCTGATGTGGGGAGTTTGAGGTCCGCGGCAGGTGCCGGTGGTGATGGGCCTCCGGCCCGCCAGTGATTCAGGTCAGCAACCCAGGACGGCCAAGGCAAATCCACCAGGCGCAGGAACGGCTTGTGGCTCGAATGCTCGTCACCGGCGCGGCCGGCTTCATCGGTTACCATCTCTGCCTGCACTTGCTGCGGCGCGGCGACCAGGTGCTGGGCGTCGACAACTTGAACCCCTACTACGACGTGCGGCTGAAGTCGGACCGGCTGGCGCAACTGCTGGAGCAACCTGAGTTTGAGTTTCGCAAGCTGGAGCTGGCGGACCGGGCCGCCACCGAGGAACTGTTTGCCGAGCAGGCCTTCGACGTGGTGCTTCACCTGGCCGCTCAGGCCGGCGTGCGTTACTCGCTGACCCATCCGCACGCCTACGCCGCAAGCAACCTCACCGGGTTCCTCAACGTGCTCGAAGGCTGCCGGCACCAGGCCGTGCGGCATCTCGTGTTCGCCTCGTCCAGCTCGGTCTATGGAGCCAACACGCGGCTGCCCTTTTCGGTGCACCACAACGTGGACCACCCGATCAGCCTGTACGCGGCTACCAAGAAGGCTAACGAGCTGATGGCGCACACGTACGCTCACCTGTACGGGCTGCCGACGACCGGCTTGCGATTCTTTACCGTTTACGGTCCCTGGGGACGACCCGACATGGCTCCCTTCCTGTTCACGCGGGCCATCCTGGAAGGCCGCCCGATCCAGGTCTTCAACCAGGGGCAGATGCGGCGGGACTTCACCTACGTGGACGACATTGTCGAAGGCGTCGTGCGGACGGCGGACCGGCCCGCCGAGCCGAATCCGCACTGGACGGGCGATGCGCCCGATCCGGGTTCCAGCACGGCTCCTTACCGCCTGTACAACATCGGCAACAACCAGCCGGTCGAACTGCTGCGGTTCATCGCCACGCTGGAGAACATCCTGGGCGTCGAAGCCCGCATGGAACTGCTGCCGATGCAGCCTGGCGACGTGCCGGCCACCTGCGCCGACGTCGATGACCTGGTCCGCGACGTGGGCTTTCAACCTCGCACGTCCATCGAGGACGGCCTGGCCCGCTTCGTGGCCTGGTATCGCGACTATTACGGCGTGTAGCGCCATAGTCGCCTTTCGCTCCGCGAAAGTAGCGGAACATAGTCGCCTTTCGCTCCGCGAAAGTAGCGGAACCAGAGTAATAGCTAGGCGCAGAATCGGCAGCGGCGCACGCTACTTTCGCGGAGCGAAAGGCGACTAATCGGACGCCTTGCCCAGCAGGTGCCGGTCGGCGAAGTCCAGGTACTGCTGCCAGTCGTAGGCCGTCACGTCGTGCTTGCCCGTTCGAATGTGGTATCCGATCTGGCGTCCCACCGGGTGGTCGATCGGCGGCTGCTCGGTCGCTCCGCCCAGACCTTCGGTCCCCAGCAGCCGGTACACGGGATCGGCGTGCAGGGCCGAGAGAAACTCGCCGCGCGGGTCGGCCCACGAGTCCTCTTGCGCGCTGGCGATGTACACGGGCCGCGGGGCGATCAGGGCCACCAGCATGTGCTGGTCGACCGGCAAGTCGGCTTCGCGGCCGTTGTACTGGTTGAAGTTGTCGCAGAACCAGTGCGGGAAGGAGGTGTTGATCCGCTGCACCGTCTCGCCGAAGGCCCGGCGGCTCAGCGCCGCGCCGCCGCAGCCGGAATTGTTCGAAATCACCAGGCGAAACCGTTCGTCCAGCGCTCCGGCCCACAGCGCCGTCTTGCCCAGGCGGGAGTGGCCCAGCAACGCGACCTTGTCTCCGGCGATGTCGGGGTCGGTCTCCAGGTAATCCACCGCTCGGCTCAGGCCCCAGGCCCAGGCGCCGATCGCGCCCCACTGGTCGGCCGCCGGCTGAGTCTGATCGGCCGTGTAGAACAGCTTCGGGACACCCTGGCTCAGCCCGTCCTTGTGATCGGGCACGATGTCGCCATAGTAGATCGTGGCCAGGGCGTAGCCGCGGTCCAATACCGTCTCCACCTGCCATCGCCCGGCCGCTTGCCCGCGGTTGTCGTCGGTGGCTGGCCGGCCATCGCGCATCCAGGCTCGCGACAACGTGATGCCCGGATCGGCATGAATCGTGTGGTTGCCGCCGAAATTCAGGCCCAGGAACACCGGCACCGGCCCGCTGGCCGAGTTGGGCACGTACAGCAGCAGCCGCATGCAGGGACCGTCCTGCTTCTCGGACGTAAAGCAGATATCGACCTCCTTGCGAGTGGCCCGGCCGCCGAGGGCTTTTGGATCGACCGATACCGGCTGAAAAGTCACCGGCAGCTTCCGTTCGGGGGTGCGGCCGTACACGTGAGTTTCGAACAGCCGCAGGATCTCCGTTCGCCGCCGTTGCCGCCAGGTGTCCGCGTCGCGCACGGGGCTGCCATCGGCCAGCACCAGCGGGTCCGGCAACTGGTACTGCGGCACCTTGGATTCGTCGTAGTTGAATCCGCTCGGCTGCGCCATGGCCCAGGCACTCCCCAGCAAGATCAGCGGCAAGCAACCGGCCAGCGGCAGCGACAGACAACGGGAGTTCCGCATGGGACGTGTTCCTTGGTCAAGCAAACAGCTCGCCGATTGGCTGGCCGCCATCGGTGATCGGCACGGGACGGTTGTCGTGGGTATACAGTTCGTGGGCTGGATCGATGCCCAGGGCGGCGTAGATCGTGGCGTGCATGTCGGGGACCGACACGGGGCGGCTGGCGATCTGCATCCCCAGTTCGTCCGTTTCGCCAATCGTCTTGCCGTTCCGCAGGCCGCCGCCCGCCAGTACGACGCTGAAGGCCTTGCTGTGATGGCCGCGGCCACCGCCCGCATCGAACGCGGCGGGGCGTCCAAACTCGCTGGCCACGACCACCAGGGTCTTGTCGAGCATCCCTTGCCGCTCCAGGTCCAGGACCAGCGCGGAGAGGGCCCGATCCAGTTCTTCAATCAGCAGATGCTGGTTCAGTTGCCCTTCATTGTGCGTGTCCCAACCGGTGCCGTTGACGAAGTTCAGGTTGTGAGACACTTCGATGAACCGCACGCCGGCCTGCAGCAGGCGGCGGGACAGCAGGCAGCGCTGGCCGAACTCGCCGCCGTACGCGTTGCGCAGTTCGTCCGGCTCGCTGGCCAACTGAAACACGTTCATGAAATCGGGACCGGCCAGCCGGAGCGATTCGCCCAGGGCCGCGTCGTAATCGGCGACCAACTGGCCGGCCGAGGAACGTTGCAGGTAGTCTTTCCGCATGCGGTCCAGCAACTGCTCGCGGCGCGCCCGCCGCAGGCTGGTGACTTCCGGCGGCGGCGTCAGCCCCTGGGGTCCCGACTGGGTGTCGGTCAGATAGACGAACCCTGCCTTGGGTCCGAGAAAACCGGGACCGCGGGTCACGTTGGGATAACCGATCAAGACGTACGCCGGCGCCGCGTCCGACAGGGCTCCGCGGCAGTGGGCGACCACGGAACCGATGGACGGATAGACGATCGTCCCCGTGGTAGGGCGACCGGTGTGCATGCGGTTGGTGGCCGCCGCATGCTCGTCAATCACTTCATGGTGCACCGTGCGGACAATGTTGAAGCGGTCCAGCACTCGAGCGCAACGCGGCAGGTGCTGGCAGACCTGCGTGCCGGCAATCGCCGTGTCGATAGCGGGATAGTACGAGCCGGGCTTTTTCGCCTGGGCGTCGCCCAACCGCTTGGGATCCCAGGTGTCGATGTGGCAGGAACCACCGCCGAGCCAGACCAGGATGCAGTGTTCGGCCCGCCCGACCGGCGAGTCACTCGGCGCCGGAGACGCCTGGACGCGCGGCGAACCCGCGGGGCAGGCTGCCAGCGCCAGGCTTGCGCCGGCGCCGGCCAGGAACGTGCGGCGTGGGGTTCGGAGGTTGATCGTCATCGGTGGGTTTTCCGTCCTGAGAAGGCGTTCACACAGTCAGGCATCGGGCGTCAGGCCTCAGGGGACGTGGATGAATTCCGGCGAGTTGACCAGAGTCCAGACCATGTCCTCCATCCGTTCGCGCCAGTCGGCAGCGAGCTGCGGCGTGGGCGGATCGCCCTGCTGCACGTGGGCTTCCAGTTCTTTCTTGATCACGTTCGCTTCCGGGTCCAGGTGATTGGACCAGCCCACCAGGTCGCGCCGCAACCTGGGTTGTGGCAGCGGCGGCTGACCAGTTCGCCGCTCGGCAAATCCCGGCTCCAGTAATTCAACGTAGATCGCTCGCTCCGACTCGCTCGGCAACCGCGACAGAATCCGCAGGAATACCCGTTCGACCAACCGCTCCAGAGGCAGATCCTCCAGGGCCAGCCGCGCAAGCCCGCTGTTGTCCGAAAGCGTGGCGGTCCGCCGGCCGAGCACTCCGTTGGCCAGAATCGCCGGCTGCAGCGGATTGGGTTCCTCGGCCTGCCGCGTCAGCGGGTCCTGCCGCGAACTGCGCCAGCCGAACGTTTCCAGCAGGGTGACAAACGGCTGGGCGAACGGCAACGCCAGACTGGGGCGATCGCGTTCGTTGGACAGCGACGCGAAATGCCAGCTTCGCGTCGGCACGCCGAGGTCCAGCGAAGACTTGTAGGACCGGGCGCCGTCGATGTCGATGTTCATTGGTCCCGCGTCGAACGGCTTGCCCGACACGACGAACAGCGAATCCACCAATTGCTCGGCCGACATCCGCCGCGGCCAAGGTCCGGCCAGCAAATCCGGTTCGCCCGCCTCCGCCGCCCGAGGCTGGCGCTGGTAGAGATGCGATTGGAAGATCAGCCGAGCGATATGTTTGGCGTCGTAATTGTGCGTGACCAGTTCGCGAGCCAGATAATCGAGCAGCTCCGGGTGCGTCGGCTGGGCGTCTTGCCAATCGTCCACCGGCTCCACCAAACCGCGCCCCAGGTACCGCTGCCAGAGCCGGTTGACCAGCACCTGGGCGAAGCGGCGGTTGTCCGGCAGCGTGATCAGGGCCGCCAGCCGCTCGCGCGTATCCGGCTCGCCGCGCAGCACCCCGTCCGGTATCCGCTCCGGCATCAGCTCCGAGAAGCTCCACTGCGGAGCGATCTTGTCGCCCGGCTTCAGACTGACACTGATCAGCAGCGAGCGCGTCCCATCGGCGGCGCCCGGCACGCTGCTGGTGGCGGGCACCGTTTCCGGAGCGCGTTTGAGCATCGCTGCCAGGCTGAACAGATCCTCCTGGGTGTAGTCGTGGAATGGTGCGTCATGGCAGCGAGCGCACTTCATGTTAAGTCCCAGGAAGGCCTGGCCCAGGATGTGGGCCTTGGCCGCCATCGGCAGGTCGTTCTGAGTGGCCACGCCGAAGCCTGCCGGACCGCCGTAGTATTCGCTGCCCTCCATCCGCACCAGCTCGGTCACGAACCGGTCCAGCGGCCTGTTGTCCAGCCACGACTCGTGGATCCACCAGCGGAACGGGCCCGTGTTGTTCAGCGTGGGGTTGATGATGTTCGGGTTCTCGGCCAGCACGTCCTGCCAGTAGCCAACCCAATGGTCCGCCCAGCCCGGATCGTTCAGCAGCCGCTCGATGGCCAGCTCCCGCCGCCGCTGGGCCGGGTCCGCCAGGAACTGCTCGATTTGCTGTTCGGTCGGCACCAGGCCGATCGTGTCCAGGCTCAATCGCCGCAGGAACGCCAGGTCGTCGACCGGCTCCGTGGGGTCCGCCCCGGCTTGCGCCAAGCGCGCTGCGACATAGTGATCGATGGCGTTGTGCGCGGGCATGCCGGCGGGCAACTCCGGTACCACCACCGGCGGCCAGGCGGCGGCCTGCTGCCGCGCCAGTTCATGCCGCCACTGCCAATACGCCGTTTCCTCGGCCCCGGCCTGCTGCCGGCGGCCAGCGTCCAGGTCCAGCAGCCACTGGCGATGTTCGAACAGGTATCCCGGCCACTCGTCACGCGTCAGCCGCACGTCCAACTGGTCGCTCAGCAGCCGGAAGTCGTCGTCCGGCGGAGCGACGAACAGCCCCGTTTCCCCCAGGTCGGGACGATGGTCGCGCCCTCCCACAATCATCTCGAACACGATCAGATGCGGTTGGCCATCGCCTTCGATCGCGACCACGCTCTGCGTGTCCCCGCGCCGCAAGGGACGGATGTTGGGAGCCAGGCTGGCATCCAGTTCGAACACCTTCCCATGCGCCTCGCCGCTGATGCGGTGGAAATCCGTGGCCAGCACTTGCCGTCCGTCCAGCAGCACCCGCGACGCATTCCGGCAGCGGACCAGCAACCGCTGCGGTCCGGGCGGCAGAGTAACTCGCCCGCTGGCCCGCAACAGGAACGGGCTGCTGCGGTCCACGTGGATGCCGCGAGATGAGTATTTCTTGGGAACTCCCAGGAACGCGAAGCCTGGCGCTTCGTAGCTGTCGGTTTGCCGCGGAGGGCGGAATTCCCAGGAGGTGCGATCCGGCAGACCCTCGAAAATCTGCACCCGCACGCCCCGCTCGGGCAATTCGGCCACGTCCAGCTCCAGCGGGGGCGGCACGTAGCGGAAACGGGCCTGAATCCGCTCCGCGGTCAGCGCCTGACGATAGATGGCCACCTCGTCCAACTCGCCCTGAAACGAACTGGCCGCCTGGCCTCCCATCGAGGAACCGATCCAGAGCTGATCGTCATCGACCACCGGTGGCTGGTCCGTCGGGCCGTCCATGTCCCACTTGCCCTTCACGGGCCGGCCGTCCACATAGCCGCGAATGCTTTGTGGATCGCCGAACGTGTAGCTGACCGCGACGTGATGCCAACCATCGCCAATGGCGATTTCGGCGCCGCTGGTCCAGCGGTGCCAACCCGGCTTCGGCCCGGCGCTGCGAAACAGGAAGCTCAGTCCCGCCCCGCCGCCCAGTGCCTGCACGCGCAGAGCGTAGTTCTGGTTATCGGCCGGCATCCCCGGCCGGCCGGTGCGCCCCTTGCCCACGATATAGCCAAACTGCCCGGACTTCATCGGGCCAGGCTGTATCCAGGCTTCGATCGTCAGGGAATCGCCCTGGGCGAAGTCCAGGGCACTTGAGGCGCCGGGGTCGTCCACCGCCAGGTAGTGGCCCGTGCCGCCGAACCGCAAGGCCTGGTTCGGGCTTGCCAGCGCCGGGAACTCCGGCGGGCGCGGGCCGGCGACCACGGCCAAGGCCAGCGCGGCCTG
>JAGFJK010000327.1 GCA_024102795.1 Pirellulaceae bacterium
CTTCCGCTCCAGACGGTGCCGGCTGAATCGGATTGGCCGGCGCGGGTGCCCCGGCTCCCGGCTGCGTGGCCGCCAGATCACTGGCCGCGGGCTGCGCGGCGCCCATCGCGGGTTCGGTGGCCTTCGCCCCCCCCGATTCCAGCGGATCACCGGACTCCAGCGGATCACCGGACTCCAGCGAATCGCCCGACTCCAGCGGATCCACGCCTGGTTCCTGACTGTCCGCGGCGGCCTGCGTGTCGCTCTGGGCGACCTGCGAGCGGCCGAAGCCGCCGAGCAATACGAATGTCAAGACGCTGAGCAATCCAACCAGCAGCACGCCTCCCGCTCCGGCTCCGATCAACAATCCCAGCGGTAAGGCGGACTTCGCGCCGCCGGACGCGGACTTCGGCGTCTTGGGCTGCGAGCCAGACGGCATCGCCTTGGCCGGTGCTTCAGCCTCCGACTTCGACGGCTTACCGGCCGGAACCGACTTACCAGCGGTGGGATTCGCCCTTTTTGAGGCAGGCTGATCGGCTGTCGCGGGTTTCTCCGCGGGTGCCAGCGGCTTGGCGCGGCGCAGACGGGGCGTTTCGGTTTCGGCCGCCGGCTTGCCGGGTGACCAGGTGAACAATTCGCCCACTTCGGGCTGGGCGTCAACCTCCTCAACCGGTTCCAGCGGAGTCACTTCCTCCACCCGTTCCTCGACTTCGGCCGCCGGGTTTTCTTCCAGCCAGCGGTCCAAGGACTGTTTCAACTGGGCCGCCGACGAAAACCGCTTGGCCGGATCACGGGCCATCGCACGGGCACAGATCCGGGCCAGGTCCTCAGGCAATTCGGGCCGCCGTTTCAGCAGGTCCCTGGCCCCGTGCTCCAAAGTCGGCAGCCGGCCGGTCAGCAGGTAATACAAGGACGCTCCCAGCGCGTAAAGATCCGCCTCGACGCTGGGCGGCCCGGGCGATTCCCGCTGCTCCGGCGGCAGCCAGGCCGCATGCCCGTTACTCGAATCCGCGGCACCCTCTGGAGCGACAATCAGGCGGCCCAAACCCAGGCCGAGCAGCTTAATACCGCCCGCTTGATCCCGCATGATGTTGGTCGGGTTCAAATCCCCATGACAGATCTCGCGCTGGTGGGCGTGTTCCAGCCCCTCGGCGGCCTGCCGGATGCAACTGGCCGCGTCCGCCGGCGAAAGGGGGCCATGTTCTTCCACCAGGCCCTGCAGGTCGCGACCGTCGACGTACTCCATCGCCAGGTAAAAGCGATCGTCGGCGCTGTTCACGTCGTAGACATGCACGATGTTGCGGTGATCCAAGGTGGCCGCGGCCCGGGCGTCCGCCAAAAAACGCTCCACCACTTCCGGGTCGCTGGTAAACCGGCGGGATAAGGTCTTGAGTGCTACCTGGCGAACCATCTGGGCATGTTGCGCCAGATAGACCCGGCCGACGTCGCTCTTTCCTAACTGACGGCACAGCTTGTACTTACCAATGACCAAGCCGGTCCATCCACCGAGCAGTTGGGCGGCCTGCCAGGAGGACAGCAACTGCCGTTTGACCAGTTCGCGGGCCAGGCTTTTCGCGTCCGAGGCCCGCTCGCCGGCGGCTCGAGCGCTGGACAGCTCGTCGTCCGTCAGCAGTCCGCTCTGCTCCAGCAAGGAAAGATACGAACCGCAATCCTTGACCATCTTCGCCGTGCTCATGCCGCGCCGCCTCGGAAAACCAACGAGTGTCCGCCCTGTCTTGCCTCGCCCTCGATCGTCGCCGCCAGGATGGAACGCTCCTGGCGAGCGGGGGGCGTCAGCCCCCTGTTTCTCTTCCTGTCTTGCCTCGCCCTCGATTATCGCCGCCTGGACGGAACGCTCCAGGCGAGCGGGGGGCGTCAGCCCCCTGTTTCTCTTCCGGCGTCGCCTTGTCGTTGATTGTCGCAGCCTGGACAGAACACTCCAGGCGAGCGGGGGGCGTCAGCCCCCTGTTTCTCGTCCGGCCTCGACTTGCCCTCGATCGTCGCCGCCTGGACGGAATACTCCAGGCGAGCGGGGGGCGTCAGCCCCCTGTTTCTCTTCCGGCGTCGCCTTGTCGTTGATTGTCGCAGCCTTCCGGGAACATCGCAAGCGCCTGCCCCAGTGCCAGGGCCCAAGCGGTCCCGGGCCCGTCAACCAGGCGGCCGGCGTGACGCCTCCACGCGGACGCCAGGCCAACCTGGATGCCCAGCTTTGCCAGCTTGAAGTCCGCGGGGTTTGATTTTGCCGGAAATGCAGGATTTCCCGCGCGACTCTGCCGATTATGGTGAGTAATCCGGCAGAGCAGAACCTGCTGGTTTTGCGCTTTGTAGCAGCCGATATGTTGAGTCGGGCGGGAAATCACGAATTTGCAGCAGGCGGGACTCCGATCTGCGGGAGCACGCCAACGTGAGGCAAGCGGCAGGACAACCAGGCGGTTGTCCATCACGATTCCATTTGTGCCGCGGAGAGACACTGATGAGAATCCAGAGGTCATGGATCTTGACTCTGCTGGGGATCGCCGGAGCGATGGCTCCGGCGGCCAACCTGTCGGCTCAGACTGGGCCGATCGCGCCGCAGTACGGAGCATCCGCCGGTCCGGCGGCCTACGGCCCGCCTCCGCCCGGTTATCCACCCGGTGCCGAGTATCCGCTGGCCATGCAGGGCCCGGGAGCATATGCTCCGGCAGGCATGATGCCGCCTGGCATGGCGCCGCCTGGCATGGCGCCGCCTGGCATGATGCATCCCGGCATGATGCCGCCGGGCATGATGCATCCTGGGATGTACCCGCCGGGTATGATGCCGCCGGGAGCCATGGCGCAGCCGGCGGGTTACCCCGGCGCGATGCCGGGTTCCGAAATGATGATGCCGCCGGGAGCACCGTTTCCCGGAATGCAGGCGGGCTACCTGGGCGCGGGACCGGGGATGCCGCCCGAACTGGCCATGCAGCAGGGGATGATGCACCAGGGGATGCCGGCCGGCCCGATGATGCAGGGACCCTGTAATGCCTGCGGAGGTGCCGGTTGCCAAGGCTGCGGCTTGTTGGGCCATGGTCTGGCGGGCGGTCCGATGCACGGCACCGACGTGGGCGACGATCACTTCCGCCTGCACGGGTTGTTACGGTACCTGCTGCCCTACGGCGAAGGCGGCTGCTGTTCCCAGCGCAGGTTTGACATCTTCGCCGAAGCGGTCTTTCTGAAACGCGAGAACTCCGGCCGGTTCCAGGGCTTTACCTCGGACGGACCGCGAGGCTTGGGCGAACCGCTGATCGTGCTGAGCACCGACAATCTGAATTTTGACGACCCGGAAACGGGGTTCCGAGTGCGGACGGCTTTACAACTGCACCCCGGCGGCAGCCTGGAGTTCGGCTACATGGGCACCTTCAACTGGGCAGCCTCGGCGTCGGCGACCAGCGACCTGAACGAACTGTTCTCGGTGCTCAGCGACTACGGGTCGAATCCGTTCCTGGGGTTTGTGGACACGGATCAATCCAGCTTCCAAGGGATCGAGTACTCCTCCACGTTCGACACCGTGGAGCTCGACTTCCGGCACCGCTGGGTCGGCCCCAACTGCCGGCTCCAAGGTTCGTGGCTGGCCGGCGTACGGTACCTGAAGCTGGACGAGGAGTTCCGCTACCTGACCTTGAACACGCAGGACCCGCCGGACGGCCCCGGATTCATGGACTACCAGGTCGGCACCAGCAACAGCATGACCGGCTTTCAGGTCGGCGGCGACCTGTGGGTCTGCTTGATCCCAGGCCTGCGGTTCGGCGGCGAAATCAAGGCCGGCATCTTCGGCAACCACGCCGAACAGTGGACCACCATCGCGGCGGCGGAACTGAACGAGCCACTGACCGAAATGCTGGCCAGCGACGATGTGGCCTTCATCTCGGAAGCCGAACTGACGGTGACCTGGCGGTTGAACTACCACTGGAGCATCCGCGGCGGCTACCACTTCCTGTTCGTGGACGGGGTGGCCCTGGGTGCCGAGAACTTCAACACGACCGCTCCCTTCGTGCAGGGGCAGGGCGAACGGGTCGCCTTCATCAACGACAACGGCAACGTCTTCTACCACGGTTTCACGCTCGGTCTGGAATGGATGTGGTAGCCCGCCGACACCCGGCGTGGCTCACCGATCAACTCCTTCACACCGAACCACAGGCCCGCCGCATGGCGGGCCTGTTCGCGTTCTTGGTTGCGGTTGCCCGTGATCAAGTGGCGGTCGAAATCGCGGATGGTCCTACCGCAATCGCCGAGGTGGTTCCCAAGAAAGAACCACTTACTGTCAAGAACTTGCCATCCCTGATGGTATCACTCCCTTCTCTGGGTGACGATGCACAATTATTTGCGAAAGACGTTGAGGAGGGTCGTAATGTTTTCGGGCAGGACGATGACCCATGGGAATCGTAGTTGATACCGGCGTCCTGATTCATTGGGAGCGAAGAAGCCCGAGCACGGATCAAACTCTAATCCAGTTGGACCGTCCAGCCTTTATCTCCGTGGTCACTGCTTCGGAATTACTGGTCGGCGTTCACCGTGCTGACACTTGGACACGTCGGGAAGCGAGAAGTCGTTTCGTGGAGGCATTGCTGACCCAGTTCGCCATTCTTCCGGTGAGTCTGGTGGTAGCTCGGCAACACGCGGCGCTGTCAACGGAACTATCTCAAAATGGTACGCCGATTGGATACCATGACGCATGGATTGCCGCGACTGCCCTTTGCTTCGGGTCTGCGATTATGACTACGAATGTTCGAGAGTTTGCGCAAGTCCCTGGTTTGGAGGTAGTTCCCATAACTACGACTTAGTGTTCGTCCGTAGTGGCCGGCAACTGCTCACGCTACTTCCGCTCGAGCGCTCGGCGGCAGTAGGCATACAACCCCAACTCGCGGACTTCGTCCCGCAATTCCTGTGGATCGGGCGAGTCGAGCGTCCTGGCCACCTCGTCCAGCACGTACGTCGCCAGTTGCAGCCGGGCCCGTTCCAGCAGCTTCCGGGCGTTGGCGGGCGTGCAGGTCGGCTCGCCGGGACGAGCCGCGTTGAGCCGCTCGGCCAGTTGGTCGGATGTCGCCTCCGGATCGGCCGCTCGCAGCGCGAGCACCCGGTGGTAGGGCGTTCCCGTGGTGGCTTCCAGTTGTTCGAGTCGGCGCCAGGCCCGCGCCAACAATTCGTCCCGCACACTCTCGGCCAGCGCCGCTTCATCGTCGAAATCCAGGTTCGCGGTCTGCTCGGGCAGTTGTTCCAGGTCCAGTCCGGGCGGTCGGGCGCGCTGGCCGCGGCGATAGCGGTGCACCAGGTTGAGCACGGAGATCTTCACATAATCGCGAAACCGCCCCCGGCCCGGATCGGCATTTCGAAACGCCTGCCGCACGAACTGCAGGGCGAACTGCTGGAACACCTCGTCCGCCGCGTCCGGATCGCCCAGCACCTTGCACAAGTAACGGTGGATGGCCACCGAGTAGCGTTCGAGCACCGCTTGCTGCGCGGCACGGGCCGCCGACTGGTTTGCCCCGTGCGCCTCCAGCACGTCGGTCCAGATCGTCGTAATCCGGCTCAGATGCGGATCGTGTTCCGACGTCATGGCTCGATCGCCCGTTGCAGTTCCTGGAACTCCGGCCGATCGCGGAGGATGTCCAGGTCGGGATTCACTCGCAGGAAGTGCCGGGGCAGCGGTTGGTCATAGTAACCCGACTGCCGGGCGTCGGCCAGCAGCTCCAACGCCCGCTCGGTCAACCGAGCGGCCTGAGCCGGATCGTCGGCGGCGGCGCGCGAGGCGGCCAGCGCGTGGATGCACGCCAGCTCGTGTGCCCAGGCGGCCGGATCGCCGGCGGGAGGTGCCAGGTTCTCCATCATGCCCAACCCGCGCTGGTAATCGCCCTGGCGAATCACGGCCACTGCCTGATAAATCGACCAGACCACCTGCTGCTCGGCGGGAGCCAGCTCCAAGCCCTGCCGGAAGTATTCCAGCGCCTGTTCATGCTGACCCGTGCGGCTTGTCGCCTCGGCCAGCCCCAGTAAGGCCTGCAGATACATTGATTCGAGGACGGCCGGTTCATCGACGGTTTGCCGCAACGCATTCAACCCGTCGACAACCTTCCGAAACTGCAGTCGCGCTTCCTCCCAACGTGCCTGGTTCATGTACGTCAAGCCGATGCTGGATGTCAGCATGGCGTGCCGGACTGCATACCTGGGGACGTCGGGATGCGAATCGCGCAGCGCTTGCATCACCCGCGCGCCCTCGGCGAAGCTGTCCAATCCCAGTTGGAACTCGGCCCGTTGCCGATACAAGTCGCCCAGGGTTCCCAGGGAGTCGCAGAGACCCGCATGGTACTCGCGATTGAGCGGCGAGTCGCCGATCAATTCACGCCAGGCCGCGATCGCCTCGCGGAGTGCCTGCAACGCCTGGTCCGGTGAACCGAGCTGCTGATGAACGGCGCCCAGGTTGTTCGAGATCGCGGCGATGTTGCGGCGAAACTCGCCGACCAGCGGATTCTGCCGGGACAGCGTGCGGGCCATGTCGAGCGCCTCCAGGTAGCCGTCGCGCGCCGACTCGAGCTGCCCTTGGTAGTGTTGCTGCAAGATCGCCCGCTCCACCAGGCTGCGAATCAGATGGTTGGACAGGTGCAGGTCACCCGGGTTTCGCTCCAGAAGCTGCCGCTGCTGCCGAATCACCTCGTCAAACGCCTCCCGCGACACGCCGACCTGATTCAGCTCGCGGTAAATCAACGCCAGGTTGTGCAGCACATTGCTCCGGTCCGACTGGTACTGCTCCGGGTAGTAATTCTCGCCGCCCGTCACCTCCAGCAACTGCCGGGCCTTTTCATAGGCGGCCAGCGCCTCCGTGAATTGACCCGTCTCCTGCAGGTTCGCGCCGACTCCCGTGTAGTCGGCCGCCAGCAACCGCCGTAGTTCGGCATTGTCCGGATTGAACTCCACCAGCTTCGACCGCATCTCGAGCGCCAGTTGGAAGCAATGCGCGGCCTTCGCCCAGTCGCCCACGGCACTATGGAACGTCGCCTGGTTGTGGTACGTCATCGCCATGTACGTCAGTTGCGTGCCGTCCCGGATCTGCTGGCCCTCGGGCGGCATCAGCAACGTGCGAGCCCGCTCGTTCAATTCGAACGCCTTCTCGATCTCCCCCAGCTCAAACCGCAACTGGGCCTGGCGGCCGTAGGCGGTGGCCAGGTCGATGCGGGCGGCCGGGTCGCCCTGGGCGTTGTCGGCGATCTGCTGAAAATACTCCACGGCCGACTCCAGCAGTTGCCGGCGCAAAGCCTGCAAGCCCGGTTCGTTCAGCAGCACGTTGCTGGAGACCTGCACCAGGAACCGATCGACGGCGCCGCGGGCCAGTTGCTGGTTGGTTTCGGCCCGCTGCCGCGCCTGTTCGGTCTTGAGCTGCTCGCGCTTCACCGCCACCAGGCCCAGTGAAACACCGACCAGCGCTGTCAGCAGCAGCGCCGCGGCCGACGTGACCAGCGTGCGGTGCCGCCGCGACCAGCGGGCCAGCCGCTGGACCAGCGGTTCGGCATACACCGACACCGGTTCGTCCGCCAGCCAGCGCCGCACGTCGTCGGCCAGTTCGATTGCCGTGGCGTAGCGTTGCGCCGGCTCCCGTTCCAGCGCCTTCAGGCAGATCGCATTCAGCGCCGGCGGGCACTGGACCCAACGGCTGCGCGGCGCCGCGGGTGTGTCTGCAACCACCTGCCGCAAGATGTCCTCGGCCGAGCCGGCGTGAAACGGCGGCTCGCCGACCAGGATCTCGTACAGCACGGCGCCCAGGCTGTAGATGTCGCTGGCCGGTCCCACCTGGTCGTGCCGCCCCTGCGCTTGTTCGGGCGACATGTATCCTGGCGTGCCCAACACGCGTCCCCGCTGCGTCTGGTCCGCGCCGACGTCCGCAAGCTGCACGCGCGGTTGCCCGCCCGCTGCCGATTCGGTCTCGCCGCTGGCCGTATCCGCCTCGCCGCGGGCCTTGGCCAGCCCCCAGTCCAGCACAATCACCTCGCCAAAATCTCCCAACACGACGTTCGAGCCCTTCAAGTCGCGGTGCGTGACGCCCCGCGCGTGGGCGTAGGCCACGGCGTTGCACACCGACACGAAGACTCCCAGCAGGTCCCGCAGTTGCAACCGGTCGCGGCCACTCGCTTGCGCCTGCTGATGGTACGAGCGGATCGCTTCGCTGAGCGTCCGGCCGCCCACGAAACGCATCGTGTAGTACGCCGTCCGCTCGCCCTCGTCCGCCGCCACCAGGTCGTACACCGGGACAATGCCCGGATGCTGCAGTTGACCCGTGATCCGGGCCTCCGCGACGAACCGCGCCGACAACTCGGCGCTGCCCGCCCGCTGCGGCAGCAGTTCCTTCAAAGCCACGTCGCGGCCCAGGTGGCGATCGCGAGCGACCCAGACTCGGCCCAGCCCGCCTTGGGCATGGACCCGCGAACGCACGTACCGCGCGCTGGCTTCCAGCGGATGGACCAGCGTGGCCACCATCGGCTCGCCGGAATCCGTCGACCACTCGGCCAGCGATTGCCGCACCTGGGTGTCCTCCAGCGCCGCCAGGATCTGGCGGGCCTCCAGGTGGCAGGAGGCGGCCAGCGACCGGGCCGCATCGCCCCCGTGCCGCCGCAGCCGGGCGCCGACCAGATGATCCACCGCCAGCCGGTCGGACTCCTCGATCCAGCCGCCCTCCACCAGGATTTCGGCCAGCGGCCGGTTCTTGGCCGCCGCCCAACGACCGCACGCCTCCGCAAACCGCTCGGCGTCGATCAACTCGGCCTGGAACGCCAGCACGCCGAACAGCAGGTTCCGGTCAGTATCCATCGCAGGCTCCCTCAGTGCACAGGTGACTCGGCCCGCCAGCTTACCGCAATCCACCGGCTCATTTCAAAAAAAGTTTTTCGGTGTCGGGCAGGCATCGGGTGGCCTGCTAAAACGAGCTGGGGCAGCCTGGTGATTTGCCGGGCGAGATCCGTTCCATGCCTATCTGGCTGTCTCCCCGATTTCGAGATCGTTCAGCTCTTGAGTTGTCTTGCTGAGGGAAACTTGGACGGCTTCCGCTTCGGCGAGCGCTCCCCCCTGGAAATCCCTCTGGCCCCCTCCCCGGCTTCCGGGGAGGGTTGGGGAGGGGCTCTTGTGCGCCCTGTTATGATGCCGCTGGCACCCGATGGAATCACCCAACATCTGTCACACTCAAGAATTCAGCTCCTCAAATTGGTGCTCGACTCGTCCAAAATCCGCGCCCCGCGACTGGCCACGTGCGAACTGAGCGAATGGCTTTGTTCCATAGTCCCGCAGGCCCCTCCCCAGCCCTCCCCGAAGCGGGGAGGGGGCCAGAAGTATTGTGAGGGGGGCTCGGCGAAGTCGAGCTGACCATTGGTTCATCATTCCAAGTTCGATACCCCAAACAACTCAAGAGCTGCACGATCTCGAAGCCGGGGCGGGAGCCAGACGGGCATGGAACCGATCCCACCCGAAAGCTCTCCCGGCTGCACAGCCACTTTTTAGCAGGCCAGGCGTCGGGTGTGCGAGAAACAGCGGGCTGACGCCCGCCGCTCGCCAAAATTTTTCCGGAGCGTGTCACAGCGGACTGCCAAGGGCCTATTCGGGGGCAAAGTGAGGCGCCCGTCAACCTCGCCAGTACGGGAATCCTTCACCCCCCCAGTCACCTTGTTCGAGGCCCATAACGATGACCAGCCGCCACCCCATCAGCCGCCCCCTGTCACCCTGCCACCACGCCAGCCGCCGCCCCTCCAGCCGCCGCCGCTCCCGCTCGGCGTCCCCCCGCCCCGGGATGCTGTTCGAGTCCCTGGAGGCCCGGCAGTTGATGGCCGCCGACTTCGACCTGCCCTCGCCCTTCGCCCACGACACCCACGACCACGGCGACCATCACCACCATGCAGCCGAAATGGGGCACGTCGACGCGGGCTTCGAGCGGCATGCGGTCGACGGCCAGGAACATTCGTTCTACGCGGACCCCTACTGGGCCACCGACGAGCGGCCGGAGCCCAGCGTGCTTGGTCCGCAGCGCGCCGGCCATCCGCTCAGCAGCGTACCCCGCCTGAACAGCAACCCCAGCGCCGGCGTCACCTTGTACCTGGACTTCGACGGCCACTACGAACCCACCTGGGGCACGTTCCGCAACGTCCTGACGCCCGCCTGGGACATGGACGGCGACCGCACGACGTTCAGCGACGCCGAACTCACCGCGATCACCAACATCTGGCGGCGCGTCGCCGAGGACTACGCTCCGTTCAACGTCAACGTCTCGACGGTCGAGCCGTCCAGTTTCGCCAACGGCGTCAGCCTGCGAGCGGCGATTGGCGGCAGCTACCGCGACTGGTTCGAACCGCAGGGCGGCGGGCCGGCCGGCGGCGTCGGATACGTGAACAGCTTCACCAGCGCGATCCCCAACGTGGTCTACGCGTTCACAATCGATCCGGAAGACACCGCCGAAGTCACGTCGCACGAACTGGGGCACGGTCTGGGGTTGCATCATCAGAGTGCCTACAACCAGTCGGGACAAAAGGTTGAGGAATACTATTCGGGCAACAGCGTCTGGGCCCCGATCATGGGGAACAGCTACAACAAGACGGTCACCACCTGGTACAACGGCCCGAACTCCCAGGGTCCCAACAACTACCAGGACGACATGGCGATCATCGCCGGGCAGCTGAACGGCTTCGGCTATCGCCAGGACGACCACCCCAACACGCCCGGCACCGCTCGCCCCTTGACGGTCAGCGGCAGCACGGCCACCGCGCAGGGCATCATCGAACGCATGGACGACGTGGACGTCTTCTCGTTCGGCTTTGACGGCGGCGAGATAAGTCTGCAGGTTTCTCCCCTGGCCGCCGGACCCAACTTGAACATCCACGTCACGCTGCGCGACTCCAATGGCCAGGTGGTCACCAGCGGCGATCCGCAGGACTCGCTGGGCGCCGTGATCACCGGCACCTTGTCCGCGGGCAATTACACGCTGACCATCGCCGGCAGCGGCCAGTACGGCATCGTCGGACAATACGCGATTGAGGGCAGCGGCGCGTTCCGCAGCAGTGGCGGCGGTGGTGGTGGTGGTGGCGGGACGGGCAACACGGGCCGCATCGACGGCCGCGTCTGGAACGATACGGACGGCGACGGCAACTTCGACAGCAACGAGCAGCCGCTGGCCGGCTGGACCGTCTATCTGGACCAGAACAACAACGGCCAGCTCGACAGCAGCGAGACGCGCTTGACCACGGCCAACGACGGCAGCTACTCGTTCCAGGGCCTGGCCAACGGCCGCTACTACGTTGGCCATCTGCTGCCCCAGGGCTGGGAACAGACCTATCCGCGGCTGAGCAACGCGGCCGCCCGCGGCATCGACGCCGTCGATTCGGAACAGTACCGGCAAGTGGCCAGCCGGGGGCAGGCGACCGGCGGCGGTTCGAGCCTGCACGTGCTGGCCGATGACACGCCGGCGCACGGGCACCTGCAGGCTCCGCCGGAAGCCACCAACCAGGCGGAATCCAACCACGACACGATCGACCTGGCGCGAGCTGAATTCGAACGCATCGTCGGCGGCAACGAGGCGACGCCCGGCGAGTGGCCCTGGATGGTTTCGGTGCAGTACGTCGACCAGCAGAACCAGGCTTCGCATTTCTGCGGCGGCAGCCTGATCGACGACCAGTGGGTGCTGACCGCGGCCCACTGCGTGAAGAATATCCCGGTTGGCGGCGGTCAGACAGTCAACCTGGACGAATCCCAGTTGCGAGTCATCCTGGGACGCCATGCACTCGGCAGCGGCCAGGGCGAAACGCGCGGCGTGACGCAAATCATCGCCCATGCCAACTACCAGAACACCGTCAACGGCTCGGACATCGCCCTGCTGCGGTTGGACTCGCCGTCGCAGCAGCCCGTCGTGCGGCTGGCCAGCGCCGCCGACCAATCGCTGTTCGCCCCCGGCCGCCAGGCCACCGTCACCGGCTGGGGCGCCTTGACCCAAGGCGGCTCCAGCCCCGACCGCCTGCAGGAAGTGGTCGTGCCGATCGTCTCGAACCAGACCGCCAACCAGCCGCAGGCCTACGGCGGCCTGATCAGCGATTCGATGCTGGCCGCCGGTTACTCGCAAGGCGGCCGCGACTCCTGCCAGGGCGACAGCGGCGGCCCGCTGGTGGTCGCCGACGGCAGTGGCGGTTTCGTCCAGGCGGGCATCGTCAGTTGGGGCGAAGGCTGCGCTCAGCCCGACAAATACGGCATCTACACCCGCGTCGCCTCGTTCTACGACTGGGTCGACTCGCGGATCCCCGGCGGCCTGGGCGGCGACGACGGGGGCGGCGGGTCGGGCGGTGGCGAAACCAGCGGCGACGTGATCTGGGTGCTGGACATCGGCGAAGTGCAGCACTGGGTGGGCGCCGACTTTGGCGATCGTCCCACCAGCCAGCCATCGAACGATCCGCCCGACGCCGTCAACGATCGCTACGACCTGCAGAACGGGCAGACGCTGAACGTCTCGGCCGCCAGCGGCGTGCTGGCCAACGACCGGGACCCTGACGGCGACGCGCTGAGCGTTTTGTCGCTGGTCACCGACGTCCGCCACGGGACGCTCACCCTCCGCACCGACGGCAGCTTCACCTACCAGCACAACGGTTCGGGCCAAAGCGACTCGTTCGTCTACCGCGTCAGCGACGGCCAACTGCAGGACGATGCCACGGTGACGCTGAGCGTGCAGGCCGAGCCACCGAGCGACGGCCCGTTCCAGGTCGTCCGCGGCGTGAGCTCCGAAGTGCATCCGACGGCCGGCGGGACGGTCCGCGTGCCGCTGCGATACGACGTGACCGACGGCGACAACACGCTGACCGGACTGACGCTGCGAGTGCATTACGATTCGTCGAAGCTGCAGTTCAGCGAACTGTCCGGGGCGCTGGCCGGGTTCAACTCGCACCAGGTGCACGAGGACCGCAATGACCTGGATCGCGATCCGGCCACCGACCGCTTCGTCAACCTGCTGTGGGCCGACCTGAACGGCAACTGGCCCAACACGGCCTTGCCCGCCGACCTGGTGACGGTGGTCTTCGCCCTGCAAGGCACGCTGAACAGCGGCGCGAGCACGCCGATCCGTTTCACCGGCGAAAGTTCCGTTTCGCACGACTTCCGCGGCGAGCCGATCGAGGTCACGGCCGGTCCGGCCATCACGCTGGACATCGACGGCGACGGAACCTTGCGGGCCTTGAGCGACGGCATTCTGGCGATCCGTTACCTGGCGGGCTTCAGCGGCGAGGCGCTGACGCGCGGCGCCGTGGGCAACGGAGCAACTCGCGCCACGGCCGACGACATCATCGCCTACCTGGACGCCGGCCGCCAATCCATGCTGGATGTGGACGGCAACGGTTCGGCCAGCGCATTGAGCGACGGGATCCTGCTGCTGCGTTACCTGGCGGGCTTCAGCGGCTCGGCACTCACCGGCGGCGCCGTGGCCCAAGGCGCGTCGCGCGACGAGGCGTCGGAGATCATCGCTTTCCTGGACGGCTTCCGGGGGCCGGCGTCGGCACTCCAGCGGCTCAGCGACTCGCTGCTGGCCGCCGCCTCGGCCGCCTCGCAAAACATCACTCCCTCGCCGGCCGAACTGCAAGCCGCCGCCGGCGACCTGGTTCAGTTCGACGTCCGCTACGATACCAGCAACGCGCAGCGGACGGCCGGTCTGACCCTGCGGATGCACTTCGATTCGTCCAAGCTGCAGTACCGCGAACTGACCAACCTGCTGGGCAGCGGCAGCGCCGGCCAGCAAGTCAGCCACGATACGCGCGACCTGGACAACGATCCCAGCACCGACCGCTACGTCAACCTGCTGTGGGTCGACATCAACGGTAACTGGCCCGCCGACCTGCCCGCTCGCCTGTTCACCGCCAACTTCCTGGCCACGGAACAGTTGGGCGACGGCACTCGGGTGAATTTCACGGGCGAGTCGGCGATCGGCTTCGAGCTGGACGTGCAGTCGGTGGCCATCGACGGCCGTTCGGCTCCGGCCGCCGAGCAGTTCGTCAGCGGCAGCCAGTCGCAGCTCAGCGCCGCGCCGGGCGGCGTGCTGGACGTCGGCGTGCAATACCAGTCGCCGCAAGCCGCCCAGGGACTGGGACTGCGGCTGCACTTCGACTCGTCGGCCTTGACCTTCCAACAGTTCGAGGGCCTGCTGCCTCACGGTCTGATCGCCACGCAAGGTCCGCAGGCCGACAGCCAGGACTTCGACCACGATCCGGCCACCGACCAATTCGTGACGGTTGCCTGGGCCGACGTGCTGAACGGCAACTGGCCGGGACAGGCCGGTGTGACCAGTCTGTTCACGGCCCGCTTCGAGGTGTCTGAGCACGCCGCCGCCGGCTCGAGCACTGCCATCCGCTTCAGCAGTTCGTCGCACGACCCGCGGCAGACGTTTGCCTCGGAACCGATCAACGTGCAGTTCGCCAGCCCGGCCACGCTGGACGTGGACGGCAACGGCGTGGCCGACGCGCTGAGCGACGGCATGATGATCGTCCGCTACCTGTCCGGCGTCCGCGGCGACGCGCTGGTGCTGGGCACGGCCGATCCCCAAGGCACGCGGATCACCGCCGCCGAGGTCGAATCGTATCTGGCCGGAGCGCGCAGCTCGATGCTGGATGTCGACGGCAACGGCGCCGCCGACGCCGCCACGGACGGCAACCTGATTCTGCGCTACCTGTTCGGATTCCGCGGCCCGTCGCTGGTCACCGGCCTGCCGCTGGCCGGCTCCCGCACCACGGCCGACCAGGTGGCTGATTTCCTGGACCAGTTCCAGCCCGACTCGCCAGGCGCGACCACGGCAACGGGTGACGACGCCGCTCAGCAACTGACCACCTCGCCCGCACGCTGGGAAGCCGCGCCAGGCGAACGGATCGAGTTGCAAGTGGGCTACGATCAGGAAGCCGGCGGCCAGCCCGCGTCCGGACTCGGCCTGCGACTGCATTACAACTCGGCCGACCTGCAACTGGAGTCCGTCCGAGGTACGTTGGACAACAACCTGGTGGCCGTGGGACAGCCGCAGGCCGACGACCTGGACCACGACCAGGACCCCGCAACTGATATGTACGTGCTGGTCGCCTGGTCCGACACGCAGCAAGGCCGCTGGACCAGCGGCGAGCTGACCGAACCGTTGCTGACCGCGTCGTTCCTGGCCAGCGACAGCTTCCGCGGCGAGACGCGAGTCAGCCTCAGCCGCAGCTCCGGTCCCCTGGGATGGGATCTGCAGTCCGAAGGCGCCGAAGTGCGTTCACTGCATGGCTGGACGAACCCGATGCAGTCGGTCGACGTAAACGGCGATGGCAAGGTGACCCCCGTCGACGTGCTGCACGTCGTCAACGCCATCAACTCCCAAGGCTCCGGCCTGCTGCCCGAACTGCGGCGGCGAGGCGACGCGCTGCTGGACGCCAACGGCGACGGACGGCTCACGCCCGCCGACGCCCTGAGCGTGATCAACCACTTGAACAGTGGCGGACGGTCCACGCCGCTGGTGGCCGCGGGGTCGATCGCCGGCGAGGGCGAGCGGCACCAGGTGGTGGCGACGGACCTGGCTGGGCAGCCCAACCATCTGCCGCCGTCGGACCTCCCGGCAATGGACCGCGCCCGAGCCCAGCGCGAACAACTGTTCAGCCAGTTGGCGGTCGCTCCGGCCGACGAGGACCAGCAACTGGACGATCTCCTGGATCTGATCGCTGCGGACGTGGCCACCGGCGAACGTGCGTAAAGCTCGCGGCAACCAGTGGACTGATTGGCGGGGTGAAGCGCAAGGCCCGGAGGCGATCCTCCGGGCCTTGTCAGTTGTCAGCAGTCAGTTGTCAGTTTGCAATCCGCAATCCGCAATCCGCAATTTGCAATTTGCAATTTGCAATTTGCAATTTGCACTCCGACCTCCGCACTCCGACCTTCGCATCTACGCCAGGCCCGGCAGCGCTCCGGTGCTGTCGCCAAGCTGGTGCATCTCGATGTCCACTCGATCGAGCATCGCCAGCCACAAGTTGGCCAGCGGCGTTTCGTTGGGATAACGCACATGGCGGCCCGGCTTGAGCGTCCCGCAGCCGCCGCCGGCCAGCAGGATCGGCAGATCGTCGTGATTGTGCCGGTTGCCGTCGGAGTTGCCGCTGCCGTAGGCAATCATGCAGTGGTCCAGCAGCGTGCCGTCGCCTTCGGGCGTGTTGCGAAGCTTTTCGAGCAGGTATGCCAGTTGTTTGACGTGGAAGATGTTGATCTCCCGGATCTTGGCCTTCTTGGCTTCGTCGTTGCCGTGGTGCGACAGGTCGTGATGGCCTTCGGCCACGTTGATGAACGGGTACGGCTTGTTGCTGCCCTCGTTGGCCAGCACGAACGTGCAGACCCGCGTCACGTCGGCCTGGAACGACAGCGCCAGCAGGTCGCACATCAGCCGGATATGCTCCTCGTAGGCCGCCGGGATGCCCTGCGGCTGAGCGTACTCGGGCGTCTGCACGGGCGGCAGTTTCGCCGCTCGTTCGATCCGCTGTTCGATGTCGCGAATGGCCGTGAAGTACTCATCCAGCTTGCGGCGGTCGTTGATCCCCAGTTGCTGCGCGAGATCCTTGGAATCCTCGCGGACGAAGTCCAGGATGCTCAGCCTCCGCTGGTCGCGCTGCTGCCGCTGGGCGTCGGGGACGGTGGCAAACAACCGCTCGAAGACCGTCTTGGGATTGACTTCCTTGGGCAATGGCTGAGTCGCGGAGCGCCAGGACATGGTCGACGAGTAGACGCAACTGTAGCCGGAGTCGCAATTGCCGGCCATCGCGCCTTGCTCGCAGCCGATTTCCAGGGACGGCAGCCGAGTGCGATCGGCCAGCCGAGCGGCGGCGACCTGGTCCACCGAGATCCCGTTGCGGATGTCGGTGCCATCGGTCTTGCGGGCCTGTGTGCCGGTCAGGAAGGCGGCCAGAGCTCGCGCGTGATCGCCGCCGCCGTCGCCGTGCGGCCGGGCTTTGTCGGCGGTCAGCCCAGTCAACACCTGCACCTGGTCCTTGACCGGCGCCAACGGCTGCAGGATCGGCGTCAGCTCGAAGTCCGAGCCCTCGGACGGCGGTGTCCAGTCGGCCATGTTCTTGCCGTTGGGCACGTACAGGAACGCCAGTCGATTGGGAGCGGCCGTCTGGCCGCCGCCCGCTTCGGCCCAGGCCACGCGAGTGCCCATGGCTTCGAGCCACGGCAGAGAAATGGCCACGCCCAGGCCTTGCAGCATCGTCCGGCGAGAAATCGTATTCGGCATCGCGCTGTGTTCCTCGTCAGTTGTCAGTTGTCATTCGTCAGTTGTCATTCGTCAATTTGCAATTTGCAATCTTCAATCTGCCTCCGTCATCCACCCGCCAGACCCCGCACTAACGCCCATCCCACTTGTCAGTCCCTCAGACCCGTCCAAGTCTTCTATCCGCGGCGCTTTCCAAACGGTTCGCTGCGGGCGATTGCCACGACCAGGGAGGAAAACCGGTAGTCCGCCGCTTGCAGATCCTGGACGATCTTGTCCAGGGCTCTGGTATCATAATACTCCAATCCTCGCCCCAGCGCGTAGACCAACAGCTTCTCGGCCAGGCAGCGAGCGAACAGTTCGCGGCGCTGGCGCAGCACGCGTTTCAGGTCCGCGGGTCCGTCGAATGCCGTGCCGTCGGGCAAGGTTCCCGCGGCGTCGATGGGGAAGTTGCCGTCCTGCGTGCGATAGCCGCCGATGGGGTCGAAGTTTTCCAGGGCGAAGCCCAGGGCGTCCATTTGCAGGTGGCAGTTCGCGCAGCTCGGATTCTGCCGATGCTGTTCCATCCGTTGCCGCAAGGAGCCGGTCAGTTGTGCCTGCTCGTTCTCGGCCAGCTCCGGCACGTTGGCCGGGGGCGCCGGCGGCGGCGTTCCCAGGATCTGTTCCAACACCCAGCGGCCGCGCTTCACGGGCGAGGTGCGAGTCGGGTTGGAAGTGACGGTCAACACCGAGGCGTGGGTGACCAGGCCGCCGCGCTGCGCGTCGGCCAGTTGGACCCGGACAAAGTCGTCGCCCCGAATCGGCTGACCGCCCGCGGCGGCCGGCTTCGCGCCGGGCCGCGTGCCGACCGTATCCACGATGCCGTAGTGCCGGGCCAGCGTTTCGTTCAGAAAGGTGAAATCGGCATCCAGCAGGTCCAGGACCGGGCGATCCTCCCGCAGCACGGCGGCAAAAAACTGGCGCGTCTCCTCGCGCATCGCCAATCGCAGTTTGTCACTGAAGGCCGGAAACCGCTGCGGATCGGGCTGGAACGTATCCAGCCGCCGCAACTGCAGCCACTGCAGGGCGAAGTTGTCGACCAGCGCGATCGCCTTGGGATCGGCCAGCATGCGGTGGACTTCGGCGTCGAGCTGCTCGCGGAGCCGACCCTGACCGGCCAGTTCAAACAGCCGCTCGTCCGGCATCGTGCTCCACAGGAAGTACGACAAGCGCGACGCCAGTTGGAACTCGTCCAGCGGCCGGATCTCGGTGCTTTCGGGCCGACCATCCAGCTCCATGCGGAACAGGAACTTGGGCGAACAGAGCACGGCCTGCATGGCCAACTGCATGGCCGCCTCCCACGGCTGTCCGGCTTGCTGGACCGAGTCGGCCAGGGCGACCAGCCGCGCGAGCTCCTCGTCGGTGACCGGGCGGCGATAGGCTCGCGACGCGAACCGCCGCAGCACGCTCCGCGAACGCTCCGCGTCACTCAGCCCATCGTCGGCCGCCAGCAGCCGGCGCTGCGCCGCGGGGCGCGTGTCGAGCGGTCCTTCCAGAGCCAGATACTCGACAAACAGTCGCGCCGGTGGCAGATCGTCGTCCGGCTTGACAATCGCCAACGCCATCCGCTGCCGGCCGGGCATGGCAGGCACAAGCACTTCCAGGACTTCCGCCGCGTCGGCCCGATCGGCCTTGACGTCGAGCGTTTGCAGGACGCGCAGCGGTCGCAGGCTGCCGACGGCCTTGCCCGCCAAGTGAGCGACTTCCTCGTCCCCGGCGGCATCCGGGACCTGGCCCGTGACCAGGACCGCCACGCGGAGCGATTCGCGACCCGCCTTGTCCGCATAGACGCGAGCCCGGAACGTATACTCGCCCTCCGCGTCCCACTGGTAGGTCGTGTGGATCGGACCCGTGTCCACCGGCGACTCGGCATCCCCGCTGGTCACGACGCGGAAGTTGCCGTCCAGCGGCACGTTGGCGCTGGCCGGCTCCGTGTACCGCGACGAGAGATGGCGCTTGGGCGGCGGGGGAGGATCGGGCACGATCGCCCGCTGCATGATGCTTTCCGCCGCCGCCAGGTAACGCTCCATCAGCACCGGCGACAGCGACAGCACGTCGCCGATGTTGTCGAAGCCGTGGCCGATGTCGTCCGAGGGAAAGTCCTCGGTCGGATCGAAGTCCACACCCACCAGGTCGCGAACCGTGAGCCGATACTCGGTGCGGTTCAGCCGCCGCATGGTGACCCGTCCGGGATTGGGCGGCGCGTCGCGGGCGGCCTGCTCGAATACGCCCTTGAGCGTGGCGACGAACGCCTCGCGCTGCTCGACCTTCGGCTGAGGATGATCGTCGGGCGGCATCACGCCCAGCGACACCATCCGCAGCACGTTTTCCCATTGCTTCCAGTTCTTCACCACGCCCGCGTCGTCCCGCACATCCGCCAGCGACAAACCGGCTTCCGGCTGGTTCCCGCTGTGGCAGTCCAAACAGTGCTGCTGGATGAACGCCACGCCGTGCTGCGCGAACCGGCTGGGCGCTGGTTCGGCCGCTTGTTCCTGAGCCAGTAGCTGCTCGGCCGGCCAACCGGCCAGCAGCAGCGTGGCAGCCAGCGCCGCGGCCTGATACAGACTCCGTCGCCGGCGCAGTCGACAGATACTCCACGACACGATGATTCTTCGCGACATTGGGAACCTCATATGAATTGCCACTACCGGTCGCAAGCCGACGCAACCGATCACGGCGTGTCATCACTCCGATAGGCCACCAGGACTCAATCTATCAATTATGGCGCGATCCCCGGTTCGGGATCGTGCGGCTTTGAAGTTGTCTTGCTTAGAGGATTTGGCGTCATGACCGAGGGAAAACGTGAATGTTCTCCGCGCCGGCAATCGCACCCCCTCGATATCCCTCTGGCCCCGATGAGTTTTGCATGAACCTTTCGTACCAAGCCGTCCGGCAATCGCACCGCCTCGATATCCCTCTGGCCCCCTCCCCGGCTTCCGGGGAGGGCTGGGGAGGGGCTCTTGTGCATCTTGTTTTGACGCACCGGGCACCCGATGGAATCACCTAACACTGTTCGCACTCAAGAATTCAGATCCTCAATTAGTATTCGACTCGACCGAAATCCACGTCGCGCGAGTGCCCTGTGCGAATTGAACGCATTGCTTTGCTTCATAGCCCCGCAGGCCCCTCCCCAGCCCTCCCCGAAGCGGGGAGGGGGCCAGAGGGATCTCAAGGGGGAGAGCTCGCGGAAGCTGAGGCCGTCCCAAGTTCCCGGTAGCCACACCCCCTAAATCCCGAGGTTCCAACGCCTTAAAAGCTGCACGATCTCGAAGCGGGGAGGGGGCCAGAAGTATTGTGAGGGGGACTCGGCGAAGTCGAGCTGAAGATTGGTTCATCATCCCAAGTTTCATACCAAGAACGACTTGTAAGCTGCACGACCTTCTTCGCGAAGGGCTCGCGTGGGGCTCTTCAAACTCGTTCCAACAGCGCGCAGTTGGCAGGCGGGTTATTTCGGCGGGATCAGTTCCAGGCAGACCAGGCGGTCGTCACCTCGCACATACAAGCGGCCGTCCACCAGGATCGGAGCGGCCCAGCAGGGATACTTCAGCAGATTGCGGCCCCGCTCGTCCGTCAGCTCCATCACGGGCGGCAGCGGTTCGAACTTTTCGGGATTGGCTTTCAGCAGGACCAACTGGCCGTACTCGGTCAGGCAGATGAAGTGGTTGTCCACGTACAGCAGCGATGAACGGGTCAGTCCCGGCTCGGACCACATCACTTTGCCCGTGGCCCATTCGACGCAACGCAATTCGGCGTCGTTCGTATGCCGGCCGCTGCTGCCGTACAGGTAGCCCTGGTGATGAATGGGCGTGTTCCAGTGCGTCTGCATCGCCTTCTGGCGGCTGTTCTCGTCGTCGCGCCAAACAATGTCATATCCGCCCGGCTTGACCTGCAGCAGCGAGCTGCCGGGCCCGTACGTCTCGGAGATCAACACCTGGTCGCCAACCACGACCGGCGTGCTGGCATTGACGCTTTCCAGGAGCCGGGCCCGCCAGGGATACTCGAAATCCACTCGGCCAGTCGCCGGTTCGAAACCCACCAGGCCGCCGCGGCAGAATGCAAAGCACCACCGCCGGCCGTTGATCGTGGCCGACTTGAGCGAAGCGTAGCTGGCCAGCTCGCTGGTAATCTGGTATTTCACCTCGCCGGTCCGCTTGTCGAACGCCACGATGCCCGATCCGTTGCCGGTCACCTGGTCCAATTGGCCCGGAGCCACCGACTTCGACTCGGCCGGGCTGCCGCCCACCATTACGATCAACAGATCTCCTTCGAGGACCGGCGTGCTGCCCACGCCAAAGAAGTTCTGCACCACGCCGAATTGCCGGGCCGTGTCGACTTTCCACTCCGGCTGCCCATCGCTGGTCCGCAGGCAGTGCAGCATGCCTTCCACGCCGAAGATATAGACCCGCTCGCCGTCCACCACCGGCGAACAACGCGGGCCGCCGTTGTACTGGTACAGGTCTTCGTAGTCCGTCGGATACTCAAACGTCCAGATGTCCTGGCCCGTGCGGGCGTCCATGCAGGTCAGCCGGGCGTTGTCGCCGAAGCGATCGAACTGATACAGCCGCCCCTGGCTGATCGAACCGATCCCGTAGCTGATGCCCAGCTCCCGCGACCAGAGGATCTTGAGTCCATCCGCGGGCCAGGGCGCGGTGATGCCGGTCTCCGTGGACTTGTTGTCGCCCGTGGGGCCCAGAAACGTCGGCCACTCGGCGGGCCCGGCGCCACGGGCGGCGGAGCCCGTTCCGCTGTCGTTCGCGCCGACGGAACTGGAACCAGCGGCTTCGGCCGAGGTTCCGTCCGCCGTTGTTGAGGCACCGTGATCCTGGTCCTGCCCGCCCGTTTCGTTGGCGCCGGCGGGCCCCGGTTGCGAGCTGGCGGGGGGCTGTGATCCACCACACCCTGTCAACCAGAGAACGGCGAGCAGCATTGCCAGCAGAAGTTGTCCCATCACCAAGCCGTTGGCCGCTCGACGCATGCTGCCTCCGTCCTTTCCCACTGCCGTTCCCAACCACAGTCCGACCTCTCCAAAATAGCCCAGAAGCCAACGATCGCACAACAACGGGTACGACCTGGAACGCACTGGAGACCGGCCTATCCTGCGGTCTGCCGGCAGCCGGCTTCCCTCGACCCTCGGCCCGCGACCGCGAATGGTTTATCCTGTTCCGCATGAAACCGGCACGTCATTTACCGCCTGGCGGATTGGATTTCCGGGCCCGCGGCGCCCTGGTCTTGGCACTGGGACTGCTGGCCTGGTGGCCGGCGGCAGCCACGCTGCGGGGCGATGAGCCTCGCCGGACGGCCGAAGCGGAAGCGTTTTTCGAACGCCAGGTCCGCCCGCTGCTCGTGCGCCGCTGCGACGAGTGTCATGGCGAGCTGGTGGCCGAGAGCGAGCTGCGCGTGGACACGCTGGCCGGACTTGTGCGCGGCGGGCAGCGAGGGCCAGCCATCGTGCCCGGCCAGGCGGAGGAGAGCCTGCTGATCCGGGCGATCCGACACGGCGAACTGCTGAAGATGCCGCCCAAGGAGAAACTGCCACTGGCTGAAATCGCCATCTTGGCGAAGTGGATCCAAGACGGCGCCGCCTGGCCCGGGCAGCAGCCGACCGCCGATTCACCACCGAACAGTCCTGCAGGCAGTCCGAGTGATCTTCCGCCGGAAATTGCCGAAACCCAGCCACCGGCCGGCACGGCATTCTGGGCATTCGCTCCGCTCCGAACGCCCGCCTTGCCCGATGTACGCGACCGTGCGTGGGTGCAATCGCCAGTGGATGTCTTCATCCTGGCGCGGCTTGAAGCGGCCGGGCTGCGGCCCGCGCCGGCGGCCGACAAGGCGACGCTGGCGCGCCGCGCGAGCTTCGTCTTGCGGGGCTTGCCGCCGACGATCGAGGAGTTGGCCGCGTTTCAAGCGGACTCGTCGCCCGACGCCTTCGCCCGCCTGGTCGACCGCTGGCTGGCGTCGCCCCAATACGGCGAACGCTGGGGACGCCACTGGCTGGACGTGGCCCGCTACGCCGATTCGAACGGGTTGGACGAGAACCTGGCCCACGCCAACGCCTACCGGTACCGCGACTATGTTGTCAATTCGCTGAATCGCGACAAGCCGTACGACCGGTTCGTGAGCGAACAGATTGCTGGCGACTTGCTACCGCCGTCGTCCGCCAACGCCGATCCACTGGAACCGCTGGTGGGAACCGGACTGCTGTGCATCGGTCCCAAGATGCTGGCCGAGGACGATCCGGTCAAACTGCGGATGGACATTGTCGACGAACAACTCGATACGCTCGGCCGGGCCTTCCTGGGCATGACCTTTGGGTGCGCCCGCTGCCACGATCATAAGTTCGACCCGCTGTCGATGGCGGATTACTACGCCCTGGCCGGGATCCTGCACAGCACGCGGACGATGGATACGTTCACCGTGGTGGCCCAGTGGCACGAACGGCCGCTGGCCACGCCCGCGGCGCTTGCCGAGCGGGACGCTCACCAGCGGCGGCTCGATGCCGCGCGGCAGCGGATTGCCGAACTCCGGCAGAACTCGCGTCGAAAACTCGCCGCGTTGGCCCGCCGGCATCTGGGCGACTATCTGCTGGCCGCCGAGAACGCTCGGCGACAAGCGGACCTGGCCGCGCGCGCCGTGGCGATCGGTCCCCGCATCCCGGCGCCCGAGCATCCCGACGCCATGTTGCTGGAAGCGGAAGACTTTTCGCGAGGCAACGTCCTGCGCGACCGGGAGAACTATGGTCGAGGCATCGGCGTGCTGGTCAACCAGGGCCAGACGCCGAATTTTGTCGAGTACGACGTCAAGGTGCCGCGGGCGGCCGTTTATCAACTGGAAGTTCGCTACGCGGCGGCCGCCGCCCGGCCCTGCCGGCTGCTGCTGGACGGCCAGCCGGCGGCGGACGATCTGGCCGACGGCGTCACGGGGTCCTGGTTCCCCGATTCGCAGCGCTGGGAAGTCGAAGGCTTCTTCACGCTCAGCGCCGGGCAGCACGTGCTGCGGCTCGAACAGCCGCAATTTTTCCCGCACATCGACAAGCTGCTGCTGGTGCCAATCGAAGGCGGCGGGATGGCTGCGATCCCGCCGCTCGATCCGGCTTGCCGGCCGCTGACCGAATGGGTCTCCCGCTGTGCGGAGGCCCTGCGCGCGGCAGACTCGGACGAGCAGTCCGTTTGGGCGAACTGGCACCGGGCGGTCCGGCGAGGCGACTCGGACGAGCGGTTGCGGGAGCTGGCCGGCGAGTATCAGCGCGCGGCGGCGGGGGAGTCAACGCAGGGCCAACCTCTGGTCACCGCGCTCGACGGCGTCTTTTCGCTCGACAACGACGCGCTGGATCGCTATTTCCCCGCGGCCGACGCGGCTGGGCTGCGGCAACTGCAAGCCGAAGAAAAACAGCTTCAGGAATCGATGCCGCAACTGCCCACCGCGATGGCGGTCGAGGAAGGGGCGGCCGAGGATCTTCGGCTGCATTATCGCGGCAGTCACCTGACGCTGGGGCCGGTCGTGCCGCGGCGTTTTCCCCGTGCGCTGAGCCTCGCGCCCGCGGAGCCGATTTCCCGAGGGAGCGGCCGGCTGCAACTGGCCGCGTGGCTGACGTCGGGCCAGCAGCCGCTGGTCCCGCGGGTGCTGGTCAACCGCCTTTGGTTGTGGCACTTCGGGGAGGGCCTGGTCCGCACGCCCGACAACTTTGGCCAGCTCGGCCAGCCGCCCACGCATCCCGAACTGCTCGATTGGCTGGCCGTTGAACTGGTGCGGTCGGGCTGGCAGCTCAAAGACTTGCACCGCACGCTGTTGCTGTCCAGCACTTGGCAGATGAGCACGGCGTACGACCAGCGGGCGGCCGAGCGGGACCCGGAGAATCGGCTCTGGTGGCGGCGGTCGCGGCTGCGGCTGGAGGCCGAGGCGATTCGCGACGGGCTGCTGGCCGTGGCCGGCAACCTGGACTTGCGGCAAGGCGGCTCGCTGCTGCCGATCGAAAACCGCAAGTACGTGACCAGCACCGCCAACGTGGACCCGGTGGTCTACCAGTCGAATCGCCGCTCGCTGTACCTGCCCGTCGTCCGCAGCGCGTTGTACGACGTGTTCGCGGCCTTTGACTTCGCCGAGCCGAGCGTGTCCAGCGGGCAGCGGCAGCGCACGACCGTGGCGCCGCAGGCCTTGTTCATGATGAACAGCGACCTGGTGGCCGAGCAGACTCGCGCCGTGGCCGAGCGACTGCTGCGGGCACCAGCCCTGGACGACGCCGGCCGAGTGTGGCATCTGTACTTGCTGGCGTACGCTCGGCCGCCCGACCAGCGGGAAACGGAGCGGGCGCTGGAGTTCGTGGCTCAGTACCAGGCCGGCTGGGCGGAGATGGCGAAAGAGACTGCGGGCGAGGCGTCAGGCGGCAATTCAACCAGTCCTGACGACCACGGGGCCGCTCGACTGGCCGCCTGGCAGAGTTTATGCCGCGCCGTGCTGGCGGCCAACGAGTTTGTGTATCTGGAATGAGCGTGGAGATACTTCGTGACGCACAAGGCTCCAAATCGGCGAACACCGCATCGGCGGAACAGCAGGCCCCACGGCCGCTGGTCGCGCCGCGAACTGCTGCAGCGGTCGGCGGCCGGGTTTGGCGGCCTGGCACTGGCGGCCCTGCTGGGTGAGCAACCGCGGGCCGAGTCGCCCGCCGGCGCTGCCGGACCGCATTTCGCGCCGCGAGCCAGGCGGGTCATCTTTCTGTTCATGCACGGCGGCCCGTCGCAAGTCGACACGTTCGACTACAAGCCGCTGCTGGAACGCGATCATGGCCAGCCGCTGCCGTTCCCCAAGCCGCGGGTGGTGTCGAGCGCCACCGGCAGCCTGTTGCGTTCGCCTTGGTCGTTCCGGCAATACGGCCAGTCAGGGGCCTGGGTCAGCGAATTGTTTCCGCACGTGGCCGGCTGCGTAGACGACCTGTGCATCATCCGTTCGATGCATTGTTCCAATTCGCGGCACGGCGCCGCGCTGCTGGAACTGCACACCGGCAGCGACACGTTCGTGCGGCCGAGCATGGGATCGTGGATCACGTACGGCCTGGGCTCGGAGAACCACGATCTGCCGGGCTACGTGACGCTTTGCCCCACGCTGACCCACGGCGGCGCGAACGCCTTCGGTTCGGCCTTCCTGCCCGCCGACTTTCAGGGCACTCCGATCGGCAACGCCAGCATCCCGTCGGACCAGGCGCGAATCCCGTTCATCGCGGCGGCCGACCCAGCGCCGCAGCGGCTGCAGCGCATGGAATTGGACCTGCTGCGGCAGCTCAACACGCAGCGGCTGGACCGGACCGGGCCCGACGACGAACTGGAGGCCCGCATCGAGTCGTTCGAGCTGGCGTTCCGCATGCAGGCGGCCGCTCCCGAACTGCAGGAGATCGGCGACGAGACGGCGGCCACCTGCCGCGACTACGGGCTGGACGACGAGGCCACTCGGAACTTCGGCCGGCAGTGCCTGATGGCTCGGCGGTTCGTCGAGCGGGGCGTGCGGTTCGTGCAGTGCACGCACAGCTACAAATGGGATCAACACTCGAATCTGAAGGCCGGCCACGCCCGCAACGCGCTGGAGGTGGATCGGCCAATCGCCGCGCTGCTGCGGGACCTGAAAGCTCGCGGGCTGCTCGACGACACCCTGGTGCTGTGGGGCGGCGAGTTCGGCCGCACCCCGGTCGCCCAGGGCGACGACGGCCGCGACCACAACCCGCAAGGCTATACCATGTGGCTGGCCGGCGGTGGCGTGCGGGCCGGCATGACCTACGGCAGCACGGACGATTACGGTTACTACGCCGTGCAGGACAAGGTGCACGTGCACGACCTGCACGCCACGCTGCTGCACCTGCTGGGGCTGGACCACACGCGGCTGACCTATCGTTACGCGGGCCGCGACTTCCGCCTGACTGACGTGCACGGCGAAGTCGTGCGGGCGATCCTGAGCTGACCGGTGGTGAGCGCCTGCGAATCCCGGCAAATCGTTAGGCTTTTCGCTAACACGTCCGCGCCGCCGCACACGAATCCCGCCGGCTTGCCCGGCGGATCGTTAGGCTTTTCGCTAAGACCCGGGGCAAGCCACCTTGATATCACTCTGGCTCCCTCCCCGGCTTCGGGGACGTGCAGCTTTTGAGTTGTTTTGACGAGGGGATTTGGCGATATGACCGAGGGAAAACGTGGACAGCCTGGACTCCGGCGAGCGCTCCCCCCTGGAAATCCCTCTGGCCCCCTCCCCGGCTTCCGGGGAGGGCTGGGGAGGGGCTCTTGTGCACCCTGTTTTGGCGCAGTTGGCACTCGATGGAGTCACCTAACACCTGTCGCACATGAGAATCCAGATCCTAAACTGATGTTCGACTCGTCCGAAATCCGCGTCCCGCGAGTGGCCATGTGCGAATTGAGCGAATTGCTTTGTTCCATAGTCCCGCAGGCCCCTCCCCAGCCCTCCCCGAAGCGGGGAGGGAGCCAGAGGGATCTCAAGGGGGGAGTGCTCGCCGAAGCCCAGGCCGTCCCTGGTCTCCCTCGTTTGTCGCGCCAAACTCCCTCGCCAAAGCAACTCCAAAACTGCACGACCCCGAAGCGGGGAGCGAGCCAGGAGTGACTCTTGATGGGGCGGTATGCCCTCAGGGCTCAACGAGCAACACCGCTTGATCCACGGCCACGTTGTCCAGCGTCTGCGCGCGTCCGCTGGGCCAGGTGACGGTCAGTGAGACGGGGTCGGCGTTCGCGCCGAGCCCGAAGATCAATGCCGGCTCGTGAGACGAAGCAAAGCTGGTCCCGCCGCAAAGCTGCTGCACCCGCTGCCGGTCCTGGCCGCGGACGGTCACGTGCGCGCCGACGCAGCGGCGGTTGCTGGTCGTGCCGATCAGCCGCAGCTTCAGCCAGTGGCCGCGCCGCGATTCGTTTCGCAACAGGGCGGCCGGTTGGTTCTGGTGCACGACGGCCAGATCCAGGTCGCCATCGTCGTCGTAGTCGCCCGCCGCCACGCCGCGGCCCACGAGCGGTTGTTCGAAGATCGGCCCCGACAGCGAGCCGCATTCGGCCCACTGGTCGCCGCGCAGGGTGAACAGTTGCGGCCGCATGGCGTAGACCTTTTCCAGTGGATCGATGTGGCCGTTCGTGACGAACAGCTCGTCATGCCCGTCCTGATTCAGGTCGGCCAGCACGGTGCCAAAACCGAGCAAGGCATACGTGGGATTGTGCAGCCCCATGATGCCCGTCACGTCCTCGAAACCGCGCGGTCCCAGATTGCGGTACAGCGTGTTGGACTCTTCGTAGTAGTGCGTGGAGTAGATATCCAAGAAGCCATTGTCGTCGAAGTCCCCCACAGCCAGCCCCATGCTGGCCTGCCGGTGCCCGCGATGATCCACCGCGCAGCCCAGCAGCGTGGCCGATTCGCGGAAGGACTGCCCGCCGCCTTCGTTGACGAACAGAAAGTTCTCGGTCGTGTCGTTGGCCACGTAGATGTCCGGCAAGCCGTCGCCGGTGAAGTCGGCCACCGCCACGCCCAAAGCGCGGTTCCCAGGACCATACAGGCCCAGACGCTGCGCGGACGCCAGAAATGTCCCGTCCCCTTGATTCACGTAGCACTCGTCGGCCGCCGGCGGCACGTCGCGCGGATGGCAGATCCTCAGTTTGCCCTGCCGGTCCCGGCACTCGATCGGCTGCCGCGGGTCGTAGTCGCAGTAGTTGGCCACATACAGATCCAGGTCGCCGTCCTGGTCCAGATCGGCCCAGGCGGCCGAACTGCTCCACCGCGGATCGTCGACGCCCGCCGTGGCACTCAGCTCCACGAACGTCCCGTCACCCTGGTTCTGGAAAAGCGAGTTCCGCCCGACGTTGGTCACGTAAATGTCGTCGAATCCGTCGTTGTCGAAGTCGCCGATCGCCACTCCCTGGCTGTACTGCGGTTCGACGAGCCGGGCGGGGGATGTGACCGGAGCGAACGTGCCCTGACCCTGGTTGCGATAGAGTTGATCCACGGGCGCCGAGGCGAGATCCGTGGCCGTTGGATCGCCACCCTGACAGAGAAGCAAGTCCAGCCGGCCATCGCCGTCGTAGTCCAGCCAGCCGGCACCACCTCCAATCGATTCGACCATCAGAGCCTGGTCCGACTGCCCGTTGAGGTACACGAAATCAATCCCGGCAGCCTGGTGGACGTCGCGTAACTGAGGGCAATCATCGACCGATAACTGGGGCAACTCGGACGAGGAGGTCTGGGGGATGTCCACATCGAACGGTGACGCGACCGGCGGAGCAGTGCCGGCCGAGCCCGGTACAGGCGAATTCGCGGCGGGTGTCGGACCGCAGCCCGAGCTGCCGATCCAGGCCACGGCCAAAGACAACCACAGCAGTCGTGACGAGCGGCCCATGGCCATGCACGCTCCGGGAGAACCTGGCGCCTGGCGCGGTAAGCGATGGGCGGCGACTGGCGTTGTCCCCAAGGGAGGAATGGTCACAAAAAAAGCCCAGGCCCCCGTTGCCGGGAGCCTGGGACCAAGGTCTCAGACGAAGGAATCGGTTGTGACAAGCCCGCGGGCCGTCATCAGACGGGTTTCGAACCCGTCAAGCGTGTTACCGAGTGGGAACCTCAACCGCTTCGTTGCCGTCCTTGGTGGCCAGGGCATAGCGCACGAAGTGGTCCAGATTCTCGGTGAAGTACTGCACGCTGCCATCCGCCAGGGTGGCGCCCGCGACACCCGGATGGTTGCTGCTCCAGCCGTGGCAGCGCACGTCGCCGGCACCTTGCAACCAGGCGGGGTTCTTGTTGTTCATCGGGTTACGCAGGGTGTTAATGGCCGCCAAGGGGCTCATCCACGCCGCGTCCACCGTGTGGTTGCGGTCGTGCCGCTGCGGGTTGTTGCCACCGTTCCAATGCATGTCCTCGAAGAACATGATGGTGTTCGAAGTGCCGTCCAGGATGTCGGCCAGGCGAGCGGACCCGCGGTAGGCAAACACGCCGTTCACGTGCTGGTTCAGGTCGGTGTACCCCACTTCCGTCCAGGGAGTTCCGGCACCGCCCTTGACAAAGTACGTGTTGCACAACACGGGATTGTTGGAGGGAATTCCGCAGTAGAAGTCTGGCACTGCGCCGCAGTCCTTCCAGCCGCCCCAGATGTGCCCCATGTTGCCCACGTAATCAATGCCGGCGCCCGAAAACTGGCTGCCGCTGGAACCGTTCTGATATCCGCCGTTCTGGTTCGTGCGCAGGTTGGGCTGCTGGTTGGACGGGCAGAGCAGCACCTTGAGGATGGTCTGCCGCAGCAACACGTTGTTGCCCGGCTGCGTCAGCAGCGTACCGCCGTTGTTCTCCGTGTTGCCATACGGAGGTTCGCCGGGGTTGGCCGCATTGCCGATGTAGTCAATTTTGTCGAACAGCGGCTGCTGTTCCATGAAAGGCAGGGCCCCGCAAACCCACGAGAACGAGCCGCGACGACCCCAGATGGCGTCATTGTTGTACGGCAACTGGCCGAACGTGTCGTTGTAGTTATGGGCGGCCAGACCCAGTTGCTTCAGGTTGTTCGAGCACGACATGCGGCGAGCCGCTTCGCGGGCCGCCTGCACCGCGGGCAAGAGCAGGGCCACCAGAATTCCGATGATGGCGATAACTACCAGCAGTTCCACCAACGTGAAACCGCCCCGGCCCTGCAATCGCCGGAACGAAAGCTTAGGCATGGACCTTCCTCCCTCTGAGACAAAAGTAAAACAACCGATGATTTCTCTACGTCAAATGCCTCGCCGCTATCACAATACCGTCGGTTGTCCTGTCGAGGCCACAGCACAACGACATTCGCTTCACGGAATGGTGATGTCGATCTCGTTCTTGCCAGCCACCACTTCGATTTCCTTGGTCGACGTCTCGGCCGAGCCGAAGGCCGCCAGGTCTTGCGGCAGTTGCGGCACACCAGGCGTCGGTCCCTGCCCGCCAGGTTGATAGGCTCCCGCACCACCTCGCAGGGCCTGCAGGACCACCTTGTATTTGCCGGCGGCCGCTCCCGGCAGCCCCTTGCCGGCAAAGCCGGTTAAGGCCTGATAGGTCCCGTCGGCATTGACCAGCAGGTCAGGCGACGGACGCGCAGGATCGTCCGATGCCAGGGCGACCTTGAACGAGTCCCCTGGCGGTTGCCCGTTAATCGAGATCCGGCCGGTCAGCGGGTGCAGTCGAGGCCCGTCGTACCCGCTGCCGCAACCTCCCATCCAAGTCAGTGCCAGCAGGCAAAAGCTGCTCAAGACCAGCGTGCGAGACTTCACCAAGATCTCCTCGATTCAAACTTCGTTGATGTGCCTTCGACCGGCGGCAGGTGCCATGCTGTTGTCACCGCGGTCGAGAACAACTTGCATGAGCTGAAGGGGCGAGCGAACTTGCCAGCCAACACTTTGTGAGTCGCCAGCCGACTGGCCAACTACCTGCCTGAGAGCGGATCGAGAATCGCCGAGGCTCTCGTATCCAACCACCAGGGGCAGAGTTCGTGGTTGTAGTCGGCGAGCGAACGTCTTGTGCGGAATGACCTTCGGGACCGCCAAGCCTCCAGTTTATACCAATGTTGGAGTTTCAAGTAAAGAATCCACAAAACACATTTTACTTCGCCAACCGCAGTTTCACACAAAAAATTCTCGCCCAAACCTGCCTGCAGACGGGAAATTCCGTCAAAGATACTTCATTCAGGGGGAGATGTCGTGTGCTGTCGAGTGGAGTTTGTGGGGACTTTATTGGATTAATCGGATGCCGTCGATCCGCCGACGCAGCTTTTGCGCGACTGTCACCTGGCCGCAGGCTTCAAAATAATCGGCCATCTGCTCCAGCAGCGGCGCGGGCACCGAGCGGGCGTCGGGCAACCTGAGCAGAGCCTTCCGCAAGTCCCGTCCGGTCGTGGAGAGACGTTCCCATCGATCCACTTCCGGTAACCGTTGCGATTGGCGCAGCACGCCGGCCATTTGGTGCTGCGCGATCCAATCGTACGGATTGCGGGCCAGCGCCTCGCGCAAGGATTCCTCGGCCTGTTCTGTCTTGCCCTGTCGTCCCAGCAGCCAGCCCTTGCAGCGCCAGAAGCGATTGTCGTCCACAGCCTCCGCCGGGGCTTGCCTGAGCAACTCCGCCACGCGCTGCAGATCTCCATCGTTCACGGCCTGGTCCAGAAAGAAAGCCAAGAGTTCCATGTTGTCGGGGAACCTCTGCAAGTACCCCAGCATGATCTGTTCATGTTCCGGAGCCGCCTGGCCCGCGGCGGCCGTCGCGGAACTGGCGCCCGCGGGCTTGGCCAGCGCAGGGTTCGCACTGTCCTGCAAGCCAGCCGAATGCACGAAATGCATGGCTCGAGCCGCCAGGAAGATCGGGTTCTCCGGTTCGGCCGTCAGCCAGCGGTTGTTCAGTTCGTAGCCGTTCGAGAAGGTGATCCAGTCGGTCCCCAGCAGATAGACATAGTTTTCCGGCAAGTCGCAGTCGGTGTCCAAGGCCGCGTGGATCTCGCGGACCAGCTTCCGCCGCTGCAGCGTTTGAGCGTAAAAGAAAATCAACCGCTGCCGGGCCTCGCACTGCCGCGGCTCCAGCCGCAGAATCCGCTCGCAGGTCGCCACGCCCTCGAACGGCCGGTTCAGCGGGCCGAACAGCAGCGTCGATCGCTCCAGCAAGGCCGGGACCGTCCGCGGATGCTCGTCGGGCAACCGTTCCAGCAGCCGCGACGCCTGCTCGTAGTTTCCTTGCTGCTGCTGCGCCTCGGCCCAGAAAATCCAGGGATCGGCGTTTTGCGGCTCCCAGCCGGCCCAGGCACTCGCCAGCCGGTCCAGCCGCGGCCAATCCGCCGCCTGCAGCGCCTCGCGACAGGCTGGTTCAAAGCGGGCCAGTTGCCTGTTCCGCCAGAATGTGTAACCGGCCCAGGCACCGGCCGAAAGCAGGGCCAGGAGAACCAAGACCAGGCCCAGCATTCGCCAGCGAACCCGTCTTACTAGAGTCCGGGCCGATCCGAGCGCCGGTGGATCCGTCAGCCGCGCTGAGTCATTCATCAAGGGCACGCCACGGGGTTTCGGGATAAGTTCCGCTAATAGATGTTTCGCACCTGCCATGCCAATCGGCAAGTACCCGCGTGGTCATTCGTGCTGCATCCGTAGCATGGGCTTCCAGCCCGTGATCCTGGACGCGCCGTATCCGTAGCATGGGCTTCCAGCCCGTGATGTGATCCTGGGCGTGATGGTGATTTCGACATCTCTCGAAGCGCCGCCGATGTTCCACCAGGCGCATTGTGCCGCGCCTGCGGCGAACTGACTGCATTCTCCCCATCCTGCCAAATCGACCCCAGAGGTCAATGGTCCACAAGCTGTTTGGTATTCGCACAGGCGATGGGAACAGAACGGCCCCCACAAGTCACTTCTGGCTCCCTCCCCGCTTCGGGGTCGTGCAGCTTATAAGTTGTCTTTTTGCAGTGTTTACAGCGTTCTGAGAGCGTCCCTAGCGTTCCCTACTGCCGAAGTCGTTGCACAGTCGCTCAATTCTCAATTTGCAATTTGCAATCACGAGTCCCGGAGTTTCATGCTTTAATCAAGCGCCGCCGAAGCACACCGTGAATTCTGGTGCACGCCGCGCTCTCTCCACTTTGAATCCCGCTAGGCAAACCGGCGGGATTCGAAATGCTGAGTTGGGACACCAGGACAAAGAGCCCCTCCCCAGCCCTCCCCGGAAGCCGGGGAGGGAGCCAGAGGGATATCAAGGGGGAGCGCTCGCCGCAGTGGAGGGCGAAACTCGTGAGTCACGCCAAATCCCTTTGAAATAACAACTTATAAGCTGCATGACCTCGAAGCCGGGGAGGGAGCCAGAGGGATATCAAAAGGGGGAACGCTCGCCAAAGGGCAGGAAACTGGCACGTTACAGGTCGAACTGCTCATCCAGCGCGGCGCGCCGCCGGCCATGTTCCGACCAGAACAGGTCCCAGGCCCGCTCGGCGGATGCCACGGTCGCTGCTGATACAGCCGCTTGGCGGCTGGAACCGCCGCCAACCAGTTGGTCCTGGCCCAGACCGTCCACAAAGCTTCCGCCCTCGCCCTCGGCCACGCCGCCCGCGTTGATGAAGTTCACGATCACCAGGACGTCCGCCGGAGTGATCAGGTTGTCGCCGTTGACGTCGAGGAACGGAGGCGGGGCCTTGGGAGCGGATGGCAAAGCCGGGTTGCCAGGATGCGTGTTGATGTAGTTGATGATGATCAGGATGTCGACCGGCGAGATCAGCCCGTCGGCGTTGACGTCCATCCAGTTGAACGGGTTCTGCCAGGGGGCGGGCGACGGCTGGATGTCGATCATGAACAGGCCGTCGGCTGTCAAATTGCCCTGATCCGTGGCAGTCACCAGCACCGGGTATTGCCCCGGATCGTAAATCGACGGCGTGCCGCTGAAGGTGCCGCTGGAAACGTCGAACACCAGCCAGCCGGGCAGCGGCGAACCGTCCTGCAGCGTGGCGCTCAACACCAGTTGATCGTCCTCGTCCACGTCCGTGAAACTGTTCCCGGCCAGCGCGAACTCCAGCGGATGATTGGACATCCCGTGCCGGTTGGCCAGCGGCGCCGCAAGCTGTGGCGCTTCGTTCACATCCAGCACGGTAACCGTCACGCTCAGACGGACCTGCTCCACCGGCTGGCCGTCGCCCGTCACCTTGATTTCAAGTTCCACGGTCGACTCGGATTCGTGGTCCAGGCTCTGCCCCGACTTCAGCCGCAACTGATTTTCCACCAGTTCGAAGCGGTCGTCGGACAGTTCCAGTTGATGCTTGTCGCCCGATTCGGGATCGATCACCTTGAGCAGACCGATCACCGCGCCGGGCAGGTTTTCAGGCACCTCGGCCGGAGTCAGCTCAACGGCCGTCGCTGGCTCATTCACATTGCCCACCTGAATCGTCAAGGGCACCGTGAGTTCTAAACCGGGCGTGCCCGAATCGATGGCGGTCACCTGCAGCAAGACCTGCGGCTCGGCCTCGAAGTCCAGGCTTTGCTGCGGCTTCAGCTTCAACTGGCCGCCCGTCACCTCGAAGCGATCGTCGCTGAGCCGGAATGTATGCTGATCGCCCTCGTCCGGATCCGTGACACTCAGCGTGCCGATCACGGCTCCCGCCACGTTCTCCGTGACTTGATTGTCGCTGAGCGAGATGGACGCGGGCGGTTCGTTGCGATCGTCGACTGCCACGACAAACTGCTCCGCGAACTGCAACCCACCCGAGTCCACAACCGTGATTTCCAGGTCGATCGAATCTTCCGCCTCGTGGTCCAGGCTGGTCCCGGCCTTCAGCTTCAACTGGCCGTTCACCACCTCGAATCGCTGGTCCGAAACCTGGTACTCGTGGCTGTCGCCGTCATCCGGGTCGTCCACCGACAACTGGCCGACCACCGCTCCCGCGGCATTTTCCGCCACGCGCGGATTGCTCAATCCAAGCGCCGTTGGCGGTTCGTTCACGTCGAGCACCGCGATCGTGAAGGCCTGCGTGAACTGCTCCGACCCCGAATCCGTCACCGTCACGGACAGCATCACCTCCGGGTCCTGTTCGTGATCCAGTGCCAGGCCGTTGACCAGCTTGAGTTGCCCGGCGAGCACTTCGAAACGCGGGTCGCTGACCTGGAATTGGAACGTCTCGCCGTGATCTGGATCAATCACAGTCAGATTACCGACCACGCCGCCAGCCAGGTTTTCGGCGATCGAACTGTCGTCCAGCAAAATGCCCGTGGGCGGATCGTTGAATCCGCTCACATTGACCCACAGCGTATCCTGCTGGCCGCTGAAGGGAGTCGTACCACCGTTGGCCGATGCGTCCGCGCGAGCTTCCGGGTCGCCCTGCGACTGGTCCCAGGCGCGGAACGAAAGCGACGCCGTCTCGCCGTTGGCCGTGTCCGGACTGTAGCGCAAGATGGCGCCGGCCGGCAACAGCAGCGCCGAGGAATCGCTGACCGGGGCGATCGAGTGGAACGTGGCGAAATCCAGCGAATACTGCCAGTGGCCGTTCCCGCTGACTCCGATCACGGCCACGCCACCGACCGGATCGCCGGGATCCAGATCCACGATCGACGTCGAATTGGGGCCGGCGTTGATCCGCGAGCCAAGCGACATGATCAGCGGATTGTCCTCGGTCGTCGACGCGGTCGGGCCGGCAGGCAGCAGCAACGGAGCATCGTTCACGTCCGTCACCTGGATGCGCAGCGTGTCCGACTGGGCGCTGAATGCCGACCGGGGACCCGTCAACGCCACGCTGCCAAACCCGCCAGGCTGCCCGTCGCTCTGGTCCCAGGCCCGGTAAGTCAACAAGGCCAGTTCCCCATGGTCTCCCTGCGGCCGATACCTGACCCTGGCCGACGGCGGCAGCAGCAACGCCATGAACTCGCTCAACTGCGGCGCCGGGACGAACGTCGTGCCGTCCAGTGAATAGCTCAACAGGCCGAACCCTTGCAGGCTGGTCAGTGCGACGCCACCCACCGGGTCCCCCTGGTCGACATCCGTGATGCCGGTCCCCGCGACCGCCCCGCTGGAAAGCTCGCTCACCGCGAACTCCAGCACCGTGTCCTCGTCGGTCGTCACCAGCGAATTGGCGGGCGTCAGCACCGGCGCGTCGTTGGCGTCGGCCACGTCGAAAGTGATCGTCTCGGTCTGCAGGCTGAACGCCCCGTCGCCACCGGCGGGACTGGCGCTGACGTACTGCCCGACACCGCCAACGGTTCCGTCCCAGGCGCGGTACGTCAACTCGGCCGTTTCGCCGTTCTCCGTGTCCGGCTCGTAACGCAACGCCACGTCGGCCGGCAGCAGCAGGGCCTGGGCATGGCTCACGTCCCCCACGTCGATCCAGTTCGTGCCATCCAGCGAATACCAGAAGATCCCCCGACCGACCGTCATCACGACGGCGATCCCACCCAGGGGATCGCCCGCGTCCACATCCACGATCGTCGTGGTGCCGGGGCCGTTGTTCACCCAGTCGTCCAGGGCGATCGTCGTAGGCTCGTCTTCGTCGATCAGGATGATGATCCCGATCGGTTCCAGCACCGGGGCCGAATTTCCGTTGTCCTCCAGCGACAGCCGGGCGACGAACAGGTCGTCGTCGCCAGCGCTCTCCAGCCCGAACAGGCCGGGGCCCGGATCGAAGTCGGCCGGCGCGTTGGGCGCGGTCTGAAAGTGACCCGTCACGAATACCCGACCCAGGCCATCCACGGCCAGCGATGCCACGTGTTCTTCGCCTTCGCCGCCCACGCTCAACGCCTTGACATGGTTGCCCAGCGGATCCAGCTTGGCCACGAAGATGTCGCTGCCGCCGGCGCTGGCGAGCACGTCCAAGCCCAAGCCAGGATCGAAATCCACCGAGCCTTGAAACAGGCCGGACGCGTAAATGTTCCCGTTCGCGTCCAAGGCCACGCCGGTCGCCTGTTCCTGGCCGGCGCCGCCGTAGGTGCGAGCCCAGGTGAAATTGCCGCCGGCGTCCAGTTTGCTCAAGAACGCGTCGCCGCCAGCCACCGCCGTTAGCTGGTGCACGCCGCTGCCGGGATCGAAATCGACCGTGCCCGCGAATCCGCCGGCCAGGATCACGTTGCCACCCGCGTCGGCGACCAGTCCACCCAGGGTGTCGGCACTCGTGCCGCCAAACCCGCGAGCCCAAACCGGGGTTCCTTCCGAGTCCCAGCGGGCCACAAACAGGTCGGTTCCGCCACGCGGCGCCAGCAGCGTGCCGCCGATGTGGACACTGCCGCTGTACTGGCCCGCGACAATCACCTGGCCGTCTCCTCCGACACCGACTGCCAGCCCCACCGCGTTCGATTCGCCGCCCGTGGTCGCTCGGGCCCAGGCAAGATCGCCGGCCTGATTCAGCTTCAACACGAACGCGTTGCCGATCAGACCGCCGTCCAATGGCAGCTCGCCGAGCCCCGGATCAAAGTCCACCAGCCCCGTGAACTGACCTGTGACCACGACGCCGCCGGTGGCATCCAGCGCCACGGCCTGGCCGGACTGCGTACCCGCCGCGCCAAACTGGCGAGCCCACTGGAACCGGCCGTCCGCATCCAGCTTGACGACGAACACGTCGTCGTCGCCCGCCGCCGTCAGTTCGGCCTGGCCCGCGGCCGATGGATCAAAGTCCACCGTGCCGGAAAACCGGCCGGTGGCCACCGCCTGACCGTCCGCGGTGACCGCAATCCCCAGACCCTCGTCGTTCGGCCCGCCACCGCTCAGCGCGCGCGCCCAGACCAGGGCACCGGTCGAAGTGTACTTGGCGAGGAAGATGTCTTCCCCACTGGCGCTCGTCAGATTCCAGGTGCCCGGCCCATGGTCAAAATCAACCACCCCCGAAAACGATCCCGTGACGTACACGTTGCCCGCGGCGTCCAGCGCCAGCGCCTGGCCCCAGTCCACGCCGGTGTTTCCGGCGCGCAAGGCAAACCCAAAGTCCGGCGCCGCTCCGGCCAGCCCCGCGTCGCGTGTCAAATCGTCGTCGGCGCCCAGCGAAAACAGCTCGCTGCGCCCCGTCTGCGGATCAAAATCGCTGTCCAGCGCGTCGCTGCCCCCCGCGTCCGCCAGCGTCACGGCGTATCCGACCGGCAACCGGACCTCCAGGCGATAGTCGCCGCCCGATAGTCCCGTGAACGCATACTGGCCGCTCGGTCCCGTGATCCGTGTTCCCAGCGAGTTTCCCCCGGCGTCAAGCAATTCGACCACCGCCCCCAGCACGCCGCCCTCCGACGCGTGCTGCAAGCCATCACCGTCCCGGTCTTGCCAAACCAGATCCCCCAGCGTTGCCAGCAGGTCCCGCCGCTCCAGGCGCTCCGCCAACAACCGGCTCCGCGCGTAGCGTCGCCGACGGTTGGACGCTCCGAACCTCGGCTTGCCTCTCCACCTGGTGATCGACGGCGGCATCTGCCTGACTCCCAGTTCCCCACTCGCCCCAAATTCTGCTGCCCGCGCGAATCCCCCCGTGCCATACGCAGGTTTTCCGCCAGCGCAACGAATTCCAGTAGAATCAGTTCCGGGGATTACGGCAAGAAATCTGCGGCTTTCCCCCAGACAGACGGGGGTCGGGAGAAGCAGGAGCCAGCTACAAGCTGGACAAATACTTCCGAACCCGCATCCGGAATATGAATCGCTTCACATCCGTATGCGCCACAGACCATTGCGCGAGATCAAGACATTGTTGTCCGCTCTAGCCCAACAGACCCCTCCCCAACCCTCCCCGAAGCGGGGAGGGGGCCAGAGGGATATTAAGGGGGAGCGCTCGCCGACGCGGAAACCATCCAAGTTTCCCTCGGTCATAACGCCAAATCCCTTCGGAGAAACAACTTAAAAGCTGCAAGATCCCGAAATCTGGGACGGAGCCGGACGGGCATGGAACAGATCCCGCCCGAAAGCTCTCCCGGCTTCCCAGCCACTTCTTAGCAGGCCAGAGGTAAGATATCCCAGGGGACACAGCACACCGAATGGGAGGACAAACGCAAACCGGTGGTGGTTCCATTGCGATAGTCGATTAACCGTCCAGATAGGCTGGTTGCCGAGAATCGGAGACCTGCTCCCATGAGTTCAGACATTCAGCGGGAATCGTTGGCGGTGCTCGCGGAGGTGTGGGCACATTCGCCCGACGTCCGGCTCGGACAATTGTTCGCGCATCTCGGTTTACTTGGCGAAGCCCACGTTGGGAAAGGATTGGGGTATATTGAAGATGATGAATTGCTGGCGGTATTGTACCGTCACAGGGCGGAACTGGAGACGCGGTACAACGGGGCGCCGAGTCAGCCGCAGCAGCCAACCGGCGCCGCCGTTTCGGTTTCCGGGAGTTCAACGCTACCACGGACAACGCCGGCGGCTGAGCGGTGACAACAACTCGTGACCAAGGCGGCGCACCGCGCGCCCTTGGGGATTCACAAAGTACCCCCGGCAGGCCGCGCGCGATCCTTGGTGGATGAACAAGAACCTGGACCAGATCTTGGCAACCGGTCCCGTCGCACCGGGCCGCCTACGCCAGCAGCATCCCGGCGTAGCCGACCACTCGAGATGTGTCGCCCGACACATCGGCGGTAGTCGCATAGGCCACTCGCTGGCAAGCTCCCAGGCGCCGGAGGATTCTCAGCGTTTCCATCACGACGACGGCAGGCAGCACGCCGCACATGCTGACACGCCGAGTGGTAACAGGGCCACCGCATGTCATTACGCCGGATGCTTCGAACTTCGTTCGGCAACTGCACGCCACAGGCTTTTCAGGGCCTGTCGTCCAACGTAACTGAAAGTTCCATCCGCAGTGCGTCAGCGTACTTCGCCAACGTGTTGATCGTGGGGTTAGCCTCCTGATTGTTTTCGAGCCGGGAAATCGCCGATCTGCTGATCCCAGTTCGTTCGCTGATCTCAGCCAACGACAAACCTCGCAGCTCACGTTCAGCCTTCAGCATCGCCACGGCTTCCTGGATCCTGACGCGCCGCCCTTGACGAAGCGTCTTCGCTTCCTGCTTGATCTCTGGTATTTCGGCCACGATCATCTCGCGGATTCGTCGGTATTTGGCCGCCTGCTCGGCGGTTGGTTCACGGTAAATCCGCTTGCCCATCGTTCGTTTTGCCATCGGACTTCAGTTCTCAACTTCAAAAGCGGTAATCGGATACACGGTGCATTCATCAACTTGCTCATACACCACTGCCACATACCGTCCATCGCTTGTATGGCCGAATGCGATAGGGCGCCCAGTTGACCGGCTGACAGCCAGGCGATCAGGGTTCAGTACGATTGGTTCGACGTCGTTCGGGGTCAATCCGTGTTCCGCAATGTGGGTGACGTTCCCGTCCTCGGTCAGTTCCCAGATAAAATCGTAATACGGCATGCCCTGCTCCCAGGCCGTGCCATAAAATGTAACGCATGTTGACACATAGTCAACATTGTCATGATCCAGAAGCTCGACAACAGATCCCGGGCCAAGACGGCGCGCAGATGGGGATTCACAAAGGCCCCCCGCCAGGCCTCGCACGAATCCGGTGGAGGAAAGAGAGTTTGGGCGAGGGCCTGGCAGACCATACTGCCGTGCCGCCTACGCCAGCAGCACGCCGGCGTAGCCCACGACTCGGGACGCATCGCCCGACACATCGGCGCTGGTCGCATAGGCCACGCGCTGGCACTTCCCCAGGCGCCCGAGGATTCTCAGCGTTTCCATCACCACGACGGCGGGTAGCACGCCGCACATGCTGATATCGTGCTGGCGGACGGTTTCCAGCAGGTGCTGCGGATCCAAGGTCTCCAGCGCCTGCAGGGCCAGTTCATCCAGCCGCCGGTTTTCGGCGTCGGTGGCAAAGTGGTTCATATCGCTGGAAATCAGCAGCAGGGGCGGTGCCGGTTGCCGTTCGATCACTCGGGCCAGTCCCGTCGCCATGTCGCGGCAGCGCCCCAGGTCGCACGGTCCCAAGGCGACGCCCACAATTCGGGTCTGGGGAGCCAGGCGAGCGATGAACGGCAGTTCCACCTCGATCGCGTGTTCCTGCTGATGGGCGGCGGCGTCCAATTCCCAGCCGGGCACGTCGGCGGCCAGTTCCCTTGCCAGCTCGACGTCCGCTCGCAGGTTCCAGCCGGGCAGATGCCACGACGCATGCGGAGTGACGGCGAACGGCACTCCCAACCGTGTATGCTTGGGGCCGATGACAATCACCGTTTCAGGCAGTTCCAACTGGTTGAACACGGCTGCCGCGATGCGGCCGGAGTAGACCAGACCAGCGTGCGGGACCATGGCGGCGGGCCAGGCCGCCGGCGCTCGGGGCGTTTCGGCCAGCAACCCGTCGACCATCTCCCTCAATTCATCCGCGCCTGCCGGGTAGAACGTGCCAGCCACGGCGGCGGGCCTGGCCGACTCGACCGCCTGCGCTCGCGCGGCGTTGCCAAACCGCAGTTCATTTTCGCTTGACACGGCGACGAAACCGGTCACCGCGGCCGCTTCGGGCAGCGTCACTCGGGCTTCCTCGGCCGCGTCGCGCAGCAGGTCTTCGGGCCGAGCCGCCACGTGGCGGACCCATGCGCTGCGCTGCCCCTCGGTCACTGTCAGCAGGTGCTGCAGGGAATCAAAGCCCAGCAAGTCCGGCTGCTCGACCGTGCCATGCATGGCCGGTTGTTCCAGGATCGTAAGTCCCAGGCGCAGGTCGGCGGCGGACCGGGGGCCAAGTCCCAGCGCACGCAGATGCTGGGCGGCGGACTCGCAGAGCTGAAACAGCGTCGCCTGCATCGGCACACCCGGTCGGATGACTTGCCGGGCCAGGTCGAAACGCAAGTCGCGGCTGGCGAGCGAGACGGACAGGATCAGCCCGCTGACCGTGGCGTCGCTGCCCCCGGCCAAGTAGTAGTTCGGCGTGGCGCCGGCCAGCAACCGCAGGACGTTTTGCCGAGCGTGGTCGATCAGGGGCTTGAGTTGCGTGTCAGGCACTCGCGGCTCGCGGGCCGGGTGCTCCACGGCGGCCTGAGGGTCGAACGGGCCGGCGAAGGCTGGGCCGAGGAACGTGACCAGCCGCGTCTGGTCATCCTCCCAGGCGTTGCTGGGCAGCCCCGCCTTGCGGCACACGTGCCGCAGAAACTCCTCGGCGTCCAACTGGTGTTCGACCGCCACGCTGGGCAGCAGCAGCCCGGACTGCTGGCCGCGCTGAATCTGCAACCCGTGCCGCCCCACCTCGACCGCCGCGATCCGGTCCCGCCCGCGAGCCTGCACGGGCTGGAATCCGGCCAGCAACGTCACGTCAATCTCCAGGAACGGCAGTTCCCGCCGCGTGATCGGCGGCATGCGCGCGTCGTCCAGCGCCGTCCGCTCGGCCGAATGCTTCACCGCCTCGATCAGCGGCATCGGCCGGCCCAGCCAGCCGCAACAGCCTCGCAGCCGGCCCTGGCGCTTGGCCGTGACAAACGCTCCCATGACGGTCAACTGGCTGGTTCCCTCCAGATCGGGATCCGCCAGCGCAATCGATGCGCCAGCCACCGCGGCGGCCAGGTAGCGGCAAGCCGCCTGGTGGATCGACCGCTGCTGCGAGGCGGTTAATTCCGGCGGGATTTCCACTGGCTCGGAGGCGTAAGCCGACTGCGACGATGTGGCCGAGCGAAGTTGAGTTGGCATGGCGGTTTCCCTGCTGGGCGGGGTGACGACGGGCAGCGGCGAGGCGTACTGCGCGATGCGCACCGGCTGGCGCCGCTGCCCCCAGTCGCCGGGCTGCGCGTCGAAATGCCCCGCGATCCGCGCATTGCAGAACGCGCAGCGGTCCTGTTTCAGGTGATACTGGCCCAAGCGGTGCCAGTCCCGTTCGATCAGCAACTGGCCGCACTCGGGGCAGTAGGAACTCTGGTGAGCCACATCGTGAACGTTGCCCACGTAGGCGTACTGGACGCCTTGTTGGCGAGCGATCTCGTAGGCGGCCAGCAGCGTGGCCGGCGGAGTGGGAGGCCGGTCGCGGAGACGGAAATCCGGGTGGAAGGCCGTGAAATGGACCGGCACGTCGCTGCCCAGGTTCTGGACGATCCAGTCGCACATCCGTCGCAGTTCGTCCGGCCCGTCGTTCTCCTGGGGAATGATCAGGTTGGTGATCTCGAACCAGACGTTGCTCTCGTGCTTGAGCCACTTCAGCGTGTCGAGCACCGGCTGCAAATGCGAATACGTCAGGTGGTAGTAGAAATCCTCGGTAAAGGCTTTCAAATCCACGTTGGCCGCGTCCATGGCGTGAAAGAACGGTCCGCGCGCGTCCGGCGAGATGTACCCGGCGGTAACCGCCACCGACTTGACGCCCACCTCGCGGCAGGCCTGGGCGCAATCGATGGCGTATTCGGCCCAGATCACGGGATCGTTGTAGGTGTACGCCACACTGCGGCAGCCCAGGTCTCTGGCCGCCATGGCGATGCTTTCGGGCGTGGCCAGTTCACTCAGCCGGTCCACTTCCCGCGACTTGGAGATGTCCCAGTTCTGGCAGAACTTGCAGCCCAGGTTGCAGCCCGCCGTGCCGAACGACAATACGCTCGTGCCGGGATAGAAGTGGTTGAGCGGCTTCTTTTCGATCGGGTCAATGCAGAATCCCGTGCTCCGCCCGTAGGTGCTCAGCACCAGTTGGCCGCCGCGATTCTCGCGGACGAAGCAGAAGCCCCGATCGCCGTCCTTCAAGTGGCACTCGCGGGGGCACAGATCGCAAACCAGCCGCGCGCCGTCCTCAGTTTCATGCCACCAGCCGCCGACCCGCGAACCGTCGGCGAGCAAGCCGTCAGCGGGTGGAAGGGTCACTACGCGGGTCATGTGGGTGGCACCGGGGCCGCCAGGCGGCGGCTCAACGACATATCATATCAACTGGATGGCTCCTCCGGCGGGTCGGGAGCCGCTCCGCCTTCGGGAGACGATGGTGCTGGTGGTGGCGGCGATTGCTGCTGCTGCTGTTGTTGTTGTTGCTGCTGAATTCGCTGCTTGAATTGTTCGTGCGTTTTCTTCAACGATTCGAGCATCCGCGGCACTTGCGGCGCCGCCAGGTAGACGCGAGCGGAAACCGACGGATGCGGGATCATGTTGGCCAGGAAGTCGAACTTGAACTCCGACGCCGCGTGCCCAATCATCACCCCGTTGGCGTAGGAGCCGACCGCTACGTCCTCCGACATCTTCAGATCGTCGTAGATCTCCTGGATGGTCGGTTGCCGAGCCGGTGGAGCGGGCCGCGGCAGCTCCGGTGGCGTACCGAACCGCTGGGAATACAAATCCAGGTTGGTCTTCAGGGCTTCGATGAACTGCGGCATCGTGGCGTGCGGCATCACGACGCGGGCCACCACATGCGCCGGAGCGCCCAGGTTCTGGACGAAGTCGATCACGAACTCGGTTCCACCGGTCATCACGATCACCCCCGTGCTGAACACGCCGGGGCTGACGCGTTCCGGCACGCGGGCCGAAACGTGCTGAGGTCGCTGCGGTGCGGGATTCTCGCCTGCATTCATCAACGGTGCGCCTTGGGTATCGAGCGGACTTCTCTGGGCCTGCTGCCAGCCAGCATACCACTAATCGGGCGACGCTCCAACCTGCCCGACGTGCCTGGTAACCTGGCGCTGCAGCCGCGACGACCCTCGACTACTGGTTGAGGCCCGGTTTTTGATTGAGACCCGTCTCCTGGTTGGGGCCCGGCTCTTGGTTGGGGCCCTGCGGCCAGTTACAATCCAGACCTGAGCCCGCGGGGCCAGCTCTGGGTTCGCGGGACACGCTTCGAGTTACCTCAGGCTGGGAGAGGAACGGCGATGGACCAACGGAAACCGCGGCAGGCCGCATCTGGCGAGCGCCGGGGCGTCAACGGAGTGATGAACATTGCCGCGGCCGTCGCCCTGCTGGCCTCCCTGGCGCTGGCCATTTCGACCTACGTCTGGAAGCAGAATCAACCGCCGCCGATCGCTCGCGGCACCATGATGAGCACTCCGGGACTGCTGGAGGCGGATGAGGCGTTTGCGATACGGGACTGGGAGCAGGCGGCCACCAGCTACCGCATGGTCGTGGAATACGACCCCTACAACGCGATGGCCTGGCACCGGCTGGGCTACGCGCTGCACGCCCTGCAGCGGCTGGATGAAGCGATCGACGCTCATCGCCGAGCGTCCAATTTTCCCCAAGTGCGGGGCGTGGCGCTTTACAACCTGGCCTGTGCCCTGGCGCTGCAGGGCAAGACGGAAGAATCGCTGAAAGCCTTGCAGCACGCGATCGACGCCGGTTTTCGCAGCGACCACCCGGTGATCGACGATCCCGACTTCGCCTGTCTGCTGAACGACACGCGGTTCCTGGAACTGGCCAAGCTGGCCACTCGTCACTCACCCCGCTCGGCCCCGGGCGGTGCGCTGGCCGACCCGGCGTTGCCCGCCGACTGGCAGCCGCCGGCCGAGATGGTGGACTCGTAGGCCCGCATGCAGCCGAAACCCTTGCGTACCACGGTTGTGGGCAGCTATCCGTTTCCCGGTTGGCTGGAACTGGCCAGCGAGCAGCTCGGGCGGTTCGGGCCGGACGACCTGCGGGAGCTGCAGCACGACGCGGCCGTGGTGACTGTGCACGATCAACTGGCCGCCGGCCTGGACGTGATCACCGACGGCGAGCAGACGCGGCTGGACTTCAACTTGTCGTTCTACGGCTATCT
>JAGFJK010000049.1 GCA_024102795.1 Pirellulaceae bacterium
CGAGTGGCCGTGGCCTGCGGCAGCGCCGGGCAGTTCCTGCCGGCGGCCGCGCGAGCGGGTTGCGACCTGCTGCTGACGGGCGAGACCAGCTTCCACACCTGTCTCGAAGCCCAGGCGCTGGGCGTCCATCTGTTGTTGCCGGGGCATTACGCCAGCGAGCGGTTCGCGGTGGAACAACTGGCCGAGCTGCTGGCCGCCGAATTCCCCGCCCTGCACATCTGGGCCAGCCGCCACGAGCGCGATCCGCTGAAGTGGCTGGCCGACTGAGCCGCGGCAAGGGATGCCATCACGCTCCGCCAAAGTAGCCATCACGCTCCGCGTGATGAGCCTTTGTACGTTGGACGTTGCCCCTCGAGGCGCCCGTGCAGCGGTCTCAATCAACAGAGCGCGGCTCTCATGCGCCTGACCACAGCTAATGCCAGCCCGCATACTCCGTGATGTCCTCCACCTTGATACACCAAGACAAGACTGAGCAACGTCACTCGGCCGACTGTTGTGCTAATTGGAAGTAGCGTGAAAGAATGACTACTCCGTTTCCGCTGGTTGAAGGTCTATCATCCGAAGGCGCCTAGTGTTCAGCTTCGCAGCGAACACTCTCACTCGCTCCCCCCAATACGGCTTCACGATGTCTTGCAGCACTCCTGGAAGGACAGATACAGTTGGGGTCGCCCAAGTCGAATTGTGAGGGCGAAGCTTGCCGCCCGAGGCACCGAGCAAAAAATCTCAAAGCCCTCAAGTGCAGTCCGGCTTGGGCTACCCAACTCCCGAAAGGGAACGCCTCGCAGTCGCTCAATTGTACGGATGAGCATCCGCTCCAAAGTCTCCGCGCGGCGCAAGAATTCGCTGCTTCTGGCCACTCCGAATCCGATTGAACCGCCAACCAGCGACATCTGGAATTCAAGAGGGTCGAGTTCAAGACCTCGTAGACTCAAGTGACGGCTGAATCACACCGTTTCCAAAAGGTCTCGAAGCTCATCTGCGATTTCGTGGGGCGGATTCCCTGACAGTCCGATGGCGACAAGCCGTTCGGCTTCTCGAAATTCTCGACAATCGACGGCCAGCGAGGCAGCACTTCGCAAAAGGACAGAGCGTGTCGGCTCCGATCCGGTATCGTCAGCCAGGAGCATCGCACCGCGTCGCTCCAAGTCGAATGCCTTTCGGAAGAGCTCTTCGGCCGCGGAATAGTCTCCGTGCAGATCGGCATGGAATGCTTGTCCGGCAAGCGTCATTGCCTCTTCGTGCAGCAAGTTGATCTGAGCTACTTTCGTCATCGCTCAGACACCTCCGCTTGCGGTTGACCAAACTCGACAACCACGGCATAGGCGGGCAGGCGAGTGCTGTCCGACACTTCAGTCTGCCGTCGCTTCTTCTTCACTCGTGCAGTGAACTGGGATTCGGTGCCCGACAAGATCCCGGAAACTTCAAGCCGAGCAGACTCTTGAAACGGGAGCCTCTCCTCCGAGCTTGGACGCCCCAGCCAGTAGTCAAAACCGGTGCCCTTCTTTGATGCTCGGATAACGGTCAGTCCAGTCAATTGTCTCACGAGCAGGATTGCGACTCCACAGGCTCCAAGTTCCGTCGTTCGTTGAAGATCGTTGTAGGCTCGTTTCATGGTCTCCGTCACTGTCGGCCAGTCCAGCATGAAGTGGGGATCGTCAATCTTCCTCACGAGGAGTCGCACTTGGGCCATATGTCCCTGGTCGGAAAGGCAAACCGCGGCAGATTCCGCATGAACACGCCCTAGAGCGTCCGTCAAAGTGGGGATGCCGCTCCCCAGTTCGTTGAGATCGAGCAAGACCACCGTCGCCATGTCGAACCCCTCCCCCTGAACATCGTAAGTCAACTGCACTGTAACGGCAACGCCTCCGCATCGTATTTGCGGTGACGGGAGTGGTCCGGGGTCTTGGGTGCTTTTTATGCGTGGCGTCTGGCCGGAATCATCGAGCATCATTCGAGTTATCGTCAAGTTGCAGCGCAAGTTTGCTACCTGCAGGCAACGCATTCAGAGGCGGCTCGACAAGACGAAACTGGAGCAAGACGGCTCAGTTGTCTACGCTTCCAACATCCACTACGAACTTTTGGGAAGCGACGGAATATTAGCAGAAAAGTCAGACACCCAGAAATCGAACAAATCGAACGGCTGGGCGGTGGGATCAGCGGTTGGAGTGGTGAGCGGGTGGTCCGGCGGAGTGGGAAAGGGGAGGGCAAGGCCGTGGGCAAGCGGGGTGGAAGCGATTGGCGACGGGCGCGAAGGGCCAAGTCAGGCAGCTTCGAGACGCGGCATCCTTGCACGCTGAGCGGGCCGCTCGAGATCACGGGGGTACGGAGTGTCGGAAGATGGAGGGTGACCTACCCCGGCGGCGGGCGGGGTGGGGCTGGCGATCAAGCTTGTTGATCGTCCTCACGCCTGCCGGCGCAGGTCATTGCTGGCCGGTCAGCCGAATGTCGCTCGGCAGTTTCGCATCCCCTTGACCCAGCGGTCCCCGCTACGGTGGAGCAATTCCCGCAGCCGCTCAATCGACCCGACGGCTCGGCCAGGCCACTCGTCAAAGTTGTCCACCGCCGCGGTCCAGCGGTCGGGGTCCAGCCCGTAGATCCTCAAGCGTTGCACCAGTGCCGACAGGTCCGACTCCGGTGCCGCTTGTGCCGCCACGGTCTGTGCCACCACCCACAGCAGAATCCGCACGTACTCGCTCATCGGCATGTCGAGAATCGGATTATCCGCCGCTCGACGGCGACGCTGCCCGTCGGGAAACAGCCGCCGATGTCGGGCGTAGCTGGGTGCGTTCGGCGGCGCTGCGTCCGCGCTCGACGAGCCGGCGTCCGCGTCGGGCAAGACCGTGTCCAGGGGGAGGAATCGCGTCGCTTGTCTCATCGCGCTGACTGCTGTCGGCAGCATCGTTGGTCCCAGTGGACGAGCAGGACGAAAGTGGCACAAGTGGCACGGCAGGCTCAGCGGATGTTTCAACATCGACAGCGGCTGAGGCGCACGTTTGGCCCAACTCGGCGTCCACTCGCGGCGAATCCCGCAGCGCAGCTTCGGCCTCGCCAGCAACGTCCAACACGGAAAGTTAACCGCAAATGGCACGTGCCTTGCTGCTGCCATGTTGTATGCGCATGGAGGAGGGCCCGCAAGCCTTGCCGGAGCGTCATCATGACAGGCAAAGACCAGATTGTGGAGGAGTTGGGCGATCTTCTGTTGCCCAACCTGGTAAACAAGGGGCTTGTCGCGAACGATCGGGCCAAGTACTTGCTGACGTTGATTCAGTCGGCCCGGGAACAGGCGGACCATCCTCACGGCGGCTTTTCCAGTTTGCAGCCAGAGCGAACGATTTGCGGAATCGAAGAGGCCGGGCTCGATACGGTGGTCCAGCGGAGCAGTCGCCAGGAGGATGGGTTGTATCGCGTTCCCGGCATTGCCAGTGTTCACCAGCAGATCTTGGAGAATCTGCAGGTCATGCTGGCGCCGATCGCTCTGGAACCGGGTGGGGGCCAAGGGCGGTCCGCCGTCTACGAGCGACGCCTGGAAGCGCTTAGCTCGCGCGCACCATCGCTGGCGAACGACCTGATCCCAGGAGCCTATATCGACCAGATCACCTCGGCCGAGCCGGCCGCCGGCGACAGCCTGCACCTGCTGGTGATGAACTTGCACAAGGAGCTGAACCGGCTTCAGCAGCAGATCGCCGCCGAGTCGATCGATGGAGCGAGCGTCTATGGAGTGACCGATGGCGACCGGGGGTTGATCGCGGCCTTCATGCGGGGCGTCAATCGAACTCGCCCGCTGAAGTTCGACCATCCTGGACTCGACACCACGGCCACGCGGACGGACGGCAGGCTGGTCATCCAGAACGACATTGGAACTACGGATGCGCATGTCCTGGTCATCCATGTCACACCTGCGCAGGTCGCCGTGACGTACACGGACGTCCACATCCAGCGGTTGATCTTCTTCCAGAACCTGCTCAAACGGTACGCCGTCCACTGGGAGGATACGCGCTCGCGCCACTCCCCGACGCTCACCGAGAGCCTCTATCATCTGTGCGTGGGGCGATTCGACGCGGGCGAGCAACGGCAGATGGCGGATTATCTGGAATTTCTGGGTTCGCGACTTGTCTTTCTGATCGACTGGAATCGTGCCCGCAAGCGTCTGCGGAAGCTCGCCCCGAAGCGGGTCTGCCTGGAAGTCCTGCAATGGGCGGCAGACAACGACCTGGGGCACATGGCGTTTCTGAAGGTTGGCGGCGAGCAATTGGTGTTGGACGCCATGCAGTTGTCGTCGCGCGTCCCCCTGCAGATCGGCCGGCAGCTTTCGGACATCATCGGGGCCGAGCGGGCCGCGGAGTTCGCCAAGTTCACCTTGAAGACCGCTTCGGAGGGACTGCTCGCCGGCCATTCGGAGCTGCTGATCCGCGATCAGGTGCGGGCCGAGTTGCGGCAGTACCTGGACACGGCGCATCAGGGACTGTTGGAGCTGGCGGTCGAGCACGCGACGTTGATCGGCGAGCTGTCGTTGGCGGCCCGCGATTGCCTGCTGCTGCCCAACGACGGCAGCGACCCTGAGTACCTGCCGCGGATGGCCAGGCGAGCGAAGAAGTGGGAACATCTGGCCGACGGATTGGTCACGAAGGCGAGGACTTCGCGGGGAGAATGGGTCGAGTCGAAGGCCGTGTCGGAACTGTTGCGGATCGCGGATGACGCGGCCGACGAACTGGAAGAGGGCATCTTCTTGCTGACGCTGCTGGAGCAGCAGTCCGCCGACGGGTCCGGGCTGATGGCGGGTGAATCCGGTGAAGTGCTGCGGGAGCTGGCCAACAAGCTGGTCCACACGGCCCAGGAGTATCTGAAGGCGGTGGAGAACGCGCGGCACATCGATCGCCGCAGTGCCCGCGAAGTGATTGCCGATTTCCTGGAAGCGATTGACCACACGATCTCCCTGGAGCACCAGACGGATGACGTGCACCGGCGAGCCAAAGCGAGCATCCTGAGATTCTCGGGCGACTTCAAGCAACTCCACTTGTTCACTTCCGTCGCCGACAATCTGGAGGGCGCGGCGGACGCCATGATGCGGGCGGCCCTGATGTTGAGGGATTACGTGCTGGGCGAAGTCATTACCCGCTGATGGCGGATGTGCGGCCGGAGGCCGTGCCGGTGGTGGAATTCAAGCAGCATGGCCAGGGTCAGGACATGGAACTCGAACAACGGACTCGGACATTCGCCTGCGGGCCGACTGTGCCCATGGTCGTGTCGCCCGACAGCGTGGGAAACAAGGCCGCCCATCTGATCCAGATGGCCGAAGCCGGGTTGCCCGTCCCAGCCGGATTCGTGATCACGACCCAACTCTGCCGCGACTACATGCATTCCGGCGATACTTTGCCGGACGATTTCGCGTCGCTGCTGCAACGCGACATCGAACACATCGAGCGGGCCACGAGCCTTCGCTTCGGCGGCCAGCGGCGGCCGCTGCTGGTCTCCGTCCGATCGGGCGGGCCGGTCTCGATGCCCGGCATGATGGACACGATCCTCAACATTGGTCTGTGCGACGCGACAGTCTCGCCGTTGATTCGTCTGACGGGTAATCCGCGGTTCGTGTGGGACTCGTACCGGCGGCTGGTTCAGGCGTATGGCGAAGTGGTTCGCGGCCTGCCCGCCGAACCCTTTGACAGGCTGCTCGACGAACAAACCCGGCGCGAGTCCGTGCGGACGATTCGCGAGTTGGACGCCTTCGCCTTGCGGGACGTGACGCAGCAGTTCCTGCGGCTCTACGCCAGCCTGGCCGGGGAGCCGTTTCCGTCGGAGCCGCTCGTGCAGCTCACCTCGGCGGCCGAGGCGGTGTTGCGTTCGTGGCGGAGCCCTCGCGCGGTCGAGTATCGTCGCTTGCACCAGATCGACCACCAGCTCGGCACGGCCGTGACCGTGCAGGCCATGGTGTTTGGCAATCTGGGCGGCACATCGGGATCGGGCGTGGCATTCACCCGCGACCCGGCGACCGGTGAACACGAGCTGTACCTGGATTTTCTCTGGAACGCTCAGGGCGAAGACGTTGTCTCCGGGCGGCAGGCGGTGCAGGACGGTTCCACGATCCGGCGGTTGATGCCCGCGCTCCATCGCCAATTGCTGGACGTCGGCCATGCCTTGGAGCGACTGTTTCGTGATGCCCAGGACTTCGAGTTCACGGTGCAGGAAGGCCAGCTCTATCTGTTGCAGTCCCGGACGGCGAAACGCACTCCCTGGGCGGCGCTGCGGATCGCCTGCGACCTGGTCGCCGAGGGATTGATTGACGAACGGGAAGGGCTGGAGCGGCTGGCCGAGTACGATCTGAATTCGGTGAGCATGATCCGGCTGGCATCCCAACAGAACCGCCCGGCGTTGTCGGTTGGCGTGGCCGCCAGCGGTGGCGTGGCGGTGGGGCAGATTGCCTTCGAGCCGCAGATGGCCGTGGCGCTGGCGCGAGAAGGGTGTCAGCCGATTCTGGTGCGTCACGACATCTCGACCGACGACCTGGCTGGACTGGCGGCGTCGGCGGGCATCTTGACGATCCAGGGAGGTCGAACGTCGCACGCCGCGGTCGTTGCTCGGCAGATGAACAAGGTCTGCATCGTCGGTTGCCGCGACCTGGTGATTGACGCCAACCGGCGGTGCCGAATCGGCGGCGAATCGTTTCGCGAACGCGACTTCCTCTCTCTGGATGGGCAAGCCGGCGCCGTCTATTCGGGCAAGCTGCAGGTTGTCGCGGAGAAGCCGGCCGAATTGCTGTCCGTGGTCAACGCCTGGAGGGCGCGTTGCCAGGCTACATGACGGCGCGAACGGCGCACCCAGGTCCTGCGGGACAACGTCAGGTCGGCATACGGAGCCAGAAGTTTCCACACGCCGCGGGCCTGGAGGTCAGGCGGCTTTGCCAACGGCCAGATCCAACGTCGTGCGTACTTCGCCGCCACTGGCATCGCACGTCAGCCGAAAACCAAGCCTGCGACATACGGCGAGCATCCGCGAGTTCTCGGGCAAGACCGTGCCGACGACACGGCGGACTCCCTCGCGGAAGGCGATTTCCACCAGTGTCTCGAGCAGCGTTGTTCCCAGACCTCGCCCTTGCCATGCATCGCGCACAACGACCGCGAATTCGCCAGCGTCCGGCGCATCGGTGCGGTTCAAACGTGCCACTCCGAGGATCTCCGTCGAACCTTGATCGTCACGATGTTCGGCAATCAGTACCAGCTCTCGAGCCGGATCGGGGGTGCAAATCCGGGTGAGTCGTTCGTGCCGGACACGGTGATCCAGTCTGATCAGGCCGAAGTATCGGCGTTGGACCGTTTCCTGGGACAGGCTCTGGTGAAAACCGACCATCATGGCTTCGTCGTCGGGCCGGATCGGCCGCAGCACCACCAAGGTGCCATCGTCCAGTTGCCGTCGATGCCGGCATTCCATTGGCCGGGTTACTACTTGCTCGCAGGCGTTCGCGATTGCCAGGTGCGGTCCAGCGGTTGCCGGGTTCGATTCAGGGAACCGAGCCGTCGTATCCGCCGGGAGCATCGTGCCCTGCCGCAGATAGTTCTGGTGCAGTTCAAAGCAATGACGCAGGTCGTGCTGGATGTGACCGGGACCGGCCTCCCGCAGATACCGCCGCAGATAATCGCGATAGGCTGGGTGGGCGCACTGGTTGATGATCGCCAGCGCCCGCTGTCGGGGCGCGAGCCCGCGGAGATCGGCCAAGCCATGCTCCGTGACGAGCACCTTGACGGAGTGCTCGCTGTGGTCCACGTGCGTGCACATCGGGACAATCGTGGACACGGCGCCTCCCTTGGCGCTGGACGGACACATGAATATCGACAGATACGCATTGCGGGCGAAGTCGCCGCTGCCTCCGATGCCGTTCATGATCTGGCCCCCGCAGACATGCGTCGAGTTGACATGTCCGAAGATGTCGACCTCCAGCGCCGTGTTCATGGCGATCACCCCCAGTTGGCGCACTGCCGCGGGGTTGTTCGAAATATCCTGCGGGCGCAGCACGATGCGCGGCGAGAAGAAGGCAATGTGCTCCACGAGTTCCCGCAGTTCCGCACGCGAGAGTACAAGCGCCGTGGTGCTGGCCCCGGTCAGCCGGCCGCGCCGCATCAGTTCCAGGGCGGATGCCTGAAAGACTTCCGTGTACATCGTGAAGTTCGGGATGTCGGGGTGCTCACCCATGGCCCGCAGCACGGCGTTGGCCACATTGCCCACGCCGCTTTGTAGTCGCAGAAAGTCGCGAGGAACCCGACCTTTGGAAACCTCGCCGACCAGGAACTCGACCACATGGTTGGCGATGGACTGGCCGATCGGATCCACCGGCGGAAACTCGACCGACTCGTCCGGTTCGTCCGTCTCCACAACTCCGATCACCCTTTCCGGATCGATGCGGACATACGGCTTGCCAATCCGCTGCAGGGGATGGTCCAGGTCGAGAGCCGGACGGTAGGGAGGCGACTTGGGGACCACGATATCGGCCATCTCGGAAACTTGTCGCGATTGCGCGCGGTTCAGTTCGATAACGACGTTGTCCGCCTCGTGAAGGAACGCGGGCGAAGCGCCGATGGATGTGGAGAGGTACACGCGTCCGTCGGGCGTCACTTCCGTGGCCTCGATCACGGCGTAATCGAGCTTTCCAAAGAAACCGAACATCAGATACTGGGGCACATGCGACAGGTGCATGTCCACAAAGTTCACTTCGCCAGCGTTGATCTGATCGCGAAGCCTGGCGGAGGACTGGTACGGTGCCCGCCAACTGATCGCCTTCGCGTCGGCGAGTACGTCATCCAGCTTGGTGCCGGTGGACGCGCCCGTCAGCACGCGCAACTGGTAGGGATGGCCGGCGGCCTGCATCGCTCGAGCGCGCCGGGCAAGGGCGGCCGGAACCGCTTTGGCAACACCCGCGGGTGTGAACCCACTGAAGCCAACCAGCGCCCCGTGCGGGATCCGCTCGGCGACATCGTCTGGTTGAAGGACCGGGAAGCCGTGATAGGCCATCATGAATGCACCTGTCTGCTCGAAGCGCCAAGTGTTTTTTGCAACTTTTGGCGGGAAACCTGGTTAGCCTGAACCAATCGGTTCGTTCAAAGGGGGCGGTTGATATCAAAAGCCACGGCCGGCGACAATCTCGAAAACGGACCGTGCCGCGTCGCGCCCCGTCGCTTTTGGTCGAGCAGCAACCCCAGAACGAGCACCTGGCAACAGACTGGGAAAGTCGCGCCGATCGGGTGAGCTGGAAAGAATGCCCCGACACCCCTATTTAATGGCAATGAGCGGCGGCATGGATCCGTCGTCGCGTGTCAGGCCGGGCAAGAAGTTGCCGGGGCAAGAAGTGGCCACAGGCCCAGTCATGACACTCAAAAGATGATCCATGTCCGGCCGTTGTCGAGGATCGTTTGCCGAGGCGCAACGCTGTAGAGCTCCTGCACGAGTTGAGCGTCCACGATCTTCCTGGTGGGGCCGCTGCGCAGGACGCGTGCCGTCCGCATGGCCAGCGTGTTTTGAAACGAAGGCATGATCTCTTCGATGTGGTGCGTGACAAGAACCAGGCTTGCCGCCGTATTGCCGGAGGCCAGCCGCTCCAGAGACTCCAAGAACCGCTCGCGGGCGCCGGGATCAAGGCCGGCACAGGGCTCGTCCAGGAACACCAACAACGGAACAGCCATCAGCGCCCGGGCAATCAATACCTTTTGTTGCTCGCCTTGCGACAAGACGCCAAACCGCCGATCCACCAGCGCGGAACAATCCAGATCCGTGAGAAAGCGGCGGGCTTGTTCATAGTCGTCCGCCGTGGGGCGCGGGCCGCAAATGGCTGGCTTGAGACCGACTTGGGCCACCCGGCCCGATACGACAGTGTCGAGCACCGCTTCGTGCGGCGGGATTTCCGCGGCCAATCGGATCGACACCCAGCCGATACTCCGCCGCAATTCCCGCAAGTCGGTCAGGGGCTGTCCCAGTCTCCGCACTTCGCCCCCCGCATTCGGCCACAAGTAGCCGCAGGCGATTCTCAGCAACGTCGTCTTGCCCGCGCCGTTCGGTCCCAGGATGGCCCAATGCTCGCCCGGATGCACGCGCCACGAGACACCGTCCAGGATGGTCGTGTCGCCACCCCGGTAGCCAACGTCGCGGATCTCTAACAGTGGGGAGGACATGCGGCCAACTCACAGGTGTCCTACGTGAAGTCCAACGCCCGATTTTTCCAGACTTGGTTTGCCGTCCGGAAGTGAACATCCGTCAGACAGGCAAGCCAGGCGTGGAGTTCGCAGGGCAGGCGAGAACGAGGCCAACCACCTGGACATTCAGGCGGTCGTCAGAGCTATCCAGAATCGTTTCTCCACAACAACCTCCGATCGGCTGACTGGTGGATGGCCGTCGTCCGTCAGGTCTCGCTGGCGGTGTCCCCCTTTCGATCTCGCACGCATCGGCACTTGCTTCCGCGCACAATCGCAGTTCCTTGCCTGGACAGGATGCTACTTGGGAAGACGTACAGTCACTCCCCGCAGCAAACCAATCTGTTCGACGTGCCCGGTGATGGTCTTGTCGGACTTGCCGTCCGTGAACACAAGATGCATGTGGGTGGAGGTCGCGGGATGCGTGATGTCCCCGACAGCGTCTTTCGCGAAGACTCCCACCACCGTACCTCGAATCTTGTCCAGCTCGACTTCGACTGGTTGCCGCTCCTTCGGGAGTTCAAGCTTCCTCAGCCGGGCGTGCAGCGGGCAGGCGCCGTTAATGACATGCAGCCTGGCTCCGCTGAATTCCCCTTCCAGGGTGAACACAAACGGCTTCTCGGTGCTGACGCCAGCCTTGGCGGCCGCGTCGGCGAGGAACTGGTCCAGTTCGTCGAATGCGACGTCGGCGGTAACCTTGTGTTCGGTCCAGGCCGGCACGTAAGCGCCGACAAGTAAGGTCGCCGAGTTGTCAAGCGGCGTGGACTCATCCGGTTCCAGCCGTCCCTTGTCGTCGACGCAAGTCACTGTGACTTTGCCATCCAGGATGGTTACTTCGCCCTCCAGCCTGGCAAGCGCGGCGACGCCGTAGAAATGTGGCCGCTCGACGAGCGTTTTGAGTTCCACGCGTCCCTGGTGCTGCTGCTGCCCGATCGCTTCGTGCATTCTGCCGTACTGCACAATGGTGCCGTCCCACGTCTCCGCGTCCGCTCCGGTCACGTTGCGCACTCCGAGAAAACCGGCCAAGAGTAGCATTGCACATCCGAGCCCTATGCGAATCAACATGACATATCTCCTTAACCTGAGTGAAATCCGAGAGGAAAAAGGACCGTCACCATCGCTAACCCGACAGCCGCTGCATCTCCTGCCGGTGGCTGTCTTCGTCCGCCGCCTGCTCCTCCATCTTCATCTTCAGGGCAAAATGCCCCTCCTGCTCCGCAAGAGCCGCCAACTTCGTGTAGTTACGAACGTCGGCCTCCTCTTCCCGCATGTCGTTGTTGAGCATCTCCCGCACGTCGGCGGGCGGGGGCGACAAATCGGGCCGCAGTGCCGGAACCCCACCGAGCATCGTGATCTGGTCAGCCAGATACTGGGCGTGTCCCACTTCATCCGTCACCTCGGCCTGGTACATCTCGCGCACGTTCTGCCATTGAGCCCCCTTAATGCTGGCAGCCTGCAACATGTACCGTAGAAATGTCGCAACTTCCCGATTCAGTTGGTTGTTCAATCCGCTGATCAATTCGTGATTCGTCATCTTGTTCCTCCCTTGGTCGGTCAATGCGAATCCAAGCAGCAAGCCGACAGCAGCAACCTACCCCCCGGCCTTGTCATTCACTTGTGCGAATTCGCTCAACTCTGTACGCAACAACGCGCGGTTTGTCCAATTTGTCACTGTCGAACCGAAAACAACCACTCTCCGTCCCGGCAAGCCAATCGTTCCTACAGCGCCGCAAATGGTGCGCCGATGGCGTCGTAATCCGAGGGCAAGTCTTGGCGAGCTGTTGTGCCTGACAGTCAAATGTTAAAAGGCCTTTAAAAGGCCAGACACCCGGAATTCAAACGGCTGGGAGGCGGAACCAGCGGCTGGAGTCGTGAGGGGGCGGTCCGGCAGTGGGGGAAATGGAAGGGGCGGTCGGGGGCAAGCGGGCGGAAATCGTTGGGCAACAGGCGCCAGGCTGCACGTCAAGGCAGCTTCGAGCTGCGGCAACGCTGCACGGACCGCTCGATTGCCGCTCGGCTGGCCGCCTGGCGGGCGCGCGAGGCGCAAGCGTCGCTGGAGCCCGGCAGTCGTTCCCCTTCCGCAGCTTGCTGTCCTTGTTCCCCCACAAACTCCAGCAGCTGTCGCCGCATTTGCCGCGCCCCACGCATCGCGGGCTTGGGCAGGCACGCGTCGAGGTTCGTCGCCGCCTCGTGGTGGAGGCCCTCGTGGCGGACATAATGCTCCGCCGCCCCGACTACCGACAGCAGTTCTCCCCAGCGGCCAAGCTGTGGCTCAAAGCGTCGCAGCCACCCCAGCTTCTCCTCGACCCGCGCCGGCTTCAAGCCCACCTGCACGATGGTCTTACGAGACTTCAGCAACGCCAGGTTTCGAGTCGCCCAGTCGGTCAGCACGTCGACGTTCATGTACCGCGCTTTGCTCCGCTGTTGCGGTGGCGCCAAACCGGCCAAGTCGGACAACGACACCTGCTGTTTGAAGCGGTGGGCGAGTTCGGTGAACTTACCCCAAGATGGGTCACTCTGGAGCGTCTGCTTCAAGAGACACGCGGTCTTGTGCTTGATGTCATACATCCAGGACGTGCGGCGATGCCTCCCGCGGAAGAGGTTGATTCCGCAGAGCAGATCGGAACCCTTGTCGCTGATTATCGCCCGCGGTACGCCAGTCTTTTTCGCGGCGGCCTTCAGTTGTTGATAGACCACCTTGCCGTTCGACTGCTTCACTGGCTGCAAGTCGATCAACTCGACATCCTCGTGGCTCAGCACGCGGCTCTCGGCCTGTTCCCACGCCGACTGGCGAAGCCCCACGATGACCAGGCACTTGCGATCACCCAACTGCAGTGTGTGATCGATGATCCACATCCAGTCGTCGGCCCACTGTTTCGGCCGAGACAACTGGTACAGGCCCAATCGGAGCAACCACAAGCGGACATCATAGTAACTGGCGACGGACACGGGAACGCCACTCCAATTCCCCCGCATCTCCAACGCCGCCGGCTGTCCCGTTCACCCTACGGAATCGGAAGGACGAACCAATTCATAGCGACAAATGCCCGTGTCATTTTGGCGAATCCCGTGGCAGGCCAGCGCGTCCAGCTTCCGCTGGGCCTTTCGCCGGAAGACGTGGCATGCAACGTCGCGGACGAACTGGTTGCTGAGCGTCTCGCCATCGAGCGGCGGAAGCAGGCGGCAGTCGCTCAACTGGAGGCTCGTGACAAGGCAGAACAGGCCGCAGCGTTTGCGGAGGCGGCGGAAACATTGGCGAACCAGCATGCGGCGATGGCCCTGAAACGGTATGCTGACGCCTATCACGCTTTCTTCCGAGCGGAATATCGGCCGGCTGTTTCGCTGCTGGACGAAGCGAATGGGCTGCACGGGAACGACCCGCGATTCTTCTACCTTCGAGGACTCGCCCGGTTACGCCTGGGACAGTCGCAGCCCGCAACGGACGACTTCCGCGCCGGAGGTGAACGGGAGCGGCAGCGGCCTTACGGGGTGTTTCAAGCGCTGGAGCGAATCCAAGGTCACGAGCGGATGCGGATTGAGCAGTATCGGCCGTGACAGCTTGTTGGTGAGCCGCCTTCCGTGCCTTCCGCGTTGTCAGCTCGCCTGACTATGTGGGCGAAGGGTGATTTTCGGGCTGCCGAGCCGACGACTTCGTTACCGTTTTGCGCATTATGGATCGACCCCAATGAATACTCCCGAATCACCTTCGGCCTTACCCGCGCACCCAGAGGAGCGTCGTCACGATCTCGACGCGTTGCGGGCGTTCGCAATGTTACTGGGCATCGTCTTGCACGGCGCGATGTCATTCATCCCTGGCGTGGGCGTGATTTGGGGCGTTCAGGATTCCCAATCGAACCCGCTCTACGGACTGCTGCTGTCCGCGATTCACGGGTGGCGGATGCCACTTTTCTTCCTGGTGAGCGGGTTTTTCACAGCAATGTTGTGGAGAAAACGCGGACTGCGTGCACTGCTGGTCCACCGCTTCAATCGCGTATTCTTGCCGATGCTCTTGGCGATGGTGACCGTCATTCCCTTGATCTGGGTCGTCTCCGGCTATGTTCGGTCGCGCGGCGCCGCAGACAATGCGCAGAGTGCGAAGCAGCCCCAACGCGCATCGCGTACCGAAGCAACGGATTCTCAACTCGAAAACCCGAACGTCGATGTCTTTGCCGCCGTTGCGACGGGAGATCAAGCAGCGTTGGCTTCCTACCTGCAACAAGGAGGCGATGTTGACGCGAAGAATGAACGAGGTTCGACGCCACTGCACGTGGCATGTCTTTTTGGCCGAGCCGACATGGCGGAGTCGCTGTTGAATGCGGATGCGAGTCTGGATCTGCGGAACAACGATGGTGTCCGCCCGGAGGATTTGCTCACGCTCGACTGGGGCACGACTTCGTTCATTGCGCGGTTGGTGCAATTGCCTGTCCAGCGAGACGATGTCCTTGAAGGTCGCGAAAGGATCGCGAAGTCGATCAGCGAAAGGACCGGACGCTCGGTCCGGGCAAGCTCCGGAGGCGGAAGCGGCTCACCCGGCATGGCGGGACTGATTTTCCTGCTGTTCTACTTCCCTGTATTCCACCACCTTTGGTTCTTGTGGTTCCTGTGCTGGTTCGTGTGTGGTTTCGCGGTGATCGTGAAGATAACGCAGACGCTGCACATCCCGGAAATACCAGGTTTCCTGCTAACGTCGGCCGCACGCTATGCCTGGCTCATTCCTTTAGCGGCCGTGCCTCAGTACTTCATGGCAACGTCACAGTACTCGTACGGTCCCGATACGTCGATAGGACTCGTGCCGCTTCCTGCCGTCTTTACTTACTACGCGATATTCTTTGGTTACGGGGCGTTGTATTTCGGGGCAGACGATCGAGAGGCAACCGTCGGCAGAGGGTTCTGGTGGACCCTTCCAATTGCCCTGCTGATTCTCTTTCCTGTTGGACTGAGCCTCCTTGGACCCGAGTCGACCGGTGGCAGGGTCTTGTTTGCCGTGATGCAAGTCAGCTACACGTGGGCCATGTCGTTCGCGATGATCGGCTTGTTTCATCGATTCTGCAATTCCCGGCGGTTCTGGGTCCGCTACCTTTCCGATTCGTCCTATTGGCTTTACCTGGCTCATCTCCCGTTGGTCATGCTGCTGCAGTTTCTTGTCCGTGACTGGTCCCTCCCTTCTATCCTGAAGTTTGCGTTCGTCTGCTCGGTCACAACCGGACTATTGCTGATCAGCTATCAGTTGTGCGTCCGAGGAACCTGGCTGGGAGTACTGCTGAACGGGCGAAAGTATCCACTGCGTCCGGCAACCGCGCCAGAACCTGGTGAAGAGAGCGCGCCGGAAGCGGGCAAAGAGAGTGCCGGTGCCACAATCGTGCCTTTGGAGTCAAACGCGTGAAGCCCCAGGACCGCTTCAACTCGACGCCAGCCAGCATCCCATTCGCGCCGGTCACGAAAGGTCACACACGAAAGGTCAGACACCCAGAATTCAAACGGCTGGGCGGTGGGATCAGCGGCTGGAGTGGTGAGCGGGTGGTCCGGCGGAGGGGGAAAGGGAGGGGGCGGCCAGGGGCAAGCGGGCTGGAAGCAACGGGGAACGGGCGCGAAGGGCCGCGTCAGGCAGCTTCGGGGCGCGGCATCCTTGCACGCTGAGCGGACCGCTCGAGATTGCGGGTTCGCGGGAGGCTGATTGAATGACGCCTGACATGCTCCGGCGGCGGGCGTGGTGGGGCTGGCGATCAAGCTTGTTGATCGTCCTCACGCCTGCCGGCGCAGGTCATTGCCGGCCGGTCAGACAAACGTCGCTCGGCAGTTTCACATTCCCTTGACCCAGCGGTCCCCGCTGCGGCCCAGCAGCTCCCGCAACCGCTCGACCGACCCGACCGCTCGGCCGAACCACTCGTCAAAGTTGTCCACCGCCGCGGTCCAGCAGTCGGGATCCAGCCCGTAGATCCTCAAGTGTTGCACCAGCGCCGACGGGTTCGACTCCGGTGCCGCTTGTGCGGCCACGGTCTGTGCCACCCCTCACAGAAGAATCCGCACCTACTCGGACATCGGCATGTCCAGGATCGGGTTATCCGACGCTCGACGGCGACGCTTCCCGTCAGGAAACGGCCGCCGATAGCGGGCATGGCTGGGTGCGTTCGACGGCCCTGCGTCCGCGCTCGACGAACCGGCGTCCGCGTCAGACGAAACCGTGTCCGCGTCGGACAAGGCCGTGTGCAGGGGAGGAATCGCGTCGCTGGTCTTGTCGCACTGACTGCTGCCGGCAGCCTCGTTGGTCCCAGTGGACGAGCAGGACAAGAGTGGCACAGCAAGCTCAGCGGATGTTTCAACATCGGCAACGGGTGGGGCACACGTTTGGCCCAACTTGGAGTCCACTCGCGGCGAGTCCCACAGCGCCGCTTCGGCCTCGCCAGCAACGTCCACCGTCGCCGAACCGCCAGCCACTTCCCCAACGCTCTGCGTAATCAGCAACCCGCCCGAACAGATCGGTGCCCGCCAGGCGTCCAGCCGAGCGGCAATCGCGCTGGTGCGTGAATCCTCCGGCGTCGCGGCCATGCCAGCCTTGATCTGGTTCATGTCCACGTACACCATGCAGGTCAGCAACGCCTGTTCATCCAGGATTTCCCGGCAGCCGAATCGTTGCTCCCAGTGTAGCCCGATTGTCCTCAATCGGGTTCTTGGGCGCCGGCCGTGTGTGCTATGCCGGAAGCGATTGGGGACAATCGCTCTACACAAAGCCAGGAGCAATTGGGGACAATCGCTCTACACTCGTCGGCTCCCGCACCCACCGTTGCTCGTCAGGTTGCCACGCCGGCCAGGCCAGCTTTCAGCGGCAGGCCACCTCCTCATCCGACCACGCGGCGGCAATGTCGGGCCGCGTGCGGCCTGCCTCGGCATCGTCAGTTCGGGCACTTTCAAGCGGATCGGCGCGACTCGTTAACTCGGACCTTGCCACCGTTTCGGGGACTCGCCGCCACCGTTTTCAACGGCCAGTTCTTTTTGCCGACCGCGGAACGTCCGTCCCGCTCGTCCACCCCGGCTCCTCGCTATCCCGGCTCCCCCCCGGCTCTCTCCGGCCAAATCGGGGATGCCTTGTTTGCGGCCTTCGCCTACAATGACGTCTGCGCTGACTGGAATATCTTACCCGCCTTGCCAGAACCCAACGGTGGGGTAGCCCCCAACGTCCAATGCGGTTCCGGCATCGCGTGCATCGCCTTCGTCCCCAGGAAAGCTGGCCCAAAGGAAGCTGTCATGTTGCTCCGACCCGCTCGATTTCCCTCCGCCACCTGGTTGCTGGCGGCCAGCAGCGTGCTGGCCCTGGCCGCAACAATCGCCGGCTGCGGGGGAGGTGACAAGAACGAACCGATCAGCTCGAAGTCCAGCAACTACCAGGTGGCCGACGGTGATCCGGCCGCGGGCGGTTCAGGGCCCGCCGGCGACGCG
>JAGFJK010000374.1 GCA_024102795.1 Pirellulaceae bacterium
GCTACCGGCTCGAAAAGGCCAAGACACCCGATGCGAGTGAGCCCGCCAAGGGCACCAAGGCGTAGAAAGGCGCCCGCCAGGGAATTCTAATTGTCGCTAAAGGGGAATAGTAATTGTCGCCGAACACCGACCTTCGCAATTGGTTGGAGAAGGCGGTTCGGATCGTGGTAAATACGCCGAAGCACGGCCTCGGGCCGGATGGGACGGTGGGAGTCTTGATCGCTGATTTCGAGGAGACCAAGCCTGCCCGGTAGCGACAGCGCACAGAAGGTCGTTGCCTCACTCCCCTTCAGCCGCAATCTCACTGAGCATCGCCGTGGCGTGGATCACCAACCAGAACTGATCGTCTTCCGACAGCTTCTCAGCGACTTCCAGCGCAGGTGCCGAGTTGCCTGTGATCTGCCAAACGGCCTTTGCCGCTCGTAGGGCGAGCCATCGCTCCACGTCCCGATCTGAATCGGCGAGTGTCAGCAAGTCGTACAAGGCCGCAGCGGGATTGGCCCGAACGCCCATGTGACCGAGAACATCACACGCTGCCATTTTACGGGTGAGCGCCAGATCGCTGTCATCCTCGTCGGCGAGGATGGCCAGCATGATCTCGATGGTCCGGTCGGGAAGCCGTGGGAACCGAAGCAAGTTGTGCAGCGTCGAGTCCCGCACGAGATCAAGGTCCGGGTCGCCCTCGAAGCCACTCGCCAGCAGTTCGAGCAAGGCGTCGATCTTCTGCTGGTCGGTTCGGACATCTCGTGGGAGGAAGGCGGCAACAACTTCCATCTCTTCATTTGTCATCCAGAGGTTCTCGTGGTTCGGCATCTTTCAGTTCCAAAGTCTGTGATTGGAAACGAGGCAACTGTGACCGATTGCAGCAGGTGCCTACCCCGCTGGCTCGTCCTCAGAAAGCTGAGCAGACCACACTCTGTTATGAGAGGGCAGCAATTCGCAGCAGTGGAGACCAACGCTCTTGAAAAGCAGCAGGCTGGCGCATCGAATGAAGAACCGCCCAATCAAGGATGAGAATCATGACCAAACGGAAACGCAAACCACGAGTTCGCCTGTACTCGTCCGAAGCGCTGGACCTGTCAGGCTTGCCCGCCAAACACCACGATTACGCCCGCCTGTTCGTGCATCGCCTCATCGCAAGGCGCATCTTCAACCGGCGTCTCAAGGGGCAGGCTTACATCTCGATGGACAGTCGGATCATTCGTCAGTACATCCCTGGTCGGCATGTCAAACCGATTCTCGACTACCTCGTTGGATCGGGGCAGGTCGAGCGCACCGGGTATTCCAAAGGCAACTCTACCCGCTACCGCTTGTCTGACGAACTGCACCGATCACGCTGCGTGATTTGCCCGCCAAAGTCTTCATTCGTCGCCCGCAAGATCAAGGAACAGAAGGAGCGGCAACGAAAGAAGGACGACGCCCGCAAACGTCCGGTACATCGGCATCTGGATTTGTGGCTCAAACGTGTTCGGGTCGATGAGAAGGCAGCGATGCAGTTCGTGTCGGACAAGTACAGTGAGTTCTCGTGGTTGTCGTCACTGGCTGAGGTGCCGATGGTTGCGTTGGTCGCTGATCGACTTGCGGAAGACCGGCTTCATGCTGAGGCATCAATCCAAGCCATCGCAATCAAGGACTTTCGCTCAAAACCGTGCCGATTTGGGCGTTATCACACCAACATCTCCTGTTTCCACAAAGTTCTTCGTCCGTTTCTAAGTATCGATGGTCAACCGTTGGTTGAAGTGGATGTTTCAGCCTGTCAGCCCTTGTGCTTGGCGGTTCTCCTGCACGACATCAAGAATGACATTCTCACCAGCGTTCCTCAAACTGACGAACAGAAACAGTTGGCACGCACACTGTCTATCTTCCCTGTATGTTGTGCATCTGAGGAAGCAGACGACACGATCCGCTATCAGAAAGACTGCGAATGAGAGCACGCACGCTAATTGATGGTGGTTCAATCACGCTATTTGATGGAGCGTCGTCTGAGGGAAGAAGTACCGGTGCCTCTCCTCTATGCCAGTGTTACCAGCGGTGGATCCAGGGCACGTCGCGGTGGAGAGCGCGGCAGAGGTCCAGGGCGGCGGCGTGGAGCGGCAACTGGTGGACGGCGGCCCAGAGTTCGAGCTGATTGCCCTGGCTGCCGCAGCGATGGCAGTGGTAGCGGTGGCTGTCGACGTTGACCGAGAAGGAGCGGCTCCGCGGAGAGCTGGAGCCGTGGATCGGACAGGGGCCGCGCCATTGAGCGCCCGTGCACCGCGTGGGCTCGAAGCCCAATGCGTCCAGCACTTGCCGCATGGGGATCTCGGTGCGGAGCTGGCGGAAGTCAACACCCGGCATGGAGCAACACCTCGTGCAAGAAAGAAGAGAGGACCGTTCCGTTCCCACTCTCTCTATAGGGAACGCGGAACGGTCCTCCGTGAAGCGTCAGTTCACCGCTTGCCAGCCACCGTCGGAGCGGCGGATCCGGCCCGCTTGCTCCAACGACTCCAGCGCCCGGCCCAGTCGCTCGTTCCGCACCGATAGCTGTTCGCGGAGCCTGGCTCGCGTCCACGCCTCGCCATCGGCCAGCACCGCCAGCACGCTGCACCTCAGATCACCGCGGCCATCGTCCCGCTCCTCGGCGACCACTTTCAAGTGCGTGGTCGCGGCGTCCGTCGAGTCCAGCTCCAACTGCACCGGCGGCGAGGCCGGCGCGGCCCGATGCTCGGTCAACAGCACCAGCCGATCCCGCGCGCGGCGCAGATACAGATTCGAATCGCCGAACGCATGCAGATCGCTCGAACCACGCAGCCCCTGCCCGGCGGCCACTCCACCGGCCGCGTTCTTGCGCGTGTGATGCACCAGGATCACGGACAGATCAAGCTTCCGCTGCAGCTCGCGGAAGTAGGCCAGCAGTCCGGCCACCTCCGTGGCGTGGTTCTCGTCGATCCCATGCAGCCGCACCAACGGATCGAGCAGCAGCAGCCGCGGCCGCAACCGCCTGGCCGTCTCCAGCAACTGGGCGCGATGCGGAGCGCGATCCAGCCGCAAGCTCGGCGCGGTGATCACGTGGATCTCCACCCGGTCCAGATCCAGACCGCGATGCCGAGCCATCCCCGCGACCCGTTCGCGCACCAGCGGCAGCGCGTCCTCGGCCAGATACACCAGCACCGGACCGCCGCGAGGCACCGCGTATCGGCCCAGGCAGGCCGTGCCGGTCGCCACGCTCAGCGCCAGGTCCAGCCCCAGCCAGGTCTTCGAACACTTGGGAGCGCCGCCGATCACCCCCACCGACGACTCGCCCCACAACTGTTCCACCAGCCACCGTCGCGCCGTCTCCTCGAACGGAATCTCGCCGACGCGGACGACCGGCAGTGGCTGTTGACGTTCGATGGTGGCCATGGCCTACACCCTCGCTTTCCGTCTCGCCGCGGACTGCGGCCGCGTCGGATGATACAGCTCCAGATACAACTTCTCGTCCAACTGCCGGGCTTCGCGGTTCATGCCCTGCGCCAGCAGTTCGCCGCTCATCGTCATCAGCAGCCGGTAATTGCCCGCGCTGTGCTCGACCAGCGTGTCGATCAACTCGGCGGTCATCAACGAAGGACCGCCAGCCTTGGCCAGCGCGTGGGTGAGCAGCTCCCGCAGTTCGTCCCGCGTGGCCGGTTCCATCACCAGCCGCGTCCGGATCCGGGTTCCCAGCGGGACCAGCTCCTCCTGCCGCAACAGGTCCGGCAGCCGACCGTCTCCCGCCAGCACCACCGTCAGCAGCGACGTCGCGTCGAACTCCGCGCTGGACAGGATCCGCAACTCGCTGAGCACGTCCGGCTTCATCTCCTGCGCTTCATCCACCAGCAGCACGGGTTTGATCCGCGAGGTGGCCACGTGCGACTTCCAGCGTTCGCGCAAGGCCCGGAAGCCGCCCCAGCGGTTGGAAGGACTGAGCTTGACCGAGAAGATGTCGCCCAGCTCGCGATAGAAGTCGGCCGTTTTCGACTGCGGCCGCTCCAGCACGCCGACCATCACGTCGCGGAGCGTCGACAACCGCTGGGCCACGATCCGCAGCGCCACCGACTTGCCGGTCCCCGGCTCACCGGTGATCATGGCGAAGCCGCCTTCTTGAACCAGTTGCTCGACACGCCAGGCGAAGGCATCGATCTTGCCGGTCGCCAGCAGCCCGTCGACCGGCAGGCCCGGCGAGAAGGGGTTCCACTTCAGGCCCCACAGCGAAAGCATTTTCTTGTGCGTCATCAGGCGTCTCCTGGTGTGGTGTGTTCGTTCTTGGGCAGATAGGCGGGCGGCAACCCGGTGGCCGAGTAGTCCGCGAGGATCTTCTTCAGCAGCGGCGGCAGTTCGCCACCGCGGGACGAGTCGTCGCCGGCCAAGGGTGCTGGCGACGTCGGCTCGAGAGCCGAGCGGCGACCATCGGCGTTGGCGGCGCGGTCCAGCGGGTAGATGGGAGCCAGAATCGTATCGCCGCGGGGATCGACCAGGTCGACTCGGCCCAGGTCCCAGCGGGCGTAACGCACGGTGACGTCCCGGAAGTGGCGATACCGAGCCGGAATCTCGAACCGCTTGCCCTCCAGCGAGATGGTGCCGTCGCTCTGACGCTGCCGCCGGTTCGTGTCGAGCCGAAAGGCCTCCCGCAGCGCCGCGCTGGAAGGACTCGCTCGCAGCACGTCCGGCGCGCTGGCGAACCGTTCGAGCGGCGCGGCCGCCATCTCGCGCTGCCTGGCGCGGTTGTACTCCATCTCGGCCCACGCCTGGCTGGCGTGGTTGAGGAAGTCGAGCGTCAGCTCCTGGACGCCCGCGAGCATCCTCATCAGCCGTCCTTCCAGCGTCCCCCAGAACGACTCTTGTTTCCCGTTCTGATAGGGACTGTAGGGGAGCGTCTTCTGATGCGAGATCGAGAGTCGCAGCAGACCCTGGCCGACTTCCTCGGCGATCATCGCCGAGCCGTTGTCGGTCATCAGAGCTCGCGGCAGACCGCGTTTCTGGATCGCCTGGGACAGCCCGTGCACCAGGTCCTCGGCCGTTTCGCTCAAGTACCACTGCACATGGCAGCAGAGCCGCGAGTGGTCGTCGAGGATGCCCAGTACGAGGGGCCGTTGCCACTGGCCGCTGGCGGAGAGCACCTTGAGCGAACCGTGGTGGAAGTCGAGATGCCACAACGAGCCGACGTACTCGGCCTCGTAGCTGCGAACCTCCCGCCGCTGGCGTCTCTCCGCCGCCCGCTGCTCACCGGGACGGCCTTTGGGCTTGGGCTGGCGGACCATGCCGTGCGCCTGCATGTAGCGGCGGATAGTCGAGTAGGACGGGAGCGGTCCCAGCGTGGTCTCGGACTTCACGTGAGCGGCCAGGTTGTCGTAGTGCAACTGGTAGCTCCAGTCCGAATACCGCTGGTACTGGGCCCGCAGTGGTTCGGCCAGTGCCGGGTCCAGCGATATCTGGCCGCAATCCTTGCGCACCGCGCGCCGCAGGACGCCGACCGGATCGTCCCGCTCGCGGCGCGCCAGATAGTACCAGCGTTCGATGGTGGTGGCGGAGAACTTCGTCGGGCGCCCGTGGACCGGATGCGTCCAGGTGCTGGCCGCCAGCGCGGCGATCGCTTGCTTCAACTCGCCGTGCGCGGGCGGCGAACTGAGCAGCGAGCCGATGACGGCGAACCGGAAGTGTGCCCACCGCCGCGCGGTGGATGAAGCGGGAACCTTGGTCATCACATCTCCTTTCCCAAACGGTGTGAAAGTAACGATGTGACAACCTTATGCGGGGTCAACCGGGCGGGTCGACGGCCATCTTCTGCGGGTTGGCGGGGATCATGGTTTTTCCTTGATCGCCAGGGCCCCGGGGAGCGTGATTGGCGAGAGGAATCGCAGCAGTCGCCCCCAGTCGTTCACGGGGTCCGGCCCGTGCAGAAACTTCTCCAGCAGCCTGGCGGGAAGCGCGGCGGTGACGCTGGCGGCGTCCGCGAATCGGCCGCGGGCGACTTTCCAGAACCGTGTCGGCGGGAACTGCTCGCGCCAGAAGCGTTGCCAGCGGGCGATCGTCCGCCGGTCGGCTCCGAACAGCCTGGACAATTCGCGGACGCGGCGCGGCGAGGGGCCCTGCCGCATGGCGCTGACCAGGACCACCACGGCGGCCAGATAGACCTTGCGGCCGAGGAACCGCACCGAAGGGGGCGTGGTTCGCTTGCGGCAGCCCTCCCGGTCGCAGCAGAAACTGAACCGTCGGCGGTACTCGTCGGGCAGCGGATCCCGTTGACCTCGCGGTTTGCGGGGGAAATCGGCCCGATGCAACCGGCCGCCGCAGGAGCATCCCGACCGCTGAGCGGTCTCGGCGAGTTCCCGGTCAATCGTCCAAAGAAACTGCCAGAGACTGGCACCGGCGGGCAATTCATGGTACATCGTCGGGGTACTCCTTTGGTGTGGTAACCTATGGAGTACACCCCTCGGAGACCTCGATCAACCGATCAGGCTCTTCGAGGGGATTTTTTTC
>JAGFJK010000384.1 GCA_024102795.1 Pirellulaceae bacterium
GCTGGTCCGTGGCCGGAGCCGCCCCCGCGGGCGATGCCGGTTCGAGCGGTCGCGCGGTGCGCAGATTTTGGGAACGCGACTTGCGCCGCCGGGCAGTCGGTAGCGTCGCGGGACTGGCCTGGTCTCCCGGCGAGGAAGTCTCTGGATCCGCCGGGTCGTGCGGCGACCGCTCGACGGCAGTCGGCGAGGTCCGAGGCGGCAGGGCGGCCTGCTGAGCTCGTATCCGGCGGTCGATCGCTGACTTCTGCTGGGCGTCGAGCAGGCTGAACCGCGCGCCGGCCACCTCATTGAGCAACCGTTGGCACTCGGCCGAGTGCCGGCCCGCCTGGAACGTGCGCAAGTAAGTCATCTGGCGATCCGCGGCATGTTCGATCACATCCGGATCGCTCTCGAACAGTTCAATTCCCAGCAGCCGATAGGCGTTCGGAGGTTGCTGGTCGGCTGGGATGCCCAGCCACTTCTGATAGGGATCGAACGTCTCGGTCATCATGAACGGTTGCCTCGCCGCGCACCGCGGTGCTGCCTGTAATATGTCCCATCCCTAAAAATAGCACAAGCAACTGGTTCGACGCGGGGGGATTCGCGGGTCGGGGAACACCGGGGGACTGGCGAAACGGCAAATTCCTTGACCGTTTTTCGAATCGTAAGGGAGAATAGGAGTAAGTCCGCTCGCCAATCCGGCCTGGGCCGGACTCCTATGAAGGGACATGCCATGCAGCGTTGCCGATGCGGGATCGTGACGATCGTCCTGCTTGTCGCCCTTGCCGGGGTCGCTCAGGCACGAACCTGGACCAGCATCACCGGCACTTCGCGGGAAGGGCGCCTGGCGGGACGGGACGGCGATCGCGTCTTGCTGCGAGACGATGAACAGGCCTGGACCATCCCGCTGGCCAAGTTAATTCCGGCCGACCGGGATTATGTCGAGCGGAACACGGGGCCGCGGGTGGAGCAGGCTCAGCGGCAACTCGACCGACTGTGGGAAGAACTGAGGCAAGCACTGGCCGAGCGGCGGTTGGAGGCGCTGGACGACCTGCTGCGGCGGGCGGCGTCCGCGGCGGTCAGCGATCCGCAACGCGAACTGGTCGGCCAGGCACAAGAACAAGTTCAAGCGGTGCGCTCGTTCTGGGAGGCGTATTCAGCCACAGCGCAATGGCTCCAGTCCGGTCAACCGCTCACGCTGGCCCCGGCTCAAGCCGCCGACCTGACGGCGAACCGGGCGACCGTCGTGCGCCGGGACGCCGAGACGTTGACGCTGCAAGTTGGCGAGCAAACCTTTCTGGTACCCTGGCGCGAACTGTCCGAGGTGCCCTCGGCACTGGCGGTCACGCTGGCCCGGCGAGGTCTGCCGGCCTCGCCCGCGGGCCTGGCAGCGCTGCGGGCATTCCTGCACCTGGACTCCGCGGCCCGCGAAACGCAGCTTTGGGCGGCCGCGGCCGATCGTTTCCGGCAGGCCCGGCCCGCACCCGTGGGACCTCCCGTCGCGCCGACCATCGCGCAATTCGAACAGGAAGTCGGCGCGATTCGCCAACTGCTGAAAGCCGAATACGAAGCGGCCCGCTTGCCTCAGCAACGGCTGGAATTGGCCCAGAAACTGTACGAACAGGCGGGGGATCTCCGCGACAACGATCCGACCGCCAGTTTCGTGCTGATGTGGGAATCGGCCCGCATGCTGGCCGAACTGGGACGGCTGGACGCCGCGCTGGACGTCGTCAGCCCGCTGGAACAAGCCTTCGAGATCGAACAGCTCGCGGCGCGCAAGGGCGAACTGATCGCTGCCGCCGCCCTGGTCCCCAAACGGGACGACGAACTGCACCTGCGGATTCTCAAGGCCTGCTTCGCCCACCTGCCCGACACGCTGCAGGCGGACGAGTTCGACGTGGCCGAACGGCTGCTGGAGGGCGCCACCGCGACCACCAACATGCTGCAAGACCGGTCGCTCAAGGCCAGCTATGGCAAACAGACCGCCGAGGCCAAGGCGCGCTTGAGACGCCTGCGGGCCGAGTTCGTCGACTGGGACGAAGCCGGTCGCCAGCTCCAGACCGAGCCGGACTCGGCCGACGCCAATCTGGTGGTGGGCCGCCAGTTGTGCCTTCGCAAGAACCGCTGGCCCGAAGGTCTGCCGCACCTGGCCCGCGGAAGCGATCAGGAACTCGCGGCGGTCGCGCAACTCGATCTGCAACTCGACCCGCAGGGCCTGGCCAACGTGGATCAAAAAGTCGATCTGGGTAACATGTGGTGGGATCTCTCCGAACAGAAGAGCCGGCAGCTCGATCGCGAAGCGCTCCAGGCTCGGGCCGTGTTCTGGTACGAACAAGTCCGCGAGGAAGTCCGCGGCTCGCGCAAAGTGCTGGTGGACGTCCGGCTGGACGAATATCAACAGCAGCTCAACAAGGACGACGCGCCCGGACGCGTCTGGCTGACCAGTCTGCGGCCGCAGTCCGTCGAAGGCGTGTATTTGCGAGCCGGCGAGGGACTGCCCAGACGCAATGTGCTGGTCGGCGGCACGACACGCGACCAGGCACTGTGGGCGCAACCCTCCGAAGTCGACGGCGTGTCCCGAATCGGGTATCGCCTGGACCGCCAGTACCTCAAGCTTCGCGGCATGGTCGGGTTTGATGACAGCTACAAACCGTCCGTCCGAGTCGGCGCGATCTTGTTCGGCGCGAACGGAGGGGTTGTGCTGCCGCCTCAAGGCGGAAATCCAGGCGCTTGGAACCCCGTCGTCTTTCGGATCCAGAACGAAAAGGGCAAGGTGCTCTGGGGTCCGACCCTGGTCACTTCGGGCCAGTCAGTCCCCTTCGACGTGGCAGTCGGCAACTCGGAAGCCATTTTCCTGATCACGGCCTGTCAGGGAGCCCCGACTCAAGCACCCGCCGTGTGGGCCGATCCGGTGCTGATCCGCAAATGAAGCCGCCGTGCTCGGGCATCAGGTGAGCCCAGCGAACCGCCGCACCGCGTCGCGGTTCAGTTCGATCCCCAGTCCCGGCCGGTCGGGGATCGGCAGGCAGCCGTCCGCATCCAACTGAAATGGCTGGGTAATGATCTCCTCGATGTATGGAGCGGGCGTGAGGTACTCCACGTACCGGGCCACGGGCAAGGCGGCCGCCAGATGCAGGTCGGCCGCCAACCCGACGGCCGTGTTCCAGCCGTGGCTGACGAACTGAATGTTGTGATCGTGGGCCATCCAGGCGATGCGCCGAGCCTCGCTGAGGCCGCCGCACTTCGTGCAGTCGGGTTGCAGAATATCGACCGCTCGCCGCTCGATCCAAGGCTGAAACGCCTGGCGGCGCGTCAGCACTTCGCCGCCGGCAATCGGCACGGGAGAGGCCGCGGTCAAACGCACGTAGCCTTCCAGGTCGTCCGGCGGCAACGGTTCTTCGAACCAGCCGATGTCGTATGCGGCCAGCATCTGCGCGGTTCGCAGGGCCCATTTGAAGCCATGCGGCCAGAACTGTTCGCTGCCGCCGGCGTCCACTAACAGGTCGACGTCGGGTCCGGCCGTTTCGCGGGCGGTCCGCACCAGCAGTTCGTCCAGTTTCGCATCGCGGCGACCGAACGGCCGCCAGCCCAGCTTGACCGCGCGGAACCCGCGGCCCACCACCGCGCGCAGGTTTTCGGCCAGCAAATCCGGTTCGTCGAACAGAATCGAGGCGTACGGTTTCACTCGCTGGCGATAGTACCCGCCCAGTAATCGGGCCACGGGCTGGCCACAAACCTTGCCCAGCAGGTCCCAGAGCGCGATGTCGATGCCGGAAATCACGTGTTCCAGCGTCCCTCCGCGACCTTGCCAAAAGCAGGACTGCCGCAGCTTTTCGCTCAACCGCTCGGGTTCGAGAGCCGATTCGTTTTCGTATAATGGGCGGAGCGTCCGCAGACCGGCGGCAACCAGGGCCGAATTGGTAAAGACACTACCCAGGCCCGATCGGCCATCGTCCGCGACCACTTCCAGGAGGGCGTGCAGGTCATCCTCGGGCGCGTGCCCGCCGGGCCAACCGCCATCGACGGTGCCGCCAATCAGGGGATGGACGCGAATGTGTTGAATCTTCAAGGTATCACCCGTGCAATAAAAAAACCCGCACCGGCGGCACGAAGCCTCCGGAACGGGTAACTGACCGAGCCTGGGGCAGGAAGGCTGCGAATCAGTCTGGGGCATCATAACGGATTACCGGAACATAATCCAGTAGCCAGCCAGACAAAATGCGCAGCTTTCTCCGCCTCAGCTATTTCTTGAGCGGCCGATTCAGGGCCGGTCTCGCGGTGTGTAAAGTGGGCTGTACCCACCGGGCGGTGGGTACAGCCAGACCCCTGCCCCAGGGTCGGAAGAAGCTTTGTTCAGGATCGCCGGTCGAGTCAGCCAACGTCCGGCGTCACAAGTGTAATTGCAAACGGGCGGCGGAAGCGGGCGTGGGGCGGGCGAAAAATTTCCAAAAAGTTTCGTCGGCCCTGCCAGTGGGTCGAGCGAGCGGAGGGAGCCCCTCGTCTTGTGGACTGGCCGCCGGATGCGAGTGGTGGGTTCGTCAGGCAGCGAAAAAACGTAGCCGTTCACGGGATCCTGTTGTATTGCGGTCAGTAACAGGCACGAGTACCCCCGAACGCAAGTACGTGCCTGCGAGCGGGGTACTTTGATGTGAGCATGGTCGCGGCATGC
>JAGFJK010000401.1 GCA_024102795.1 Pirellulaceae bacterium
GAAGGCGATCGCTTTCTGCTGACTTTCGGCAAGCCGGAACGGCTGCTGGCCTGCGATTGCGAACGTTCCGACGAAACGACGCTGGCCCAGGCGTTCGTGCTGCTGGGCGGCGACGGGATCGACCAGCGGCTGGCGGCCAGCGAGGGCAGGCTGCGGCGCCTGGCCGATCTGCCGGCGCCGGCGGCCGACCTGGTGGAGGAACTGTACTGGACCGCCCTGGGCCGCTCGCCCAGCGACGCCGAGTGGCGGGCGGGCATCGAGCTGCTCGAACAGAGCGCGGCGCGGCTGGAGGGACTGCAGGATCTGGCCTGGGGATTGTTGAACTCCAAGGAGTTCATTTTCCGGCACTGAATTTTCCCGCCCGGATCTACTCTGGCGTCGCACGGAACATCATCATGCACACGCAACGCCCATCACAGACACAGCTCATGACGTCGCCGCTTTCCCGTCGCCGGCTGTTGCAGGCTGGCGGCCTGGGAGCGTTGGGCTTAACGCTGCCGAGGCTGCTGCGGGCGGCTTCCGGATCGGGGCCACGGCCGCGGGCCCGCTCGGTGATTTTCCTGTTCCAATGGGGCGGGCCGAGTCAGCTTGACACGTTCGACATGAAGCCGGACGCGCCCGACAACGTCCGCAGTCCGCTGAAGTCCGTGCCGTCGGTCGTGCCCGGCCTGCCGGTGTGCGAGCTGTTGCCGAGGATGGCCGAGCGGATGGATCGCGTCTGCCTGGTGCGGACGTTGACGCATCGGATGAAGAACCACAACTCGGCCGGCTACTACGCGCTGACCGGGCATGCGCCGCCCAGCGACGATCAGCGGCTGCGCGATTCGCCCGACCTGTATCCGGCGTACGGCAGCGTGGTCGACCACCTGGCTCCCAACCGCAGCAGCATGCCCACGTTCGTGGCCTACCCGCACGTGATTCGCGACGGTTCGATCACGCCCGGCCAGCATGCCAGTTTTCTCGGCAAGAAGCACGATCCGCTGCTGATCCTGGAGGATCCCAACAATGCGGCGTTCCGGCTGCCGGAGCTGAGTTTGCCGGAGCATTTGACGATCGAGCGGCTCGAGCGGCGGCGCGAGGTCCAGCGGCTGATCGACGGCCAGGCCCGGTTGATGGAACACTCGGCCGAAGCCCGCGGCTTCGACGGCTACTACGACAAGGCGGTGGCGATGCTGACGTCGTCCGAGGTGCGGCAGGCGTTCGACATCTCGGCCGAACCGGCCGAACTGCGCGACCAGTACGGCCGCACGACGTATGGCCAGAGTTGCCTGTTGGCTCGACGGCTGGTCGAAGCAGGCGTGAAGTTCGTGACCGTGTATTTTTCCAACAGTATCGGCGGCCGGCGAATCGACTCGGGCGGCTGGGATACGCACGGGTTCGACGACACGCGGATGTACCAGATTATCGACAAATACCACCTGCCGATCACCGACCAGACCTTGCCCACGTTGCTCGACGACCTGGAGCAGCGGGGACTGCTGGACGAAACGCTGGTGCTGTGGATGGGCGAATTCGGCCGCACGCCGCAGATCAACAAGAACGAGAGCCGCGATCACTGGCCGCAATGCTACACGGCTCTGCTGGCCGGTGGCGGCGTGAAACGGGGAGCCGTGTACGGCAAGTCGGACGCTCACGCGGCGTATCCCGACGAGGACCCCGTGCGGCCGGAGGACCTGGCGGCTACGCTGTACTATCTGCTGGGGATCGATCCCGGCAGCGAAATCCTGGATCGCAGTGACCGGCCGTTGCCGATTGCCGGCCGGCCGCTGCTGGAGATCATGGCCTGAACTCGCGGAACTTGCTGAACTTTCGACAACCATTCCTCTGATACCCGGGAGCTTACCGTCATGCTGCGTCAGTTATCGTTCGCCTGCCTGCTGCTGCTGGTCGTCTGCGTGGGGCCCGCCGTGGCTCAGACCCGGCTGCGAGCCTTGATTGTGGACGGCCAGAATAACCACGGCGTCTGGCCCAAGACGACCGAAATGATGAAGGGCTTCCTGGAAGAGACCGGGCTGTTCGAAGTGGACGTGGCGCGGACCGCGCCTCAGGGAGTGGATCCGAAGTTCAAGCCGCAGTTCTCCAAGTACGACGTGGTGGTTTCCAATTACAACGGGGCGCCCTGGCCGGAGGAGACCCGGCAGGCGTTTGTCGATTACGTCCGCGGCGGCGGCGGATTTGTCGTGGTCCACGCGGCCAACAACGCCTTCGGTGATTGGAAAGAGTACAACGAGATGATCGGGCTGGGCGGCTGGGGCGGCCGCAACGAACGCAGCGGCCCGTACGTGTATCTGAATGACGAAGGCAAGCTGGTCCGCGACCCCAGCAAGGGCGGCGGCGGACATCATGGTCCGCAGCATCCTTTCTCGATCATCGTCCGCGACCCCGATCACCCGGTGACCAAGGGGATGCCCCGCGAGTGGCTGCACAGCAAGGATGAACTGTACGACTTGCTGCGGGGCCCGGCGGAGAACATGCACATTCTGGCCACCGCCTACGCCGACAAGAGCCAGGGAGGCACGGGGCGGCACGAGCCGATGATCTTTACGGTCCAGTACGGCCAGGGGCGCGTGTTCCACACGCCGATGGGGCACGCCGAATACTCGATGGCGTGCGCGGGCTTTATTGCCACGTTGCAACGGGGCGCCGAGTGGGCCGCCACGGGCAAGGTCACGCAGTCGCTGCCGGCCGACTTCCCCACGGCGGACCGCGAAAGCCAGCGCGGCCAGTAGGCCGCGACGTTATCGCCTGCCGCTTCGCCATAGTCGCCTTTCGCTCCGCCATTGTCGCCCTTCGCTCCGCGAATGTAGCGAGCCCCTCGTTTACACCCGAACCACCGGAGATTCCGACCATGCCTCGCACACTGATTGCTATTCTGACCCTGGCGGCCTGCCTGCTCGCAACTCGACTTCCGGCCGCCGAGCCGCAGTTGGCTCACATGGTGTTCTTCACGCTGGCCGACGACACGCCCGCCAACCGCGAGGCGCTGGTGGCCGCCTGCCGCCAGCACCTGACCGGCCACGAGGGGACGGTGTATTTCTCGGCGGGCAGTCTGGCGGAGGATCTCAAGCGGGAGGTGAACGACCTGGACTTCGACGTTTCGCTGCACCTGGTGTTTGCCAACCGGCAAGCGCACGACGCCTACCAGACGCATCCGCGGCACTTGAAGTTCATCGACCAGAACAAGCACCTCTGGTCGAAGGTCCGGGTGTTTGATTCGTACGTCGCGCCCGCGCCGCAGTCGGCCGGGACGCGCTGAGCCCGAACTGGCCATCACGCTCCGCGTGATGAGCCTTCCCTGGCCAGGCGTCCAGCGACAAGGCGGCCCGATTGCACGACCGGCACAAGCGCGGCCGCCGCGGCGCCGATCGTCCGCCACGACGTGGCGGCTACTGCCGAGCGACCGGGCGGCCGGCGGGCAGACCGATGCGCCTCCGCAGCCAGTACAACAGGCGACCGTAGAGCGCCAGTTGGCCGTCGGTCATCAAGGCGGCATGGTCGGCATCGGCCAATCGCAGCACGCGCTTCTCGCCGGCGTAGGCGTCGATGATCAGCTCCTGCAGCCGCGGCCAGACGATTTGATCCCGCTGGGAACTGATCAACACGGCCGGCGCCGTGCAGCGGGCCGCGTTGGCCACCGCGTCCAACTGGGGCGGGATCTGGCGAGCGATCAGCTTGGCGCCCAGCCAGAGGTTCCACCAGCCGAAGCGGTTGATGATCAGTTCGCGCAGCGGCGGCGAATTGCGCAACACCAGTCCGTCGACCGGATGATTGGCCGCCAGGTACAGCGCGATCACCCCGCCCAGGCTGTTGCCGGTCAGCACGATCGGCACACCGCCCGTCTCCCGCCGCACGTGCTCGTAAACCACGCTGGACAGCTCCGCCAGCCCTTGCAGACTGGCTCGACCGCCGCTGCCGCCGTAGCCGGGCGGATTCATGGCCCACACGTCGGCCACCAGATCCGACCAGAATTCGGCTGGATGCTCCGTGGCCCGTTCCGCTCGCCCCCCCGTGCCGGAGAACTTCAGCAGCACGACATCGGGGCGCAGCCGATGTTCGGGCCCGCTGCGATGCCGCCACAGCTCGATGTCGCCGCTGGCCGTCGGCACGATGTGCCGCGTTTTATGCTCAACCGGAATCGCGAACCGGCTGGGCCGCAACACGAATTTGTCGGCGAGCAGGGTGAGCATGGAAACACGCGGCGAAGCAATCAGTTGGCGGTTGGCGGTTGGCAACGGTCCGTCAGCAGTCGGCGGCGGCGCTAGATTGCAAATTGCAAATTGAAGATTGACCATTGACCAGCGCGCCATCTTCAATGCACGCGCTGGCCCGGCACGGCGCCGGCATCCACTCCCAGCAGAAACACGTCGCTGCCGCCCGGCCCGCTGGCCACGACCATGCCTTCGCTGACGCCGAACTTCATGGTTCGCGGCGCCAGGTTGGCCACCATGACGACCAGCCGCCCGATCAGTTGGTCGGGTTCGTACGCCTGCTTGATACCGGCGAACACGGTGCGCCGCTGGTCGCCGCCCAGGCTGAGCGTCAGTTTGAGCAGCTTGCGGGCATCGGGAACAGCTTCGGCGGCCACGACGCGAGCCACTCGCAGATCGACTTTGACGAAGTCGTCGATCGAGCAGGTCTCGGCGATCGGTTCATCGCGCAGCGGCTGGTCGCTATCCTGGAACTGCGGCGTCTGGCCGGCGGCCTCCGCCGGTTTGCTGTCTTCGATCATGGCGAGCACATCCTTTGGATCGACGCGTTTCATCAGGTGTTCGAAGCGGGCCACGGGCGTGCCCGTCAACGGAATTTGCGATTGCCGCCAGGCGGTAATGGGATCGTTCAGCAGGCGACCGGTCTGTTCGGCCAGGCGGGGCAGTACCGGGGCCAGGTAGATCGCCAGTTGGCGGAACAGGTTCAGCGCCACGGTGCAGACATCGCGGAGGCGATCGGCTTCGGCCGGGTCTTTCTTCAGATTCCACGGCGCCGCCGCCTCGACGTACGGATTGGCCCGATCGGCCAGCTCCATGATCAACCGCATGGCCCGGCTGTAGTCGCAGTTCTCGTACGCTTCGGCAATCAACTCGCCCGCCGCGGCCGCCTGCTGGAACAGTCCGCCATCGTCGGGATAGACCGGCGAGAGGCCGCTGGTTTCGACGAACTTCGCGGTTCGGGAGGCCAGGTTCACTACCTTGCCCACCAGGTCGGCGTTCACCTTCGCGGCAAACTCGTCCAGGTTCAGGTCCAGATCGTCCAGACGCGGACCGAGCTTGGCGGCGTAGTAGTACCGCAGCCAGGCTGGATCCAGGTGCTGCAGGTAGGTGGACGCCATCACGAACGTTCCCTGGCTCTTCGACATTTTCTCGCCGCCCACGGTCAGAAAGCCGTGGATGTGCACCTTGGTCGGCAGGTTGAATCCGGACGATTTGAGCATTCCCGGCCAGAACAGCGTGTGGAAGTACGTGATGTCCTTGCCGATGAAATGATGGATTTCGGTGTCCGGGCTGCGCCACCAGTCGTCCAGCCGTTCGCCGTGCAGATCGCACCACTGTTGCGTGGACGCCAGGTAGCCGATCGGCGCATCGAACCAGACGTACCAGTAATTGCCGGGACTGTCGGGGATTTCGAAGCCGAAGTAAGGAGCCGGGCGGGAGATGTCCCAATCCCGCAGCGGCTCGTGCAGGAAATGGCCCTTCAGATAGTTGGCCACTTCCTCCTGCAGATGCCGGCCGCTTTGCGTCCATTCGACCAGAAAGTCGTGCAACTGGTTCAGTTGCACGAACAGGTGCCGGGCCGTGCGGACTTCGGGCGTGGCGCCGCTGAGCGTACTGACGGGGTCGATCAGATCCGACGGTCGATAGGTCGCTCCGCACTTCTGGCAGTTGTCGCCGTACTGGCCGGCGCTGCGGCAGCGCGGGCAGGTGCCACGGACGAAGCGGTCGGCCAGGAACGTCTGGGCCTGGGGGTCGTAGAGCTGCGTGACGTCGTCTTCCACGATCAACCTGGCCGCCCGCAGCGACTGCCAGATTTCGCCGCACAGCCGGCGGTTCTCCGGGCTGTGCGTGCTGCCGTAGTTGTCGAACTGGATGTCGAAGGCGGCAAAGTCCCGCTCGTGCTGCCGCTGCATCTCGGTGATCAACTCTTCCTCGCCGCGGCCTTCCTGGCGCGCCCGGATCATGATTGCCGTGCCATGCGTGTCGTCGGCGCAGATGTAGATACAGCGGTGCCCGCGCAGCTTCTGGAACCGGACCCAGATGTCGGTCTGGATGTACTCCACCAGATGCCCGATGTGAATCGGGCCGTTGGCGTACGGCAAGGCGGCGGTAACGAGGATCCGGCGTGGTTTCATGAGGTTCCGCGGGGCGTCCTATTCTTCGCAGTGGGAGCATTGTCCCCGGCTGGCACGAAAGCTGCAAGAGCGTTTGGCGGCAGCCTTGGGGGGTGGCCGGCTCGCGAGCCGGCCGGAAGTCTGCAAGTCCTTGGCCGAGATTCGCTTAGTCCCGCCGCGCGGCGGCGACCGAGCGACCCGGCCCGCTCGGCGGTCCAAACGCCGGACGGATTGGCCTTGTAAGATTTGCCAAACCGGACGACATTGTTGCACTCGACGCCCCACAGGACGCGCGTCAGCCCCGGCGGGTTCGCCTGACTGGTCCGGCAAGGAAGCCGGCAGAGGTGAATTCGGGGCCTCGCGCTCGATCGAATCCACGGAGGGAAACGATGGCCTCTCTGCACGCTCTGCTGGTGATGGTTGCCCTGACCGCCGCTCCCGGCGATCCCACGTTGCTCGTGTTCCATTCGCCGCAGTGCGGTCCCTGCCAGTCGATGGCGCCGACCTTGGAACGGCTGGAACAGGCCGGCTATCCGGTTCGCCGGATCGACGTGGGCCAGCAGCCCCATCTGGCTCAGCGCTATGGCGTGCGGGCCGTCCCCAGCTTTGTGATGCTGGCCGATGGCCGCGAGGCGGACCGGGTCGACGGGCCGACCAGCCTGGATCGGCTGCAACAGATGTTTGCTCGCGGTGGACGGAAACAGCGGGCCACTCAGCCGGCTCGCTACCGCGGTCAAAGCCCTGACGATCTGGGTTCGCACAATCCAATCCAGGGCGGCGCCGCGGATTCAGGCGCCGCGGAACCGGGCGGCCAGGATCCCGCGGCCCGGTCTGGAACCGAGGACGACGTCGCCCGCGCGGCTCAGGCCGCCCTGCACGCCACGGTGCGCCTGCGGGTGGAAGATGAGCAAGGCCAGTCGTGGGGTACGGGCACGATTATCGACGTTCACGGTGACGAAGCACTGATCGTCACCTGCGGGCACATCTTCCGCGATTCGAACGGCCAGGGACGCATCCAGGTGGAACTGTTCGCTCCCGGCGCCCAGGGCCCGGTGCCCGGCGAACTGATCGCCTACGACGCCAAGGACCGCGACATCGGCCTGGTCAGCATCCGGACCAACCTGCGGCTGCAACCCGTGCGAGTCGCTCCGGCCGGCTCCCGCTCGCTGCGCGGCGACCGCGTGTTCACGATCGGCTGCAATCATGGCCAGGACCCCACAATCGTCCACAGCCACGTGACGGCCGTCAACAAGTATCTCGGACCGGCCAACATCGAAGTTGCCGGCCAGCCCGTGGATGGACGCAGCGGGGGCGGCTTGTTCACCGCCAACGGGCAACTGATTGGCGTCTGCAACGCGGCCGATCCGCAGGACAAGGAAGGCATCTACGCCGCGCTGGACACAATCCACAGGCAGCTTGCCGACGTGGGCCAATCCCGCCTGTTCGAAGTGGCCGCCACGGGGCCAACTCCGGAGAACTCGCGGCCAGCGGCCCACGAGCCGCAGAGGGCACTGACCGAACTGGCGGCGGTCGGAAATGGCCCGCCGGTCAACGGGAACCGGCTGGACAACGAGGACACCGAAGTGATCTGCATCCTGCGCCGCCGCGACCAGCAACCGCAGCAGGTGATCCTGCTCGACCGCCTCCCGCCGCATCTGCTGCAGCAGCTCATGGAAGCAGCCGGGCAGCAGTCGCCCGCCTCGACCAGCGGTTCGACGGCCCCGGCAGCCGCCCCGCCCACTGGCGACCGCCAGCCGGTGATCCGAGCCCAGTCGCAGGACAATCACCCGGCCTACCAGCGCCGCTAGGCGGGCCACGCCCCTGGCGACCGCGCCACACTAATCAATCTCGACGATCGTTTCCACTTCAACCGAGATGTTGCCGGGCAGCGAACCCATGCCCACGGCACTGCGAGCTCCCACGCCCTGGTCCGGTCCGAACACTTCGGCCATCAGTTCGCTGAAGCCGTTAATCACGGCCGGGTGCGCCGCGAAGTCGGCCGTGCAGTTGACCATGCCCAACGTCTTGATGACCCGCTTGACCCGGTCCAGGCTGCCCAGGTGGCTGCGCAGCGTGGCCAGAATCGCCAGACCCGTTTGTCGAGCGGCATCGTAGCCCGCCTGCTGATCCACCTGCAATCCAACCCGGCCCACCATCAGTGAACCGTCCGGCTTCAGCGGGCCGTGCCCCGAGACATACGCCAGGTTCCCGACCACGACGACCGGCTTGTAGACTCCGGCCGGCTTCGGCGCCGGGGGCAGTTCCAAGCCGAGTTCCACAAGTCTGGCTTCCGCACTCATCGTAGCTCCTTCGCGCTCTGCTGGTTGAGGACCCTGTTGGCTGGAAGCCGGCCAGTATAGCAAACACTGGGTCTCGCCAGAGTGGCCTTTCGCTCCGCGAAAGTAGCCAGCAGGAATGCCAAGGCTTGTACGGCACGCGTGAACCGCGCTCACCAGCGCAAAGGGGATGATCACATGGCGCAACTATCGCGCATCATCCCGTCGTTCGCAGTCGCGGTGCAAGGTTTTGTCGGTTCCACGACCCCGCAGGCCCCTCCCCAGCCCTCCCCGGAAGCCGGGGAGGGGGCCAGAGGGGCTTGAGTGAAGTAGCCTCCCCTTCAGCGGAACTCCAGCAAGAAAGTCGCAGCCTCAGAATTCGCGCGTCGGGCTTCCATGCCGGAGGGCGACCGGGTCCGCAAGGGCTACCACTGCATCTCCATCTGGCTGACAATTTGCGCGGCCAGTTTGGCGATCGCCTCGGACTGCGACGTGGCCACGGTCTGGCCGGCTTCAGGCACGAAGTCCGATGCCTGCGACACCACCAGCATGAAGCCGGGCAACGGCACGTCCACCGGCCGCACGATGAGCTGGCCGCCGCGGTCCCGCCACTGCACTTCCACTGCCAGATCCAGTTCCAGATTGCGAGGCAGATCGTTGGCGTCCTCGGCCAACACCCGCTTGCGAATGTCGATCACGCGGCCGATCAGCGTGCTGTCGGCGGCCGGATCGGTGACGACTTTGAACGGCGTCTTGAGCTCGATCTCCTTGACCACCGCCTCGGTCAGCATTTCGCTCCAGTACCGCCGCAAGGCATTCGACTGGAACATCGGCACGTAGACCGTGCGGATGTCGGGACGGTACAGCGTGCCGTTGCCGAACCGATAGCCGGCGCAACCGGGCAGCGCCAAACCCGGCAGCGAGACGCTCAGCAACAGTGCGGCAAACAGCCAGCGGCGTCCTGGCAGCCAGGAGGCAACGGGCGGCCGCGCGAGTGGACCAGAATCGCAAACGTGATCCGTCACAAGCATTGGTTCCCCGGTGCGAGCCCTGCTGGTCGGCGCGCGGTCAACGGCGGACGGTCGGACCGCCGTCGGTCCCCAACAGCGGCTTGACTTCCTCGTTCCGCGGGAACAGGTCGATCAGCCAGGTCAGCCGCTCGGGCGGCCTGGGCGGCTTGCCGGCCAGCGCGGCGACCCGCTCCGCAGCCTGTTCCTGATAGGCGGTGTCCGCGTATTCGTCCAGGATCTTCTGGTAGTGCTGGCGAGCGGCCCGGTATTGGTAGCGGCGGTCGTAGTAGCGTCCCATCCACCACTCGCGCTCGGCCTTCTGGTGGCGGATTTCACCGTAGGCCCGCGCCAGGAACTCCCGCTCCTTCTCGGCCTCGGTGGGGAACTGGCGGCGGATCTGCTTGATCAGCTCCTCGGCCTGGTCCAGCACGTCGCCCGAATAATCGGGGCCCTGGTAACTTTCCAGCTTGGCCTTGACGCTCAACAGGTGCGCCACAAACTGATGCTCGCTGGTCGGATACGCCTTGCGCAAGTCCGTAAAGAACTCGTCGGCCTCGATAAACCGACCCGCCTTGAACTGGGCGTTGCCGGCGGCCAGCGTGGCGTCGTCGGCCAGCTTGCCGGTGGGGTCGTCCAGCCGGATCTTGTTGAGCACCCGCAGCGCGTGGGCGAACGTGTCGAAGGCCGGCCGCGTCTTGTCGGTCATGTTCAGGCTGAGCGAGCCGAGTTGCTGTTCCTCGTACTGCTGCAGCCAGTACTGCGCGATGGCGAACCGGCGGGCTTCGGTGCGGTCGAGATGCCGGGTGTGCGGATAATCCTTGAGCAGCAGTTCGAAGGCCTCATTCGCCTCGGGATATTCATCGGCGAAGAAGTAGCATTCGCCGACCATGAACCGGGCATCCTCTTCCAAGGCCGAATCGGGCCACTTGCGGGCCGCGGCCTGGTATTTCCGGGCGGCCTCGACGAAGCCAGCCGCCCGCTCGCTGCCCTGGGCCTGCGACGCCTTGCGGAACAACACCTCGCCCTCGCCGTACAGCGACCGGGCCAGTTCCGAGTCGGCGGCCGTGCCGGTCGCCTTCTGGATGCTCTCGGTCAGTTTGCCGGGCAGTTCCTTCAGTCCCGGCTGGCTCTCTGCCGTTTCATCCTCGAAAGCCGCCGGCTTGACGCCGCTGGATTTCAGTTGGTCCAGCCGCTTGCGCGTATAGACGTCGGCGGCCACCGCGTCGTCGCCCGACCGCAGGCCGGAGCAGCCGCTGGCGAGCAGACCGGCCAGCAGCAACAACAGCGGGGCGCGTGCTTGGAAAATTCGCATCAGGACATCCTTGGCCAAAGCGATCATCGTTTTCCCGTCGCCGCCAGGTAGGCGTGCAGCCGCGGCCGCTTTCCCAACAGGCTGCACAAATACTGGTTCATCAGCGCCCGCAGCTCACCCGGCACGGCCCCCGATGGTTCGTTCCGCGCCCCATCCGATCCGGCCAGCCGCCGCAGCTCCTCCAGCGTTCCGCCCGTCACGCTGGCCACGTGCCTCTGCCCAGGGCGGCAGGCCGGGCAAAGGACGCCGCCCGCCACCAGGCCGAAGGCCACGTGCCCGCCGATCGGCGTCACGCTCGTTCCGCATCCCACACAGTCCTCCAGCGAGGGCAGATGTCCCAGCAGATCCAAGGCCCGCAATTCGAACCGCAGCACCGTCCGCCCCACGTCCGACTGGCCGTCGTCCAGGCGCGCCAACGTCTGGTCCGCCAACTGGAACAGTTGCGGGTGCGGGTCGTGCGTCTCGGTCAGTTCGTTCAGCAGTTCCGCGACATAGTACCCGGCATACAGACGGGACAAATCGCGCGAGGCCGAGCGGAACCGGCGTTCGAGACGCGCCTCGGTCAGCAGGTCCAGGACGTCGCCCGATTTGCGGAGGAACACTATGCGACAAACGGCCAGCAGGTCAAGAGCAGACTCGAAAGCACTCTTGGGCCGGCGAGCTCCCTTGGCCAAAGCGCCGATCTTGCCGAACTCCTCGGAGAACAACGTCACGACGCAACTCGTTTCGCTGAACTCCACCACCCGCAACACAATGGCCAGCGACTTTTCACTCGGCACGGCACGCGCGCGACTGCCGGCGGTCGGACAACTCGACCCTGGAACCGCCGCCCGTCCCTTTCCTGCTATTGGACCTGCCACCGGGCCTGCTACTGGGCCTGCTCGTACTGCGGACCGTGCCGCAACTCGTCCCGCCCCGCGTCCGTCAGCGTCTCCAGCCGCACCCGCTCCACCCGCCGGCGATTCGACTTCAACACCGTGATCCGGACGTTACCGGCGACAATCGAATCGCCGTCCCGCGGAATGGCGTTCAGTTGCCGCATCACCAGCCCCCCCACGGTGTCGAACTCCTCGGGCTCCGGCAGGTTCAACCCCAGCCGCTCGTTGAGCTCCTCCAGGTGCGTCCGTCCCAGGGCCTCGGCCGTCGAATCGTTGAGTTGCCAGATGCCGTCTTCGTGATCCCGGTCGGATTCATCGGTGATCTCGCCGACGATCTCCTCCAGCGCGTCCTCGATCGTCACCACGCCGGCCACCGAACGATACTCGTCCACCACGATCGCCATGTGATTGCGGGTTTCCAGGAAATCCCGCAGCAGATCGTCCACCGCCTTGGCCGTGGGTACGAACCAGGCCGGGCGGAGCAGCCGCCGCAACGGGCGGCGGTGCGCGGGATCCTCGCGCGAAAACTCCTCCAGCAGGTCCTTGACGTACAGGATGCCCAGGATGTTGTCGAGCGACCCGTCGTACACGGGGATTCGCGTCCGCCCCACCTGGACGACAAACCGCAGCACCTCGTTCCACGGCAACTGGATGCTCAGCGCATCCACGTTCGATCGGGGTGTCATGATGTCGGACACCACCGTGTCGGCCAGCTCCATCACGCCTTCAATCATCTCCCGCGCGTCGGCCTCCAGCAGCCCTTCGCGCTGGCCCGCGCTGACCATCGTGCGGATCTCGTCCTCGAACGCCTCCTCGTCGTCCGGTTCGTCTTCCAGCTTGCCGCCCAGACGACCCAGAAACGACTCGGCCACCTCCCCGCACCAGGTCAGCGGGAACAGCACGGCCGCCAGCACCTTCCACAACCACCAGGTGTAGAACAGGAACGGCGCCGACCAGAAGCGGGTGATGGCGGCGGGAATCCAGTTCAGCAGCCCGACCGCGACCAGGGCCATGCCCGCCAGTTGCACGGCCAGCGGCAGCCGGAACATGCCAGGCCCGGCGCCCCCCTGCCCACCCGCATCCAATCCACCCGCATCCAATCCACCCGCGTCCAATCCGCCCGCATCCAATCCACCCGCGGCCAATCCACCCGCGTCCAATCCGCCCGCGGCCAAGCCGCCCGCGGCCCAGAGCAGTCCCAGCGTCAGCAGGACGGCCGACAGCGACAGGATGAAGGCCGTGTCGGCGACCACCGCCAGATGATCGTGCCCGGTCAGGATCTCGCCGAACAGGTCGCGGCGGCGACGGCGGCGGAGGTAGATTTCCAACTGCCGCCGGGAGAAGTCCCGCAAGGCCTGCGAGCCGCTGGCCGACAGCATCGCCGCCAGCAGGCCGGCCAGGACCAGGATCCAGCTCCACTGGCTGCTCACGACCGCTCTCCCTCTCCCTGCTGTTTGTCGCCGACCACGACGGGCCGCAAGCCGAAGCGAGCCAGTTGCCGGCTCTCCTCCAAACGCATCGCCTCGCGCTGCTCCGGCGCCTGGTCATCATAACCTACCAGATGCAACGTGCCGTGGACGACGTACAGCAGCAGTTCGTCGGCCGCGGACCAGCCGGCCAGCGGGGCCTGGCTGCGGGCCGTGTCGCCGCTGACCACCAGCTCACCCTCCAGGTAATCCGCCTCGCGGTCCAGCAGAAAGCTCAACACGTCGGTCGGATAGTCGTGCCGCAGAAACCGCCGGTTCAGGTCGTGGATCGTGGGATCGTCCACCACGGCCAGGCTGATCTGAGCCCGGCGCACTCCGGCCTCGTGCAGAATGGACCGCACCGCCTGTTCCAGGCGCGGGTCCTCGTCGACCCACTGGGCATGTTGCCGGGCTATTTCGATTTCGATCATGTGCGAAAGTCCACCGGGCACCGGGGCACGGCGGCGGAAGTACGGGGCCCTCACGCGGTTTGCTGGCTGGGATACTTGACCCGGCCGTGGTAGACCGAGGTCAACGACTTCACCAGGCTTTCCTCGACCGTCTGCAGTTCCTTCAGCGTCAGCCCGCATTCATCGAACTGGCCGTCCATCAGGCGTTTCATGGCGATGTCGTCCACCAGGCTTTCGATCCGAGCCGGGGCGGGGTCGGTCAGCGTGCGGCAGGCACTCTCCACGGCGTCGGCCAGCATCAGCACGCCGGCTTCCCTGGTTTGCGGCTTGGGTCCCGGATAGCGGAATGGCGTTTCGTCCAGCGGCGCGGCCGGTTCCTGCTCCGCGCTTTGCCTGGCGGCCGCCTGCCGATAGAAATACTCGACCAGCGTCGTGCCATGATGCTGCTGGATGAAGTCGATCAGCGACTGCGGCAGGTGATGCTGCCGGGCCAGATCGGCCCCGTCCTTGACATGCGCGATGATCACCAGCGTGCTCATCGCCGGCAGCAGCGATTCGTGGCGGCTGCCGTCGCTGCCCTGGTTCTCGACGAAATATCCGGGCTTGAGCATCTTGCCGATGTCGTGGAAGTACGCCCCCACGCGGACCAGCAGCCCGTTGGCGCCGATCGCCTCCGCCGCCGCCTCGCCGATCGACGCCACGTTGATCGAGTGGTTGTAGGTGCCCGGCGCCCGGCGGGCCAGCTCCTGCAGCAGCGGGTGTGCCGCGTCACCAAGCTCCAGCAGGCTGAGGTCGGTCTGCACGTCGAACAGCCGCTCGACGAACGGCAGCAGGCCGGCCATCAGGAAACCGGCCAGCACCACGCAGACTCCATACCAGGCCGCTCCCAACACCAGCCGCAGGCCGAAATTCAAGCTGCCCACCCCGCTGTTGGCTCCCACCGCCAGCCACTCGCTCATGTCCGACGCGCCGTAGGGCTGGCCGGCCAGCGTCCCGACGCCGAGCGCCGTCAGTGTGGCGGCCGCCCCCGCTCCCAGTCCGACGAAAATCAGCCGCGTCCGGCTGCGGATTCGTCCCAGCAGCATCACGGCCGAACTGACCGAAGCCATCAGAATCACGAACTGCGCCAGGCTTTCGCCCAACGACAGGCAGACAACCAGGGCCACCGATGCCGTCAGCAACAAGGCCATTTCCCGGTGGTAGGCCACGGTCACGGCCATGCCGAACAGCACCAGCGGGATCACTTCCGCCCGCCAGTTGTCCCGCGCCGCGATCACCGCCAGGATCACGGTCGCCACCACCAGGCCCAGCAGGGTGGACAGTCTCCGCAGATCCTCGATCACCTGCCGGTTGTGATAATAGATGTAACAGCCGCACAGGATATACAGGGCCACGAACATCCCCAGGTCGGCCAGCGAATGCTGGATCATCTGCAGCGGATGCCGCTCGATGGCCAGGTACTCCCGCCGCAGCAACTCCAGATCCTTGTCCAGCAGCGGCACGCCGCCGTCCACCAGCCGTTCGCCCTCCTGAAACTCGTAGGTCGCCTCCGGCACGGCGGCCAGCGCCAGTTCGTAGGCCCGCTGCGTCGCCGGTCGATTCCAGCGGAGGGTGACCGGCAACCCGCGGGAACGGAACCAGTTATCGAGCAATTGCGCCAACTGAGGCGCCTTGGCGTCGGGCACCATCACCGCCCGCAACTCGGCCTCCAGGCGCTGCGGCAACTGCGCGGCCGCTTCCGAAATCCTGACCTTCGGCACCTCCATCCGCTCGCCCAGCGCCTCGTTGCCCAGCGGGTGCACCACGATGGCCGCCTGGTCCCCCTCGTCGGCCGTGTGGGACAGGCGATCCAGCAACCCGTACCGCTCGTGCGGCTCCAGGGCCCGCCGGACCGCATCCTCCAGTTGCGCTAGCTGCATGTCCTCGGCCAGCGCCGTGCGGAAGTCCTGGAAATACTGCTCTTCGTCCGCCGTCGAGTGTTCCGGGACCAGCGGCAGAAACCGCCGCCAGGTCGCGGTCGGCACCTGTTCGAACGACGCGGCCTGAGTCACTTCGAACACGTCGGCCTTGAGCTGCCGTTGCAGGTCGACCAGCGCCTTCTTGTCGTGCTCGTAAACACAGATCGTGCCGGTCACCGCCTGCCGCCGCTGCAGCCGCGTCTGCTCCGGATCGGGAACCTTGAACTTGACGCGAGCCACCAGGTCGCGCGGCGGCACATGCCCCGTGCGGTACGGAAACGGGGGGCTCCAGGCACCCGTCACGGCCCACAGCACCACCGCCGCCAGCAGGCACAACCCCAGCCGCAGCAGCGCGTCGCCGTGCCGCAGTCTCCTCAGCAAGGTCACCCACTGCCCCGGCGGCAGCGGCAACGCCGAGACGCGCATCGTGCGGGAACGTCGTTGATTGCCCGTCGACATGTTCGATTGACCAGCCGGTCATCGCGGCGGCCGGTACACGGCGAGGCCCCCTGGGCACTCACCGCGGCTCGTCGGCCTGCGGACCGCTGCGCGTCGGTCTCTCCTCGTAAGCATGGACGATATCCGATACCAGGCGGTGCCGGACGATATCGGCCTTGGTCAGGTTCACTTCGCAAACGCCCCGGATGCGTCGCAACCGCTGGACCGCATCCACCAGACCGCTCTGCTTGTCCTTCGGCAAGTCCACCTGCGTCGTGTCACCGGCGACCACGATCTTCGACTGCTCGCCCATGCGAGTCAGAAACATTTTCATCTGCGCGACGGTCGTGTTCTGCGCTTCATCCAGGATGATGAACGCCTGATTCAGCGTCCGGCCACGCATATAGGCCAGCGGGATCACCTCGATCAGATCCTGCTCCATCAACTGCCGCATCTGGTCGTAGGCGATCATTTCGTGCAAGGCGTCCAGCAACGGTCGAAGATAGGGGTTGATTTTGGCCTGCAAGTCGCCCGGCAGGAACCCCAGACTTTCACCCGCTTCGACGGCCGGCCGGACCAGCACGATCTTGCGGATCTGCCGGTTCTTGAACGCCTCCACCGCCAGCGCCACCGCCAGATAGGTCTTGCCGCTGCCGGCCGGACCGACGGCAAACGTCAGGTCGTGCCGCCGCACCGCTTCCACGTAACGAGCCTGACCCTGAGTGCGAGCGCGGATGAGCTGGCCGCCGCTGAGCACCTCGATCCGAGCCTCGGCCGGAATCGCCTCATTACCCGTGATCCGGCCCAGGACCTGCGAGACGTCCTCGGAAGCCAACGCGCCGCGCCGCTGCACGAGGCCCTTGAGCTGTTCCAACACAGCCGTGGCCTGAGTCACCGCCGCCTCGTCGCCACTGACCCGGATTTCGCCGTCGCGGTGGATAATCGACACGCCCAACTCGTCGCGAATCCGACGCAGATGCTGGTCGCGCGTCCCAAACAGGCTCAGCACCTGCTGAGGCTCTGCCAGCGATACGGTGGCTTCGAACATATAGGTGGCCGGCCGGGATGACGGCGGCCCAGACGTGACGGATACCCGGAACTGTTCCAACTATACCTTCGCGGTTCGGGCGAGGAAAACGGTCGGCCTCCGGCCGATAAGGCCAAGTTTCGTTCAGCCAAGAGCTTACGTCAAGATGTTTAGGCCAGGCGAGCGGCGGGCCAGGCGAGCGGCGGGCCAGGCGAGCGGCGGGCGTCAGCCCGCTGTTTCTCCTGCTTCTCCCGCTGCCGACGCACGAACCACAGAAACAGGGGACTGACGTCCCCCGCTCGCCTGCACGAACCACAGAAACAGGGGACTGACGTCCCCCGCTCGCCTGCACGACCTCTACGCCGCATTCGGGCCGATCAGCCCCACGGCAAAACACAGGAATGCCGGGGGAGCGGCCAGCAGCACCGAATCCAACACGTCCAGCGCCCCGCCCAGGCCCGGCAGCCAACGCCCCGAATCCTTCCGCCCCACGTCCCGCTTGAGCAGCGAAACCGTCAGGTCGCCGGCGATCCCGAACACCCCCAACAACAGACCATAACCCAGCCAGGCCCAGACCGACTGGCCAGCCGGCAAACCGCCCGCGGCCGGCGCCGGCCCGCCGGGTTCCGACATCCCCTGGACCAACAACGGCAGCAGCCAGGCGGCAAACACCCACGCGGCGAACACGGCCGCCAACAGGCCTCCCACACAGCCCTCGACCGTCTTACCCGGACTGAGCCGGGGAAAAACCTTCCGCCGGCCCAACAGCCGGCCCACGCAGTAGGCCCCGATGTCCGACATTTTCACCACGAACAACAGCGACAGCAGCGCGGCCAGGCCCCAGCGGTGATCCAGCAGCAGCCGCAGTTGCGCCAGGTACGACGCCAGCAGCCCCAGGTACGTGATGGCGAACACACTCAAGGCCACTCGGATCAGCGCCTGCCCCGGCTGATGGTAGGCCCGCATCTCGGTCACCACGACCACCACCAGGCTGGCGAACATCGCGGCCAGCGGCCAGCCGGCCCGGCCCAGTGGGCAATCCGGCGGGTACTCGCGCCCCAACAGTGGCCAGGCCAGCGGAGCGCAAGCCGCCAGGACCACCATCCAGGTGCCGGCGTAGACCGTCCAGCCGCGCGGACGCAACTCATGAATCGCCAGCAGGTCGAGCAGTTCGGCCGCCGCCAGCGTCACCGTGGCCAGCAACAGCGGGACCAGCCAGACGCCCGAGGCCGTCTGTCCTTGCCGGACGGGAGAGTAGTGCAAGTCGAGGTATAACAGCGCCAGCAACAGGGCCAGGATGATGGTCGCAGATACGACGCGCCAAAGCAGCAAGTTCTAGGACTCCTTATCCCGTTGCGATCCCGGTGCCGCGGCACCCAGTCCGCCGAAACGCCGGTCGCGCCCGGCATAGTCGCGCATCGCCTGGTGCAGATCCGCGATCTCGAACTCCGGCCAGCACTTCTCGGTGACCCACAGTTCCGCGTAGCTGATCTGCCAGAGCAGGAAGTTGCTGATCCGCAGCTCGCCCGCCGTCCGGATCAGCAGGTCGGGGTCCGGCATGCCGGCCGTGTACAGCCGGTCGGAAAACAGCCGTTCGTCGATGGCTTCCAGCGGCAAGCTGCCCTGCCGCACCTCCTGGGCGATCCGCCGCACGGCATCGACCACTTCCTGCCGGCCGCCGTAGTTGATCGCCAGGCACAACCGCGTTCCCGAATTGCCGCCGCTCATCTCGACCGTCTTGTCCATCTGCTCCAGCACGCTGGCCGGAATGCCGTCGCGGCGGCCGATGATCCGGACCGAGATGTTCTGAGCCAGAATCGTCGCCCGCTCCTCGATCATGTACTGTTCGAGCAGGTGCATCAGAAAGTCCAGCTCGCGCCGCGGACGTTTCCAGTTTTCGCTGGACAGGCAGTACAGAGTCAACTGGTCCAGTCCCAGCCGCGCGGCCTCCTCGACCGTCCGCCGCACGCTGGCCACCCCGCGGCGATGTCCCTCGATCCGCGGCAGGTGGCGGCGGACAGCCCAGCGGCCGTTCCCGTCCATGATGATGGCGATGTGCCTGGGACGAGCCTCGGCGGGTAAATCCCGCAGTTGCGGGTCGGGAGTCGCCGATAGGTTGCTCACGGATCGCGCCTTGCGAAAATCGTCTGTTCGCGGTCCGGACCCACCGACACAATCTCGATCGGACAACCCACCAGCTCGCTGACCCGATCCAGATAGCGCCGCGCGCCGGACGGAAACTGCTCCAGCCGCCTCAGACCGCTCACATCCTGCTGCCAGCCGGGGAACGTCTCGTAAACCGGCCGCACCTGCCGCAGATCGTCCACGTGGCCCGGGAAGCGATCGATCCGCTGGCCGCGCAGTTCATAGGCCACGCAGACTTTCACCTCGGGCAACTGGCTTAGCACGTCCATCATCATCAGCGCCAGTCCGTCCACGCCGCTCAACCGAGCCGTATAGCGCACGGCCACCGCGTCGAACCAGCCGCACCGCCGCGGCCGGCCCGTCGTCGTGCCGTACTCGCGGCCCAGCTCCCGGATCCGCTGCCCCACCTCGTTGTCCTGCTCCGTCGGGAATGGCCCGCCGCCGACCCGCGTGCTGTAGGCCTTCGCCACCCCAATCACCTTGCGAATCCACTTCGGCGGAATGCCCGATCCGGCCGAAACGCCCACGCCCGAACTGTTGCTGCTGGTCACAAACGGAAACGTGCCGTGGTCGATGTCCAGCAGCGCGCCTTGAGCGCCTTCCAGCAGGATCGGCTGCCCCGACTCCACCGCGTCCAGCAGAAAGTTGGTCGTGTCCGCCACAAACGGCCGCAACTGCTCGGCATACCCTTGAAACTCTTCGTGAATCCGGGCGGCGTCCAGTTGAAACTCGGACCCCTCCGTCTCGGTCCCGCCCTGCGATCCAGTCCGGCTCCCGGCCGCCGCGAACAGCCGCGTCTTGAACTCCACGATCCGCTCAATCCGCTCCCGGCAACTGTCATGATACAGGTCGCCGAGCCGAATGGCGTACGTCCGGCCCACCTTGTCGCGATAGCAGGGGCCAATCCCCCGCAGCGTCGTGCCCAACATTTCTCCGCCAATCGGCTGGTCATTCCAAAGCCGATCCTCCAGCACGTGCCAGGGAAATACCAGGTGCGAACGGTCGCTGAGCAGCAGGTTGCCGCCCACCTCGACGCCCCGTTGCCGCAACCCGGCCACTTCCTCCAGCAACTTCGGCGGATGCAGGACCACGCCCGGTCCCACCACGTTCGTCACACCCGGATTCAGAATGCCGCTGGGGATCAGGTGCAGCTTGTAGGTCTGCCCACCGCCCACCACCGTGTGCCCCGCGTTGGCGCCGCCCTGATAACGCACCACGATCTTGTAGTCGGCGGTGAGCAAATCGACCAGCTTACCCTTGGCCTCGTCCCCCCACTGCAGACCGATCACGCAGGTCCCTGGCACGGCACGTTCCTCACGACGGACAATCGGCAATCCCCAAACTCGTCAGTCTAAACCGTCCACCGTGCGGGTCAACCGACCGGGAAGACCGCTCAGCCGCGAGGGTACTGCCGGCAGTATTCGTACATCGCCATGGCCGCGGCCGTGGCCACGTTGTGGCTGTACGGCAGGCCGTAGACGGGGATTTCCACGACCAGGTCCAGCAGGGCCAGCAGTTCGTCACTGATCCCCTGCCGCTCGTGCCCCAGGACCAGGACCGCACGCTGCGGGAAACGGAATTCGTACAGGCACTGGGCGTTCGATGTCTGCTCCAGGCCGACCAGCTTGTACCCCTCGCCGCGCAGCTTCTTCAGGGCCGGACCCAGCGAGCGGTGTACTTCCAGCCGGACCCGCTCGGCTCCGTCTCGGGCAATTTCCGGATCCACCTTGGCCCGGCCGCTGACCACCATCCGTTCGACCCCGCAACAACTGGCTGTCCGCACGATCCGCGACAGGTTGACGCCGCTGCGAAACTGCGGGCAGGCCACAATCAGCTCGCGCGGCCGATCCAGCGTCGTGAGCGGCTTGTGACGCTGCTGGTCGGAGTCGTTCATCGTTGCCTTTCGCTGCCAGGCTGTGACTTCATCGCTGGCTCCCTCCCCGGCGTCGAGATCGTGCAGCTACTGAGTTGTTTTGCCGAGAGAACTTGGCGCTACAGCGGAGGGAAACTTGGACGGCCTCCGTTTCTGCGAGCGCTCCTCCTTGATATCCCTCTGGCCCCCTCCCCGGCTTCCGGGGAGGGTTGGGGAGGGGCCTGCGGGGTTCAAGCGGACAAACATGGGTTCATCTCGCGCAATGGGCTGCGGCGCACGCGGATTCGTTGTGATTCAGATTCCGAACCCGGGTCGCCATGATCGAAGTCCACTCGTGTACCGAGACGTTTATCCCGGGGCGAATGAGAAACAGGGGGCTGACGCCCCCCGCTCGCCTGCTCGCCTAGCGCGGTGGTGCGTCGGTTCCGGGGCGAATGAGAAACAGCGGGCTCACGCCCCCCGCTCGCCTGGCGCTCGCCTGCTCGCCGGTGATTACGGCTGGCCGTCGCGCTGGCCATAGGTCAACTCGAAGTCCCGGAACCGGATCCGGCCCGGATCATCCGGCGTGACCGAGAAGACCGTTTCCATCAATTCCTCGAACCGCTCCATCAGCACGTGATAGAAATTGTGTTTGCCGTCCCGGCGACTCTCAATCAACCCGGCCACGCGCAACAGGGCCAGGTGGTGACTCACGGCCGGCTGACTCTGCTGCAGCAGGTCGCACAGCGTGCGGACGTTCAGCTCCTTCCGCTGGAACAGCAGAAACAGGATCTTCAGCCGCGTCTCGTCCGAGAGCAGCTTGAACATCTGCACCAGGTCTTTCGTCACGCGCTCCGGCAGTTCCTGAGGCTGGATCACCTCTTCCTCCTCCGTGAATTCCAAGGAAGACGCTAGTTTCCCATCCCGCTCGATCACGCTGCCCATTACGGTTGCCATCGGTTCCTCAATAGATATCTGCTACGGGGTGCGGCCGAGCGCTGGAACCGGTCAGCCACCGAATGGAAACGGGCCACCGCCCGACCAGTGCGGACGACGACGCCAATCCATACCGCCGGTGAACCGGAAATGCGGCCGGATCGCCCTTCAACCAAGCATAAATTTCGGTAAAGACAAGCTCACTGTGCCCCGCCGACCGCCGCCACAGAACGTGGCCGACGCATCGAACTTGTTCGGCGAGTTGTGCCTCAGTTGCCGTATTCTATCTCGCCGCGGCAAGGATTGAAAATGCCCCCTTGGTTATTTTCCCCGCATTTTTCGCCGTTAACCGGCATGACCCGGATTCACAGCACCCCGAAAACTGGCAGGTCGAAGGTCCCTCACCGCCGGCGTCCGACTGGCCGGAGGTCCCACACCGCCGACTGCAGCTTCTGTCCCTAATACGGTATAACGGAGGTGCCAAGTCACCGGTTTTCCCTAATTTTTCGCCACAATCGGCCTCAGCCCATGCCGCCCTGGATTCGTCGAGTGTTCCCCTACGCGGTTTTGGCCAGCGGTCTGGCGGCCGTCGCCTGGGCCGCCTTCTTTGGCACGCTGCCGCCGGCCGACTTCACCTTCAGCAACGGCGACGAAGTCCAGACCGTCGACCCGGCCAAGGCCACCGGGCAACCGGAAAACCGGGTGCTCAACGGCCTGTTCGAGGGTCTGCTGACCAACATGCCCACCACCGACCAGCCGGACGAACAGCGGTTGGTGCCGATGGAGCCGCAGCCGGCGGTGGCCGAGAGCCTGCCGGAGATCTCGGAGGACGGCCGCGTCTACACCTTCAAGCTGCGGCCCAGCGCCCGCTGGTCCGAGAACAACGGGCTCGGCGGCCGGCCCGTGACGGCCGACGACTTCGTCTGGTCCTGGCGGCGCACCTTGCATCCCGACACCGCCTCGAAATACGCCTATCAGCTTTCGACCTATCTGGAAAACGCGGACAAGTACAACACGGGGCTGGTCGAGGAAGGGGACCGGGTCGAGGTGGAACTGGCCGATCGGCCCGACCCGATTCAGCCGTTTCCGCGCGGCACGATTGTTCGCGGCACGCTGCGCCGGATCGTCCGCCCGCCGGCTCCCGCGGCGGACCCGGCCGAGACGCTGGAGCAGCGCGAGACCCAGTGGCGGCGCCGTTGGACCTACGTGGTCGAAATCAAACCGGTGCTGCCCGATGCGGGCCAGGGCGGGCGCGTCGAAACCCACGAATCGCCCGTGGATTGGGCAGCGGAAGGCAACCTGCGGGCGTTCAGCCAGGATCCGGAACAAGCCGAACAGCCCGGCGCCGAATTCGGTTCTCTCGGCGCCATCCAGCCCTGCGTCCACGTCCTGCTGGACTTCGGCCAGGTGGGCGTGCGGGCGGAGGATGAGCGGACACTGATCGTGACGCTCCGCAACCGCACTCCCTACTTCAACTCGCTGGCCGCCTTCTACACGCTGTTTCCGGTCCACCGCGAGTGCGTCGAAAAGTACGGCACGCCCCGCTGGACCAAGCCCGAAAACATCGTTTCCAACGGCCCCTTCCAGTTGCAGTTCCGCCGCATCCGGGACCGCATCCGGATGGTCAAGAATCCGCACTACTGGAATGCCGACCAGGTGGCGCTGAACGTGATCGACGTGCTGGCCGTGAAGTCGCACACCACGGGTCTGAGCATGTATCTGGAGGGGCAGTTGGACTGGGCCAGCAACGTACCAAAGCTGATGATCCCCGAACTGCTGCCGCGCGACGACTTCATCACCGCTCCGGCACTGATCACCTACTTCTACCGAGTCAACGTCACGCGACCGCCGCTGGACAACGTGCTGGTCCGCCGCGCGTTGAACCTGGCGATCGACAAGCGGCAGATCTGCGAGCGGGTGACGAAGGCGGGCGAGCGGCCGGCGAGCAGCCTGGTGCCGCCCGGGATGGCGGGCTACGAAGCGGCCCTATGCGGCCAGTTCGACATCGCCGAGGCCCGCCGCCTGCTGGCCGAGGCCGGCTATCCCGGCGGACGCGGGTTGCCCAAGGTCGAAATCCTCTACAACACCGACGACAACCACCGGGCCATCGCCGAAGTGATCGGCCAGATGTGGAAGGAGCACCTGGGAATCGACGTCGAGCTGAAGAACGTCGAGTGGGGCAATTACCTGGACCGGCAGCGGGAACTGGACTACAGCGTCTCGCGGGCGGGCTGGATCGGCGATTATCCCGATCCCAACACGTTCCTCGACATGTTCGTCACCGGCGGCGGGCAGAATCAGACCGGCTGGAGCCATCCCGGCTACGACGCCCTGATCGCGCAAGCCGCCGCGGAACCGGACCCCGAACAACGGATGCGGCAACTGCACGAGGCGGAGCGGATCCTGATGGACGAGCTGCCGATTCTGCCCATCTACTACTACGTCTCGATCAACATGGTCAAACCGTACGTCCGCGGCTTTTCGGCCAACATTCTGGATACGCATCCGCTGCACATACTTCGCCTGGACGGGAACGCGGCTTCGGCCAGCCTGCCCGCTGAAGCCGCCTCGCCCAGTGAGCCGGCCTCGCCCGCGGAGCCGCCATCGTCGTTCGTGCCCGCCGTGCCCGCCGAAACGGACACGCCCTAATGCCGCTGCTCGTGTTTCTGCTGAAGCGACTGGGCTGGATGCTGCTGACGCTGTGGGTCGTGTACACGGTCAGCTTCTTCCTGATGCGCAGCGTGCCGGGCGGCCCGTTCGACTCGGAGAAGCAGATTCCCGAACCGATCCGCCGCAACATCGAGGCCCGGTATCGCTTCGACCGCCCGCTGATCGAACAGTACGGCCGGCATCTCTGGGACACGTTGCACCTGGACTTCGGTCCGAGTTACAAGCTGGAGGACTACACGGTCAACGAGATTCTGGCCGAGGGGTTTCCCGTCTCCGCGTCGCTGGGCATCTTCGCCTTGACCTTTGCCTTGACGTTGGGCATGACCGCCGGAGTGGTGTCGGCCGTGCGGCGGCAGTCGGTGTTCGATTTCTCGTTCATGGCGCTGGCCACGCTGGGCGTGGCGGTGCCCAACTTCGTGCTGGCCAGCTTGTCGGTGGTGCTGTTCGTGTTCGTGCTGGGCTGGTTGCCGGCCGCCGGCTGGGGCAGCCTGCAACAGATTGTCCTGCCGGCCCTCTGCCTGGCCGCGCCGTTTGCCGGCTACATCGCGCGGCTGACGCGGACCGGCATGCTCGAAGTGCTCAACCAGGACTACATCCGCACCGCCTACGCCAAGGGGCTCAGCCAGCGCCGGGTCGTGCTGCGGCACGCGCTGCGCGGCGCGGTGCTGCCCGTCGTCTCGTACCTGGGGCCCGCCACGGCCGGCATCCTGACCGGCTCGCTGGTCCTGGAACGCATCTTTTTCCTGCCCGGCATGGGCAGCCACTTCATCGAGGCGGCGTTGCAACGGGATTACACGCTGGCGATGGGCACCGTGCTGGTCTACACGCTGCTGTTGTTCACCATGAATACGCTGGTCGACCTGGCGTACTGCATTGTCGATCCGCGCGTCCGACTGGAGCAGCAAGCGTGACGGCAAGCCAGTCGCAGCCTCAGCCCGCCAGCAACCCGACCGCCGCCGAAAGCGACGAGCAGCGGTACGAGCGGCTGTTGGCCGAAGCCAGCACGATCCGGGGCGTCTCGCTGTGGCAGGATGCCTGGCGGAGGCTGCGGCGCAACTGGATGGCGATCGGCTCGCTGGCCCTTTTGATCGCCATGGCGCTGACCGTTCTGCTCACGCCCGCGCTGCCGCTGCAGTCGCCGATCCTCACGGACCTGGACCACCGGCAGTTCGAACCGCCCAACACGCGGCCCGCGCGGCTGGACCTGCGGCAGCGGCTGGCCGAATTCGAGAGCGACGTGCGGCCGCTGCGCGAACAGTTGCGGACCGCCAGCGGCGCGGAGCTGACCGAGCTGCGGAAACAACTGTCGGCCCGCTACGCCGTGGAGCACCCGTTTCAGAAACTGTGGCACAAGCCCGATTGGCTCAGCCGCCAACTGCTCACCCTGCGCGTGGCCCTGTTCGGCGACTGGTGCATCCCGTCGCTCTGCGGCACCGATCAACTGGGCCGCGACATGCTGGCCCGCATCTGCTGGGGCGGCCGCGTGTCGCTGGTCGTCGGCATCGTGGCCACGCTGGTCTCGCTGGTGATCGGCGTCAGCTACGGTGCCACGGCCGGGTACCTGGGCGGCCTGGCCGATTCGCTGATGATGCGAATCGTCGACGTGCTCTACTCGGTCCCTTTCATCTTCGTGGTCATCTTCCTGATCACGATCCTCGGCCAGGGCGACATCAAAGCCTGGCTCGACCGCCACGGCATCAACCAGATTACGATCTTCTACTTCGTGATCGGCGCCATCTACTGGCTGACGATGTCCCGCGTGGTCCGCGGCCAGGTCATCTCGCTCAAGAACGAGCAGTTCGTCGAAGCCGCCCGGACGATCGGAGCCAGCAGCCGGCGGATCATCTTCCGGCACCTGATCCCGAACGTGATGGGCGTGGTGATCGTCTACCTGACGCTGACCATTCCGGCCGTGATGATGTTCGAGGCGTTCCTCTCGTTCCTCGGCCTGGGCGTCTCGCCGCCCGACGTGTCCTGGGGCCTGCTGGTCAACGACGGCATCCAGGTGATCACGCGCGTCCGCATCTACTGGTGGCTCGTGCTGTTTCCCGGCCTGACGCTGGCCCTGACCCTGTTCGCCCTGAACTTCCTGGGCGACGGGCTGCGCGACGCGCTGGACCCCAAGATGAAGAACCGCTGATGACCGAACCACCGATAACAGGGCCGCCGATGAAGGCGCCGCCGATGGCCGAACCGCTGCTGAGTGTCGAGAACCTGCAGGTGCAGTTCCGCACCGACGACGGCCTGGTCGAAGCGGTGCGCGACGTCTCGTTCCAGTTGGCGGCCGGCCAGACGCTGGGCATCGTGGGCGAAAGCGGTTCCGGAAAATCCGTGACCAACCTGGCCGTGATGGGGCTGGTGCCGCAGCCGCCCGGCCGCATCGTCGGCGGCCAGGTGCGGTATCGCGGCCGCGACCTGCTGCGGCTCAGCCAGCGGGAGCTGTCGCGGATCCGGGGCAACCGGATCGCCATGATCTTCCAGGACCCGATGACCGCGCTGAACCCGTTCCTGACCGTGGCCGAACAGATGACGGAAGTCACCGAGCGGCACCTGGGCCACTCGTACCGCCAGGCGCTCGCCCGGTCCGTCGAGCTGCTCGAGCGGGTGGGGATTCCGGCGGCCGCCGAGCGGATCCATGACTACCCCCACCAGTTTTCGGGAGGCATGCGGCAGCGAGTGATGATCGCCATGGCGCTGCTCTGCCAGCCCGAAATCCTGATCGCCGACGAACCCACCACGGCGCTGGACGTCACCATCCAGGCTCAGATCCTGGAACTGCTCAAGCAACTCCAGCGCGAGGAGGGCACGGCGATCATCCTGATCAGCCACGACCTGGGCGTGGTGGCCAGCCTGTGCCAGAGCGTGCTGGTGATGTACGGCGGCAAGGTGGTCGAACGAGCGGAGAGCGAAACGCTGTTCGCCAATCCGCGGCACCCCTACACGCTGGGCCTGCTGAGGTCGATCCCTCGCTGGGACGGGCGCAGCGAGCAGCGGCTGATGGCGATTCCCGGCCAGCCGCCCAACCTGGCCCGGTTACCGTCGGGCTGCTCGTTCCACCCCCGCTGCCCGTATGTGCTCGAACGTTGCCGCCGTGAGTGCCCGCCGCTGGAGCCATCCGGCCACGGTGGGGACAAGGCCTGCTTCGTGGATGTCGATACGGTTCACGATACGGTTCCGACACGCGAGGTGTCGCCATGAGTTTGCCGGCGACTTCAACTGGTCCGCGAGACGCGCACCCGGCTCCGGGCGACTCGGCGGCCGCGCCGCTGCTGGAAGTCAGCGACTTGAAAGTCCACTTCGCCGCGCGGCGGCAGCGGCTGAGCGGTCCGAGGCGGGTGATCCGAGCGGTGGATGGCGTCAGCTTCACGGTCCGGCCGGGAGAAACCCTGGGGCTGGTCGGCGAGTCGGGTTGCGGCAAGTCGACCACGGCGCGAGCTATCTTAAACCTGATCCGGCCGACCTCCGGCCAGGTGCACTTCGCCGGCCAGCGGATCGATCACTTGAACGCTCGCCGCATGCTGCCGGTCCGCCGCGACCTGCAGATGATTTTCCAGGATCCGTACGCCTCGCTGAATCCGCGGATGACCGTGGGCAGCATCATCGCGGAACCGATGCGGATCTTTGGGCTGCACCCGCTGCGCCGCCAGCAGTTGGAAGTGATGCGGCTGATGGACCTGGTGGGTCTGAATCCGCGCTACTTGAACCGCTATCCGCACGAATTCTCCGGCGGGCAGCGGCAGCGGATCGGCATCGCGCGGGCGCTGGCCGTCAACCCGCGGCTGATCGTCTGCGACGAACCCGTGTCGGCGCTCGACGTGTCAATCCAGGCTCAGGTGATCAACCTGCTGATGGACTTGCAGCGGCAACTGGGCCTGGCCTACCTGTTCATCGCGCACGACCTGTCGGTGGTGCGCCACATCTCGGACCGCGTGGGAGTGATGTATCTGGGCCGGCTGGTCGAACTGGCCGACGCCGACGCCTTGTTCCGCTCGCCCCGCCATCCCTACACGCAGGCCCTGCTCTCGGCGGCGCCGTTGCCCGACCCGGTCGCTCAGCGCGCTCGGCAGCGGATCGTGCTCCGCGGCGAAGTGCCTTCGCCCGACCGGTCGTACCCCGGCTGCCCGTTCGCCGACCGTTGCCCGATCGTGGAAGACGCCTGCCGCCAGCAGGTCCCGACGCTCGGCGGCGGCCCTCACCCGGCCGCCTGCATCAAGGCGCCCGAGCTGTAGGAGCTTGGGCTACTTGTGATCACCGCTGCAGATCAAGTCCCGCCGGCTTGCCCGGCGGGATTCGTGTGCGCTGGCCCGACGCGTGGCCCGCTAAATAGTGGCTGGGCAGCCGGGAGAACCTTCGGGCGGGATCTGTTCCACGCCCCTTTGGCCCCCTCCCCGGAAGGAGATCGTGCAGCTTTTGAGTTGTCTTGCTGTGGGGATTTGGCGTCATGACCGAGGGAAAACGTGGACAGCCTGGACTTCGGCGAGCGCTCCCCCCTGGAAATCCCTTTGGCTCCCTCCCCGGAAGGAGATCTTGCAGCTTTTAAGTCCTTTGCCAGCAAGTTTCAGGATATTTTGGTCGACTATTCGATCCCGTTTCCCAACTGGCGCGGGAAACCCCACAAATCACTTCTGGCCCCCTCCCCGCTTCGGGGAGGGCTGGGGAGGGGCTCTTCTGGCACT
>JAGFJK010000410.1 GCA_024102795.1 Pirellulaceae bacterium
TCGCCGACGACTTCGCCATTGTCGAGCTCGACGCTCAGGACCTGGGGCTGGACCGGGTTCGGGAGTTCGAGCGGATGTGCCAGATGCGGCCGCTGGGCAAGGGCTGCCATGTGTTCATCGTCAACGAGGCTCATGGCCTGTCGTCCAAGGTGGTCAGCCGCTTGCAGACCGTGCTGGAGCAAGAGAACGTCCAGCGCACCTCGACGTGGATTTTCACCACCACGTTCCAGGGTCAGAAGCGGTTGTTCGATGGGGTGAGCGACGCCAACCCGTTCATGAGCCGAGCACTCGAGCTGACGCTGGAGCACGGCGAGGACGTGGTACTGGCGTTCGCCGTCCGAGCCCGCGAGATCGCCCAGCGGGAGCAGCTCGACGGTCAGCCCCTGGAACACTACGTCCGCCTGGTCCGCGACTGTGGCTGCAACATGCGGAAGGTTCTCCAGCGGATCGAGGCTGGGGAAATGCTCGAAGCATAGCCGAACGTTTTCCGCGTTTCCGCCGCAGCGGGCGATTCGTTGCGGCGAGTCGCGTTTCACACTCACCCACTTGGAGTTCCACGATGAACCGCAGCACGTTCGCCGTATCGGCCGGCGCCATGACCTACTGGACCCTGGGACAGCAGACCGATCCCGAAGTCTTGCAGAAGGGGCTCAGCCAGTTGGGGCTGCCCGACTACGTGCCGCAGCCCCGCACCTGGCTGATGTCACTCAAGGCGGCGCTGGCCGAGCAGTTCGCCAAGCCGGAGGAGTTGATTCGCCCGCTGAGGCACAAACACCGCAACGGCTACACGGTGGTCGTCGAGTCCAAGGGCGAGTCGCTGAACACCTACGACCGCACGGTCAATGCCTGCGTGGACAAGGACGGGTTCGTGACCGTCACGGCCGGCAGCGCGGATCGGTTCGAACTGCAACGGCTGACGAACCACTTCCGCCGCGTCCTGCCGGCCGCCTCGGTTGCCGACACCCTGACCGACATCCTCCACGGCCAACTGGGCGGCATCGCCTTGAAGGCCCACCGCCGGCTGTACTTCATCCCCGAACATCACGTCGGGCGGGGGCTGGACGTGGTGATGGTGGTCGAGGCCGCCGCTGTCCAGCCGACGACGAACGACTTGTCCGTCATCCCGCTGGAAATGAATGCCATGACCCTGCGGGACATCAAGCGGTCCATCACCCACGAGATCGAAACGGCGGCCGAGCGGCTGCGGGTGGACATCGCCGAGAACAACCTGGGCGACCAGGCGTTGCTCAACCGGGCTGTGCGGGCCAGCCAGCTCCGCGACCGGATTCGCCAGTACGAGAGCATCCTGGGCGAGGCTCTGGACGTGTGCCACCAGCACCTGGACATCGCGGTCCAGGCGTTCAGCGTGGCTTCGGCCGTGCGGGAGGACGATGCCGTGTTCGACGGCATGTTCGCCTGAGTTTTTCCGCCGGTCGCCGCGACGTGCGATTTGGTTCCGCGACGTTTCACACCGGCCGCTTGCGAGCGGTCGGACTGAACCGCCGGGAAACTTCCGTCCCCATGTTTTACCTGGAGTTGTGTCATGTCGTGTCAGACCAACTGGGCGCCGTTGATTGCCGGGCAAGCGGGCGTTGTGCCGCTGAGCCTCGGCATTCCCGGCGTCGCCAAGACCGCGTTCTTTGAGTCGCTGGCGGTGGCTACCGGCCGGCGGTTCATCGCCTACATGCTGGACCAGTCATTGCCGGAGGACTTGAAAGGCTACCCGCTGGTACAGGATGTGGAGATCGACGGCGAGCAAGCCAGGGCGATGGTCCATGTGCTGGAGGAAACCAGGCTGCGGGCCGAGATCGAACCGTGCGTTGTGCTGCTGGACGAACTGACCTGCGCGGGTCACAGCGTCCAGGCCGCCGCGCTGCAGTGGGTGAACAACCCCAGCCGCCGGTCGTGGATGTTCGCCGCCGCCAACCCGCCGGACAAAGCCGCCGCCGGCGTGGACCTGACTCCGCCGATGGTCAACCGGCTGTGCGTGGTCCCCTGGGAGACGCCGGTCGAAGCGATTCGGGAAGGCTGGCGCCGCGGGTTAGACTTCCCGCAGCCCGACGTGCCGATCCTGCCGGACTGCTGGCGGGAGCATTTGCCGAAGTGGGGCATCGTGATGGACGAATTCATCCAGCGGTTTCCCGACCTGCTTGAAGCCTATCCCCGCGATCCGGCGAAGGCATCGGAACCGTACCCCACGCCCAGAAGCTGGACCAACGTGATCCGACTGCTGGCTGCCGCCGAGTCGGTTGGGGCGAACAAGTCGGTCCGCCGGCTGCTAATGCATGGCTGTGTGGGCGAGGGGGCTGGCGTCGAGTTCCTGACGTTCCTGGACACTGCGGCGCTGCCGGATCCGGAAGAGATCCTGGCGGACCCGCGGTCGCTGCGGTTGCCTCGGCGCGGTGACCTGGCGGTGGCGGTTGTCCGCTCGGTGCTGGCTCGCGTCGAGTCGGACAACAGCCCGCAGCGCTGGGAACGCTGCTGCGACGTGTTCGAGCATACCTTCCGGCAGTCCAGGGAAGTGGCGATGGCGGCGTACGGCCGGCTGTGGAAGCTGAAGCCGAGCGGCTACCTGCCGGCCCAGCGGAATGGCGTTATGGCCGAAATGGACGCTCTGCGGAGCGCGTAGGTGGGCGCTCATGTCCGCTCTGCCGCGGCAGGGCGGCGATGAACGCCTTCCGGCGTGTTTCCGCTCTTTCGGACGAGCGGCGATGTGTTGCGGTAGTTTCGGCGGTTTGGATTTGTCATCGGGAGAACGAACGATGTCTGAACGACTTGCGAAAGCGAGGCTGGCGGCGTGCAAGCGCTGGCCGTTCGCCAGTAGCGCGGTGCTCAGTATGGTGCCGGTCCCACGTCCGGGACTGGGCACGCTGGCTGTGGACCAGCATTGGCGGCTGTACTTCGACGAAGTGTTCCTGGAGCGGATCGGCACGGAAGTGGCCGCCGGCGTGATCCTGCATGAGGTGGACCACCTGCTGAAACGGCACCACAAGCGAGGCAGGTTGCTTGTCGGCGGCGACGATTCGCTGTGGGACACCTGGAACCAGGCCACCGACGCGGCGATCAACGGCGGACTGCGGAGAGAGGGGATCAGCTTGCCGGACGGAGTGATCTTCCCGGAGCAGTTCGGGCAAGCCGAGGGACTGAGCGCGGAGGAGTACTTCCGCGCTCTCAGGCCGCCGCAGAAGCCCCAGGATGCCCCGCAGGCCGCGTCCGGCGGCCAGGGCGATTCGGAAGGCCAGGAGGGCAATCAGGACGCGGCAGACGGGCAGCAGTGCGGCCAGGGTGGTCGGGGCGGTCAGGGGTCGAGTGACAACTTGAGCGAAAGGAACCAGGGCGATGTTGACGGCCAAGGTGCGACGACCGACAACGGTGGCGATGCTGCGGGACCGGATTGCGAGCCTGGAGGCGGAACTGGCGATTCGGGAGCGGCAGATCCGGGACGGCCGGGACCACCAACTGGAACTGACCAGGGTGCTGGGAATGGCTCTGGAGCGGATTGCGAGCCTGGAGCGGACTCAGCCGGCGGCGTAGTGCCGCAGCAGCCCGGCGCCAGCGGCTCGTGCTCAGATGGGCGCCAGCGTCCCTGGGAGTTGGGGCCACCAACCGACGAGAACCCCGGACTGGACGAGGCGGACGCTGAGCAGGTGATCCACGTCACGGCTCGGAACGTTGAGAAGGGCGTGGGCAGTGGCAGCGGCGGCCACAAGCTGTGGGCGGACGAGATCCTGAACCCGCCCGTGGACCCGGCCGCCAGGCTGCTGAGCCTGGTCCGCAAGTACGCCGACTTGACCGCTGGGAGCGGCGAACGGAGTTACCGGCGTCCCAGCCGGCGGAACGGCAACCCTCGGATGTCGCTGCCGGGCAACGTGGCTCCGGTCCCTCGCATCACGGTGATCGTGGACACGTCGGGCAGCATGGGAGCCGACGACTTGGGGCTGGCGCTGGGGATGATCCGCCGGGCGCTGAACAGCTTCCGCATTCGGGACGGCATCCGAGTGGTGACCGGGGACGAGCGAGGGCAGACCAGGGAAGTCTGCCTGAGCGATCCCCGCAGGATCAACCTGCGGGGTGGCGGCGGGACGGATATGGCGCGGATCATCGCCGAAGTCATGGACGACAAGCCGGCGCCGCAGATGCTATTGGTCTGCACGGATGGCTGGACACCCTGGCCGGCGGAGCCGATTGGTGTGCCACTGGTGGCCTGCCTGAGCAACCGACTGAGTGAAATTCCCGAATGCTACCAGCCTCCCGGCTGGATTGTGACTCTCGAACTGAAAGGAAACCGAACATGACCACTGTCGAACGCAATCTGCTGGAGCGTGCTGTGACGACCCTGCTGGTTGCCTTGGCGCACGACGAGGCGCTTCGGTGCGGTGCTCCGCAGGAACAACTCGATCAGCTCCGCGGCTACTGGGCGCCGGACGCCGAGCAGATCGTGGACGAAGCCGAGCGTCTGGGGCTGCTCGACGACGGACTGGACGACATCGACAACAACCGCAACGGAGACCATGCCGATGAGTAGCTCCCTGATCGCCTACTACCGGGTCTCGACTCGCAAGCAGCAACAGTCTGGGCTCGGACTTGAAGGTCAGCAAGCAGCCGTGAAGGACTACGCCCGTGGGCAGGATGCCCGCCTGCTGGCGGAATTCACCGAGGTCGAAACGGGCAAGATCTCGGACCGTCCTGAACTCACCAAGGCGATTGCCCATGCCAAGCGTGCCCGCGCGGTACTGGTCGTCGCCAAGCTGGACCGTCTGGCTCGGAACGTCGCATTCACATCGGCGCTGCTGGAATCGGGCGTTGAGTTCCTCGCCTGCGACAACCCGCACGCCAACCGGCTGACGCTTCACATCCTGGCTGCGGTAGCGGAAGACGAAGCCCGGCGGATCAGCGAACGGACGAAAGACGCCCTGGCAGCAGCCAAGCGTCGGGGTGTGAAGCTGGGTGCGTCACGCCCGGAGTGCAGGAACCTGACGGTTGAGGCGAGGCGGCGCGGGGCCAAGGCTGGAGCGGCGGTGGTGAGACGGCAGGCGGATGAGGCGTACGCGGATCTGGTGGAGTTCGTGGCTTCGCTGCGTCCGGCGTTCAGCTATCAGCAGATTGCGGACATCCTGAACATGCGAGGGGAAAGGACGAGAAGGGGGAAGGTGTGGACTGATGTCGGAGTCATGAGATTGCACAGGCGCCTGGAGAGCGTCGGATAACCAAACCGCTTCTCAGATTCGACCCGTCTTGCACATTGCGTGCGAGCAATCTACGACACGACCGTGGAGTCGTGTCGACTGTACGGCGCAGTCAAATCTTAATTGCTATCCGGCATTTGGCGCACGCCGAGCCTGAACCTCCAACAGAACGCCTGCAAGCAGCGGCACAATCCAGGAATAGTCGAAGCCGTTGCCGCGCTGACTGGTTGCGTGGGCGAGTCGCTTGTCTATTGTCAGACAGGGAGTGTTGAGTGCTCGACTGTCACCGTAATGCTGATGCAGGTTGTTCACTCCCTGCGGCTGAAAGCCCAACAACAAGTTCTAGAGATTGATGTCATCCGACCGACTGCGTCGGGACAATAAGATATCCGCCAACTGCCTCGCAAGGAGAAGCACACTTTCCGTAACGGCATTCTTCAACGGACCTGAGAGCGAGGCATACACCTGGCTTCCTTTCGGGAGCAGCGCCCACGTACTTCGCAGCATCATCACTTCGTACTCGAATACCACTCAGAGTGGATCGTTGCCAGAAGGCTGACTCATGACCGGGACCCCCCGTTATCTGAGAGCGCGCTAACGCTGCGTTCCGCCGAAATCAACGCTTTCGATCATCGCTGCAGTAGAGTTTCTGAAGTCGTCATGAGTTACCAGCGCTTCTGTGCCTGCGATAATTGTCGGCACCAACGATAACCATTCACTGGAGAACGCCCCCTTGTCGCGCGGGTCCAACTGCAGAACATGGGCGATTTCTTGACAAAGGGCTGCGGCAATTATCAACTCGTCCGGTTGAAGAACCAATGAAGTCCAGGTTGCTGTTGGGTTGCTTCCGTCGTAAATGAACGCAATGAGACGCAAAATGTTGACTCTGCCAACCATTTCTTCCTCGTTCCCACTGCTGAATGGCTGATTGGCAAGCAAACTGAAAGCGTAGGCGCGGGCCAGATGCCGGAAGTCGGATTCCGTAGCATCGAGCAGCTTGTTAGCATACTTCTTGTGGACCGGATATAGACGGTCGTTCCGGTCGTCATTGTAGAAAACGCTGAAAAGCGTACCGTCGATCGCGAAGTACTGCGCGAACAAGTAGTCCCTTAGTCCACTCGGCTCAAGTTTCCGGAATTGTCCACCGACAAAAGCCCTAGCCTCGCGAGAAATCTTCCTGGTGTGTCTTCCCATTGCACCAAAGGCGTAGGTCAGCGAGAAAGTCATGATAGCCACCCATAATAGGCGAGTCGGTTCGAGTGGTGGAGATCGTCGTCGTCGTTATTCCAAGCAACAAACGGAAGGTGTCACCCGGGGGCGGCCAGATGATTTCCCACTGCATTTCCGCCCCAATCCGCCACTCGGGTGCACACCATTGTTAGGCCTCCGATTTGGGCGACGGCCGCTTGGCGGTGTACTTGTCGCCATTCAACGCCCACCAAATGTTGAATCTTGTACTGTGACTATCCCACCAGTTCGACAGGTTGCAGTCTGAAACGCCAAATACGCCAAGCGGGTGAGCGAAATGGCGAGCGTCAATTAATGTACGACACGTAAACTGGACATCTCGCAAAAGTCCAGTTTCGGTGAACGCCCACGGATTGTAACCATTCTTTGATGTGTCGAGCATCTGAGCAGAGATCAACGCCAGATCACACACGCCACTGTATACGATCGCGAGAAACAGGCCCGCAACGGAATGCAACGCATGTGACATGGTTGCCTCCGCTTGATGGCTAAACCTGTCGTGCTTGAGCTTGTTATACGCCTGCCACCAAGCTGGTGACTGAAATGAGGAGCCGTTCCAAGCCGCAAACGGTTCAATAACCGCAGGGTTTGACCCACCGAAAAAGATGACCTTCTGAGCCGAAACCAAACTGCGATAGCGATACCAGTGATCTTTGATTGTGAGTTTGTCGGTAGATGATGACGGGTTGTGAGTTTGCTCGACGGCTTTCCAAAGCGAATCAACCTGACTAGCACAATCCAGAATGATCTGTGCGAATTGTGGCGACCATACGGAAAGATGTTCGGGGCAGTATGGGACGAACTTCGTCGCTGCCTCAAACGCCGCCTCTGCAATCGCGAGGCCTTCGACTGCGACGATGCCGTATGGTGGCGCGTCCCGTAATTGGTGTATGTCTCGAAGCATAAGTTCCATTCAGGCCGAACTAACGTAATTGACCCATCGGTCACCGGTGATAATCCCATCACTGCAAGATTATCAGCGGGCGGTCCCTTCGCTAGGTCGTATTGGTGCAGGCTTGCCAAGTAAATGCGACAACGATTCTAGTGGGTGCTACGAGCGGTCCGCAACTGGTTGGGCGGAGTCCAAACAGAAAGACTGCGGCGGACTGCCGCCAGCACCTGTGGCGAATCGAGCACGGGCGGTCTGATACAGTGGCGTGGTTACGCAGTGGAAACTGCGGATGAGAGGTTCTCAGGCGTCGTCCGTCCGATTGTCGTCGGCATCTTCCGGCGGAATCACCGTCCATCCCAGCTCCACCGCTGCCGCGACCGCCAACTCGGGTTGCTCCTGGATCGCCAACCTGACCGCCCGCAACTCCACCTCGTGAAGCTCCTCGTCGGACATCCGGGCGAGCTCTTCACGAGCCTCCTGAGCGGCTGCCTCCTGGCTCTTGGCTGCGACGGTCAACAGGTGCCCCAACGCTTCCAGGCTGCGGACCGCGACGTGCGGCTTGCCTTGCTCGTGCGCTTGCTCGGTGACTTCACGCCATAACCTGACCAAGCGGTCGAGACCGCCGAAACGGGCGATGGCGGCGGTCGCCAAAGCTTCGACCCTGCGGTACCGCTTGAGGCTGCCGTTGCGGTTGACGTCCTGCCAAACCTCGTTCAAGTCCCGGTGGCGGACCTGGGCGAGCCGGTGATTCCGGCGGTCATTGGTGCAACGCAAGCACTCATTGTGTCGAAGCCCGGTTGCGCGGCAGCGAAAACGGAACAGGCGGACGGGCAGAAGGCGACCGCAGGCGGAGCAGATCTTCTCGGTCTCGACAGCGGTTGACATGGCTGCGACCTTGGGGGGGGTAGGTAGTAACAGTGGACATTCGCATCCAGTTTATCCGCCAAGGTTGTGCCGGAAAACACAGTACGGAGCTTGGGATTTGGGCGGGCAAAGCGCCCGGGGGTGGGAGTCGGTGCCGGAACCAACCTACTCCCCCCAACCCATCAAACCGCCCAGTTTCACACGCCTCTCAGTTTCCTCGCGGGCGGTGAATGTCAACTCGACTTGGCGTTGGGCGGCGAGCCCTGGCGTCGGTCGTCAAATCAAGTTGTCAGGGTGCCCCGTCGCGGATCCTGGACCCTACCAGTCGGCTTCCCTTCGACCGATGTCCGCCTTTGGCGATGCCCGGCGACGGAAGCCTGCTTTCTGACGAGATTGGGCGACTTATGTCACCGTCGCCGCTACCGAGGGTTCTGGATCAACGGCTGTGGACACCAGCGAGCGCCTGAAACAGGGTGGTCGCGAAGCCAATGGCGACCAGCAAGGGACGCTCGTCGTCTGGCGGTCGAGTGCCAGGTAGCAGCCCAGTTTCGTTGGTCATTTCGAGCTGGTCGCCGCTCGGACCATCGCCACGATGCCGGCTCGCACGGCGGGGGGTAGTTGCGGCCAAGCTTCCATCAGCGCCCGCAGATCGGCGTCGGCCGTTTCGAGCGCTGACGTTTGCGCTGCACGCCTTGAAGAATCCCCGTTTTCATCGGGGTTTTCGGGGGTCGGGGTCTGATTCGAAATCAGATGCCGGCTTTGCCGGTTGCGGGTTCGAGTCCCGTGCCCTCCGCTTCATAACCCGTTGCCACGCAACGGGTTTTCTTTTGCGCCGCGGGGACCGCTCTGGATGGCGGCCTGGCGCGGCAGCCGCTGGGGCGTCGCCGGGCGGGAAATTGTAGTTGACGCCAGTTCCCCCGCTGCCGGCACAGATTGGCGGCTTCAGGCCGATTCGGGCGGCTGCTCAACCGATAACGTCCGACGCAGGACGCTGGCCAGGTAGCCGCGAACTTCCTCGCGCGAATAGAACTGGGGCCAGGGACCCACCCTGATCCAGGGCCGATTTGAGTGCCAAGGCCCTGCGCCGTGCCAGAGCGAGGTCTCCATCGCGCATGGCCCAATACATTTCGAGATAACAGGCTGTCGAATCCATACCGCCTGGCTGCCGCTGCTTGGACGGTGAGCTTGCCTTGTCCAGCCGACATTTTCGCGCCGGGGATGAGATTCTGGGAGGGTCGCAGACCTTCGAATCTGCCGATCAGTGACCGACAGATGGCACTGATCGAGGCCGCGGAGTGACAACCACTTGACGCAGTGTGTTGAAGGCCAGCAAATAGACCTGGACCGAGAAGGCTACCGGCTCTCGTAGACACCGGAGGGCGTGTAGGCCCGAGGCGAATGCTATCCCCAGGAGATGTCTCATGGCGGACAAGGGATCGTCCAGCGAAACATGGTGGCTGGATCACCTATTTCTCGACCAGAACGCGGTTCCCACCCTCGTTCCTCGCGTCTATGGAATTGGCGCGAAACCTCCGATGGGACACTCGCTGACTTCCTGGGACGAGGCGAAGTTCTTTGCGACCGCTTCCACTTCAGGAAGGGCCGTCGCACCCGTGGCTGTCTGAACCACGGGAAAGGTGTGCATCCGATTTGGTGACTTGGCGAAGTGCACGGTTTTCTCCACGGAGGACTCGATTGCAGCGGCACAACTCCCAAACCCCTCATCGCCTAATCAGCAGGTGACTTTAGCATGACTTCACGCCGCGATGGCATCCCGGTTTTCATACCGTCCGACGGTCGTTCCGCGGAGCCACTTTGCAGGCTATCGTTCGGAGAGCGGACCATCGACGAAAGCTGGCTGCAGCGGTTGCTGTTCGATTACCCAGAACTCATTCCAATAGAGGACATTGATCCCGGCTACGGACCCATCGTCGCCGCACAACGCGAAATCCTGACCCCAGTCGGACCAATGGACAATCTCTACATTTCCCCCCAGGGCTTGCTGACAATTGTTGAGACGAAGCTTTGGCGAAACCCGGAAGCCAGGCGTCAGGTAGTCGGTCAGATCATTGATTACGCCAAGGAGGTTAGCCGTTGGAGTTTCAACGATCTTGATCGAAAGGTCCGACAATTCGCGGGCAAGGGTTTGTGGGAACTCGTCTCTCGAAAGGCAGAGGATGTGATTGACGAAGCTCGCTTTGTCGACGCGGTCATTCGCAACATGCGTTCCGGACGGTTTCTGCTGCGTATCATCGGAGATGGGATACGCGAAGAGCTGGAGCATCTGGCGGACTTCCTACAGTCTACGCCACAACTGCAGTTCACCCTGGGACTCGTGGAAATGCAAGTCTGCCAGCTTCACGGTCAAGCTGCGAGATCCTGCGGAACCAACTCGTCTGTACACGGTCCTTGTGGTGGATCGTGGCGGCAAGGTGCACACAGGCTGGCTTGATGGACAGTTGTCACGAGCCGGACTGCCGCCATCGCTCGCATTCGAGTTTGCACAGGATACCGGAAGGATCCTCGGCCTAGGCGTGCATTCAAAGCACAAGAGCAGTTGGCAGCGGTCGGCGAGTCTTGCGGAGATCCGCGGAAAGTACGACGCGCTGCTGAGTCGCATTGAAATGCTGGCAGATGATGTGCGCGACGCAACCGGAAGTGAGCAGGTTTGAAAATGTCCTGCAATGGGACTCTTGCCTGGAGCGAGGCGGAAGGCAAGTGCGATCCCTTCGTTAGTGTTCTACCGAGTTCACTGGCGAGCGGCGGGCGTCAGCCCGCTGTTTCTCGCGCGCGGATGTAACGCGCGGGTTGGGCGCGTGCGTCCGAAGTCAGAAACAGCGGGCTGGCGCCCGCCGCCCGCCCAATGCCGCTCGCCCGGTTCCGCCGGTCCAGCGAGCGCGCAGCTGGTCGAGGATGCCGTGCAGCTCTTCCGCCGAGGCCGGGTCGGAGTTCAGCCGCAGGTTGGTCAGGTACTTGCGAAAGGCCTGCCGCCGGCCACGCCGCTTGTACTTGAGCAGCTCGCGGACGCACCGCTCCAGCGCGCCGCGGGCACGGGATTCCTTGAGCAGCGCCTCCGACAGGCCGTTGCCTCACGGCGGCGAATCCAGGACCCGCAAAGTAGATTCCAGCACGTCGAAGTCGACCGAAATGTCGTCCAGCCGCGACTCCACCGCGGCCGCCAGAAAGTGGTTCAGCAAACCGGCAATCAACTCCGCCAACGCGTCCAGCTCGTCCTCCTCCCGCTCGCCGAACGCCATCGGCCCGAATTCCCATTGCCAGCCGGTCGTGCGGTACGAGTAGCGATGCAGGAACGGCGCGTTCTTGCGGGTCTCGAGCGCCCGCGCGAACTCGGCCGTCGCCTCCTCCAGACTCACCTTGCGCGACGTGCCGCGAGCCAGATCGATCTCCGTGTAGCCCTGCCACGAACGCTGGTAGTCCCAGATGCCAAACAAGAAGACGCCCTTTACGGGCGGCTGCAGGCCGCCGGCCAGCGGAATGTTCTCGTGGAACTCAAACCGCTCGTCCCACATCCCGCGCGTGGTCACCTCCTCCGGTTCCGGCTCCACGCCGATCCAGCCGATCGTTTTCAGCCACTTGCCGAGCGCCATGTCGCTGTCGGGCTGCTCGGCGACCGCCACCTTCCAGGACCCTTCGTAGGCCACCACGCGGTAATGCCGCAGGTCGTGCCCCAGGAACACGGCTCCCGGATGCGCGTCGCGGAACACGGCCAGCTCGTCGATCCGCGCCACCTCGCGCCGCTCGTGCTTGAGCGGAATCTTCCCCTCGCTGGCCGCCGCCCGAAATCCCTTGTAAACCCAGAACCGGTCCTCGGTGTCGATCAGAGTGCCATACCGCTGGCCAAAAGCCCGGACCAATTCGTTGTACTTGGGAACCTCGCCAAAATGTTTGCGCAGGCTCTCGTTGAACTGCTCCGGTGCAATCGCCCCATACTGCAAGTCGCCCATCCATTCCTGGAACGCGGCCAGCACGTGCCGCCAGCGGACCTGCTCCAGGTGCAGCGGTATCGGCAGCGCGCGAGTGTTCCGCAACCGGAACGACTCCACCGGCTCGTCCAGCATCTCCTGATCGTGCGGCTCGGCCGACAGCCGCAGAATCACCAGCCCCGGCCGGCCCTGGCGCCGGCCGACGCGCCCGATCCGCTGCAGCAAGTCCGCTCGCCGCGGCGGCGTCACATCCATCAGGCACACGTCCAGCCCCTCGATATCCACGCCCAGCTCCAGCGCACTGGTGCCCAGCAGCGTCACGCCCGCGGAATCGGCGGCGTTCAGGCGAGCCTCGAGCGCGCGCCGATCGTCGGGTGGCAGGTCGGCATCGTAAATGCAGACTTCACGTTGCCGTCCGCTCAGAGTCAACTTGCGGGCCAGCAGCTTGCTGGCGAACTTGCTCTGCGAGAAATAGATCAAGTTCGTTTCCGCGCCCAGGTGCGCCTCGTCTTCCATGAAGTCCCTCGCGCCGCGGTTCTTCGCCTGGTCGTCGACCAACAGCACGACGCGCAGCAACGAATCGCTCGGCGGTCGCTCGAGCAACGCCGGCACCTCGGCCGTGTCGACCAGATCGATCTCCTGCCGGACATGGTCCTCGACGTGCGTGATCTCGGCGGCGTCGAGCGAAAGCAGCGTGGCGGCGAACTCGCGGGCCGAATTCAACGTGGCCGAAGCCAGAAACATCCGCGGCCGGGAACGACCGAGCAGATCGCATCCCAGGTGCATGCGTTTGACGAAGTAGTGGACGTTGGCGCCGAAAACGCCGTCGTACGAATGTGCCTCGTCCAGGACGAAACACTTCAACCGCGCGGCGAACTGTTTTCCGTCCCGGCTGCCGTACAGGCTCCAGTGCGCCTTGTCCAAGGTGGCGATGCGAATTCGGGCCTGTTGAAAGAAGCGGCCTTTCTGATAGTCGCCCAGGGCCGCGTTGTACGTGGCGCCCTGGCCGACGCCTTGCCAGATGGTCCAGCCGATAGTCTGTTGTCCCATCGGCACTTGCCCGCCATAGGCCGAGCTGCCGCTGCCCAGTTGGACCAGCGACGCGGGCAGCGAGAGCCTCCGCAACCGCTTGGCCTGGCCCCACATCAGCGCCTGAGTCGGGAAACAGAGCAAGGCGGTGGCCCGTGGATCGCGGCGCAGGTGTTCGAACACCCAGCTCCAGAAGCAGAGACTTTTGCCAGAACCGGTGGCCGTGGTGATGATAAAGTCCTGCCGCCGCTCGTCGAACAGCGCGCTCAGGAATTCCGCCTGGTGGGGAAACAGCCCCTGGGCGGCCGTCCTCGGTTCATAGCGCTGGATGAAGTCCGCCACCTCGGCGGGCAGCCGGCAACCAGCCAGCGGCGTCGTTTGCGGAAACGGCGTTTGGATCCGCACAGCCCGCGGATGCACGTTGGCCGCGAAGAATCGAAAGGCGTTCTGGCTGACCTGCGTCAGTGGATTGGCCATGGGATCATCCTGATCAAAAGGGACGGGGGCAATTCTCCACAAATTACCTCCGTCCCCTTTGTGGCTTGGTAAAGCACGAAGCGGCCCGGTCCGCTGACTGCACAGCTCGCCACGGAGAGCAATTCCCATGGCTCGTCGGTTTGAACTCGACGGTCTCACGAAGGTCGAGTCGGTTTCGATCAGCAAAGGTCTCAAGCTGGTCGAACGAGCCGGGTCGAGTAAATCGTGCCGGGCGAGTGCGTTGCACTGTACTGCTTTCTTCCGGGCGTCATCCCGCTACAGTGTGCAACGAATCCTCTTCGGCAGTTAATAGACCTCCTCGCAACCAGCTAAGAATCGTAGTCGTTAACCGCTCCAAGTCCGAGGTAGTTGTAGCTACCACATCTCGGTCACTTTCCTGAAAAACGACCTCCCATTTCCTGCCACGGCCTCGATGAACAATGACGACGGCCCGATGATCGGATTGCCCGCCAAAAAGACCGCCTTGATGGGTGAACGCGACAAATCCAGCATTCACGACTGTCTCCAAAAATAACTTGTCGTGTGGTGGGTTCTTGGTTGGATCACCGGGTACCCAACGCTCGCAGTTGGCGGAAAGTTCGCTCTTTGTCATTGCTGTACTCACTTCGTGAACACCAAGTACCTTCGACTTCGAACCGTCTCAATTGTAACTGTCCAGTCCCCGCCCAGCTCCGAACACATTCGAGTGCCAAGTCTTTGAAGGGCGGCGTTTGACGCCTGACCAAGCCTGTCAGTTGCATAGCCTGAGATTCGGGTAACCCCGGCTCCTTCAGCCTCAAGGATCGCCTTCATTATCGACGAAGCATTCTTGCCGCTGACCCAGTCAACCGTAATTTCGCCTCCTTCCAAGGTATACTGGAGAATGTTGTCTCCATTCTTGAACTGCCGATACTTTGGATTCGCAGTATCAAAGGAAATGCCTTCAGGAATCATGTCATCTGGACCTGTTCCCTTAGGGTCCCACGGCGACGCGCACGCTGGTCAAGTTGTCCAAAACCTTCCGCTTCCCTCGCCACCTCAAAACTCCGGCACGTCGCGGCTCCAGGCGCCCCACGGCAGCGGCGGCAGGCCGACGTCGATCACAAACCCCAGCGGCACGCCGGGACCTCCGGCCAGGTTCTGACGGAACTCGCCCGCGGCCGAAATCGTCCGTTCGACAACCGCTCGTGACAAGCCGCTCTGAGCCAACTCCGCGGCCTGGCGGCGCAGTAACTGGCCGGCGCCCGATAGCGGTTGATGAGCGACCGGTTGCAGACCGGCCGCGGCCTGCCGAGCGACCGGCCAGGCCGACAGATCGACCTGGGCGCGATAGGCCAGGGCCAGCGGATGCCGCACCGCGGCCGTGCGCTGGCCGCCAGCGTGGTCCGGTTGAACAGCGCCAGCGGGTCCACTCGGCCCGCCGGGTCGCGCGTGAACTGCTCCACCTGCACGTCCAACCCGCCGGCCACCACCAGGCGGCTGAAGGCCAGCGAACGCAACGTCTCGGAACTGATCGACAGGTGGGCCACGATCCGGCCGCTGGGGTCACGCAAGTTCACCGGATCGTTGAACGCATACGTCGCCAGGTTCGTGTCGCCGGCCGCCTGGCCCAGCGGATCCTCGGACAGGAACCGGCCCAGCAGCGGATCGTAATAACGGGCCTCGAAGTAATACAAACCCGTTTCGCGATCCAGCACGCGGCCGGCAAAACGATGCCGAGTGTCGATCGCCGGATTGCTTTCGGAAACCACCTGTCCGAAGGCGCCGTAGACGATCGCGTTGATCACGTCGCCATCGTTGTCCACGATCTCGCGCACCGATCCCAGGCCGTCGGCCAGCAGCCACCCGACCTGGCCGCCGCCCTCCTCGGCCAGCACCTGATCAACGGCCGGCCCGTTGAGGAACCGCGATTCGAGTGCCGGCAGGTTCGGCCCATTGCCATCGTTGTCCGTAAACTCCAGGTGCAGCGCGTCGCGATCGTAGATGAAATACTCGGTCGTTTCCCCGCCATCCGACAGGTGCGTGACGATCCGCCGGTTCAGAACGTCGTAGCGATACTCGATGCGTCCCTGTTCGCCGCCGCCGCTGTCCCGCTCGATCACCGCCCGCAACCGGTTGCGGTGATCATACTCCAGTTCGACGTAGTCTCCCGTGGCGATTTCGGTCCGGCGGATCACATTCCCTTCGTCGTCGTAGGTATAGTTGTACGTGCCGTCCGTTCGCAGCCGGTTGCCGGGATCGATCACGTAGTCCGCGTCGTGCAGGCTGGACTCGGTGCGGTTGCCGCCCGCATCGTAGACAAAGCTTTCGTCCTCGCGGACGCTGTGTGCAAGGTCCAGCAGTTGGCCGCCCGCATCGTACTCGTAATCGGCGATTCCGGTGCCGTCGGTCAGCCGGATCACCCGGCCGGCCGCGTCGCGATCGTAGTCGTAAACCGCCACGTCGACCAGGCCATCATTGTGCACCAACGTGTCCAGACGCCCCAGGGAATCGTACGACCAGGTGGTCGTCACCACGGGCATTGTGCCAGCGTGGTCTGAAAAGCGGACCAGCGACTCGAGCTGCCCCAAAGCGTCGTAAACCAGGTCCACACGCTTGGCGGCGACTCCCGTACCGCCTTGCAAAATGCTGGTCGTACGGTGCAGCCCGTCGACCAGAAAACTGGTCGTGCCCGCGGGCGCCGCCGCGATCTGGTCGGCGATCGCCAGCACGTTTCCGGCGGCATCGTAGCTGTAAGACAGGACGACTTCAGGAGCGCCCGCGGTCCCCGCATTGCTGGCCGTCAGCAGCCGGTTGCGGTCGTCGTAGGTGAACGTCAACTGGCTGAAATCGTCGACGGCGGTCAGCAGATTGCCCGCGCCGTCGTAAGTGTACTGAACGACGTTCTCGACCGTCCCGTCGGCCGCTCGCCACGTTTCACGGACCAGCCGGTCCAAGTCGTCGAACGAGAACTCCGTGCGGCGGTCGTTGCGGTCGAGCGTGGCGAGGCGGTTGCCCACGGCGTCGTACTGGTACCGCGCCTCGTTGCCCAGCGGGTCGATAACCCGTTCCAGACGATTCTGGTGATCGTACTGGTAGCGCGTGATGTTGCCCAGCGGATCGGTGACGCGGATCAGATTATCGCTGGCGTCGTAGCGGTAGCGTGTCGTGCCGCCGTTGGGATCCACCGTCTCGATCAGCCGGTTGCGTTCGTCGTAGCGGTTGCTGGTCGCCGCTCCCAGCTCGTCTTCGCTCCGCGACAGATTCCCCGCCAGGTCGTGGACCAGCAGCGTATCGTTCAACTGCGCGTCGCGCCGCGATTCGGGCCGGTTCTTCAGGTCGTACGCAATCGTGGTCGAATTGTTGAGCGGATCGGTGATGCCGATCAGGTTGCCCGCCAGATCGTAGTCGTACATGGTCACGGGCGAAACCAGCGGGCCGGCCGCGTCCGGATCCGCCTCGGTGAGCATCACCAGCCGGTTCATGTCGTCGTACAGGAATTCGGTGCGATTCAGGTTCTCGTCGATCACCGCCGTCACGTTGCCGGCCGCGTCGTATTCGAACTGCTGGTCGGCTTCGTCCGCCGTGCCCTGGGCGTAGGTGATCCGCATCAGCCTGCCGAGCGGATCGTAGTCGTGATCGGCCACTCGGCCCAGCGGGTCAGTGACTGTGTTGATGCGTCCTTCCGGCGTGTAGGTGAACTCGGTCACCAGGTCGTCCGTCTCGCCGCTGATCGCATCGCGCAAGCCGACGACGCGCGTCTCGCGGATGATGTTGCCGTTGGCCGGATCGACGTCGTACAGCGTCAACCGTCCCAGCTCGTCCTTCTCGCTGGTCAACTGGCTGAACACCGGATCGTAGGTAAACGTGCGGGGCCCGAACGAATCGCTGATCGCGCGCGAAACCAGTTGCAGGTTGTACGACGTGTTCTGGCCGGCGGGGAACGTATCCGGCTGAACGCGCAGGAAGTAGCTGCCCGGACCGAGCACCTCGTGAAGCAACACGTCGAATCCGGACGACGTAACTGTTTCGATCGTTTCGCCCGTATCGACCGCGCCGTTGTTATTGACGTCGGCCACCAGCGAGACGATCACCTCTTCGCTCAGCCCGTCCATCCGTACCAGCACCTCGCGGACACCGGCCAGGTCGAAGCGGTAGAAATCGTCCGGATCCAAGCTGCCGATCGTTTGCCGCAGCGACAGCGGTTCGCCCAGCGCTCCCAGCTCGAACGCCTCAGACAGCGTGTTGCCCGGATCGCTGGCGGGACTCTCGTCCACGCCTTGGACGCCGATCTCCAGCGTGTAATTGGAATTCTGTCCCGCGGGAAATGTATCCGGCGCAATGCTCAGGTAGTACGTGCCCGCCGGCAGATACTCGGTCAGCAGCGTCGTGACACCGCCGAGCGAAGTCACCGTCTCGATCGTCTCGCCCGAGTCGATCGCCAGATCGCCATCCAGGTCGGCGATCAGCGACACCACGGTCTCCTCGGCCACGTCCCGCAACTGCACGCGCAGCTCCAGGTCCTCGTTCAACTGGAACCGGTAGATGTCGGCCCGATCCAGGTTGCCCACCGTCTGCTGGAAGCGTTGTTGACCGGTCAGCGTGCCCGGCAACAGAGTGCCAATGTTCAGTGCCGCAGGCAGCAACTGGCCGGGTTCCACCAGCGTGGTCGCGGGCAGCGGAACGGCTTCGGCCACCAGCCGGTAGCGCGTGTTTTCGCCCGCCGGGAACGAGACCTGGCCAACTCGCACATAGTACACGCCCGCCGGCAGAAACTCGGTCAGCAGCACCGTGTCGGCGCTTTCCGCCACTTCGAGCACCTCGCTGCTTTGCACCACGCCGTCGCTGTTCTCGTCGGCCACAATGGCCAGCTCGGCGGCTTCCATCATGCCTTCCAGCCGCAGTTTCACCTGGCTGTCGCGGCTGAGCTGGAAGCGATAGAAGTCCAGCGTGTCGAGCGAGCCAATCGCGTCGCGGAATGACTGCGGCGAGGACAGAGGACCCAGGTTGAGCGCCGCGGCCAGCGTTCCGCCAGGATCGACCACCGGATCCACGGGCAGCAGGGTCGAGGTGATCTCCAGGTTGTAATCCGTATTCTGATTGGCCGGGAACGTGGGCTGAAAGACGTGGATGTAGTAGGTCCCCGGACCGAGATCCTCGTGCAGAAACGCGGGCGAACTGCCGGAACTGTTCACTTCCTCGATCACGTCACCGCTATCAATCGCCAGGTTGCCGTTGCGGTCGGCGATCAGCCGGATATCGGCGTCGGCACTCAGGCCGGTCAGGGCCAGGCGCAGCTCGCGAGCCTCGCTGAGAACCAACTGGTAGTAATCGTGCGGATCGGAGGTACCGACAAAATCCGTGCGGGAGATCACTCCGGTCAGCGTTCCCAACGGCCGCGCCGCCGCCAGCGTGCCGCCGGGATCCGCCGGATTGGCGCTGGGGGCCACGGGCAACCGCAGTTGCAGTTCGTAGTGCGAGTTCTCGCCGCGAGTGAACTGGCCTTGATAAACGCGAGCGTAGTAAGTGCCCGCGGCCAGGTCCGCCTGAATCCAGTCGATCGCTCGTCCTGCGTTGGTGCTTGTCGCGATCTGATCGCCGAAATCCAGATTGCCGTTGCCGTTGGCATCGAACACCAGCCCCAGTTCCAGCGACTCGTCCAGATCGCGCAGCAGCAGTTCCACGGTTTGAGCGCTGGACAAAGTGAACTGATAGTAATCATCGGTGTCTAGCGTGCCGGCCACGTCGCGGACCACCATGTCGCTGGCCAGCATCCCCAGAATGGCCGCGTCGCCGGGCCGGTTGCCCGGATCGGTGCCGCGCACATCGGCCAGGGGCGTCACGTTCAGGTTCAACTGGTAATGACTGTTCTCGGTTTCCTGGAAGTTGCCCTGGTAGACGACAAAATAGTAGGTTCCCGCAGGCAGTTCCTGGCTGAGCCACTCGCGGGCGCGGCCCACGCCGGTGGACGTCTCGATCAGGTCCGCGTCGTCGTAGCCGTTGCCCGTCAGGTCGACGACCAGCCCCAGTTGCAGGTCCTCGTCCAACTGATCCAGTTCGGCCGTGACGGTGGCCGGCGCCGCCAGCGTGAAACGGTAGAAATCCCGCCGGTCCAGCGTACCCGCCGTGTTGCGATAGGTGCGCGGCCCGTCGAACGGATCGAGCACCAGCGCGGTGGCCAGCGTCGCGCCGGGGTCGGACGGCGTGGTCGGCGGCGCGGCGTCGAGACGCACTTCCAGTTCGTAGTGGCTGTTCTGATCCGTCTGAAAATCACCCTGAAAGACCAGGATGTAGTACGTGCCCGGCGGCACCTGCTCGTCGATCCACTCACGTTCGGCACCCGGTGCGCTCGACAGCTCGATGGTCTCGTGATTCCCGTCGTTGTTCGCATCGACGGCCAGCGCCAGTTGCAGATCCTCGCTGAGGCCGTTGAGTTGCGCGGTGATCGTACCGGGCTCGGTCAGCGTGAACGAGTAGAAATCGCGGCGGTCAATGCTGCCGACATTCTCGCGAATCACCAGCGGCCGGTTCGACGGCGCGATCGGCATGGCCGTGGCCAACGTATTGCCAGGATCGGAGGCCGTCGTCGTGTCGGCCCGAGCGACATCCACTTCCAGCAGGTAGTGACTGTTCTGATCTCGTTGAAATTGGCCCTGGAACACCACAAGGTAGTATTCGCCCGGCGCGAGCTGCTCGCTGAGCCACTCCGGGTGCTTGCCTGCATAAGTTGTTTGCTCGATCAGCTCCGTGCTGACAAACGTCCCGTTGCCGTTCAGATCGGCGGCCAGTCCCAACTGCAAGTCCTCGTTCAGCTCACCCAGCCGCACGCTGACCGTCGACGCTTCGCTCAGCGTGAACTTATAAAAGTCGTGCGTATCGACGCTGCCGACCGACTGGCGAAAACTCCGTGATTCTGCCAGCGGACCAATGTCCAGCGCCGTCGGATAGTCCTGCCCAGGGTCCGCCAGCGGATCGGTTTCGACCACGATCAGGTCGACGTCCAGCCGGTAATGGCTGTTGTTGTTCTCCTGGAAGTCGTTTTGCAGGACGACGAAGTACCAGGTGCCGGGCGTCAACTGTTCCTCGAGCCACTCGTCGACCTTGCCCTCCATCGCCCCCCGCTCGACAATCTCGTTCGAATCCAGCAGGCCGTTGCCGTTGATGTCCGCCGCCAGGCCCAGGGCAATGTCCTCTTCAAGTTCCGTGAGCCGCGCGCGGACGGTCGACGACTGCGACAGCGTGAACGCATAGTAGTCAAAGCGGTCCAGGCTGCCGACGTTGTCGCGGAACGTTTGCGGTCCGGTGAATGGATCGATCGACAGGGCCGTGGCGAAGCTTTCGCCTGCTTCCGGATCGAGCGTCGGCGCCGAGGTGGGCAGCAGCTCGACAAGGTAGTCCGTGTTCAGCCTGGCGTCGAACTGCTCCTGGTACACTACCAGATAGTACGTGCCGGGACCAATCTCCTCGTCGAACCATTCGGGCGCCGCCGTGTTGGAACGCTGCGAGAAGGCGATCAGTTCCCGCGTGGCGATGGTCAGGTTGCCGTCGATGTCGGCCACCAGGCCCACGCGGGCGTCGGCCGAAAGTCCGGTCAACTGGCCGCGCAGCCGCACGTTCTCGGAAATCGTGAAGCGGAAGAAATCGTGCGTGTCGCTGCCGCCGATCGAACCGCTATAGGCCGCGGGGCCCGCCAGGCTGCCGATGTCCATCGCCGTGCCCAGCGAATTGCCGTTGTCGACGTGCGGCGTGGTCGCGGGCGTCTGCACCACAGCCAGATCCAGCGTGTACGATGTATTCTCGCCCACCGGGAACGTGGTCGGCAGGACCGAGACGAAGTACGTGCCCGCGGCGAGCGTGGCGAAGATCTGCTCGCTGCCTGTGCCGCTCGCCGTGCTGCTGTCCAGCACGTCTCCGAAATCAACCACGCCGTTGCCGTTCGCGTCGCGAATCAGTTGCAGGTCGGCGTTCTCGCGCAGCTCGCTCAACCGGACCCAGACCGGCGTGCCATTCTGCGCGATCTGGAAGCGGTAGTAGTCGCGCGTGTCGGTGCCGCCGACCCAATCCTGGAATCGCTGTTCGACCGACAGCGTACCGACATCCAGCGCCTCGCCCAGCGTCTGCCCCGGATCGGCCGGCGTCGTCAACACCAGCGGCTCGCTGGTCAGCTCCATCCGGTACGCCGAGTTCTCGCCAACCGGAAAGGTGTCCGCCTCGATGCGCACGTACCACACGCCGGCACTCAATTCCTCGACCAGCAGCAGCGGCTCCGAACCGTTGGACGTGACCGTCTCGACCACTTCGCCCGAGTCGACCAGAAAATCGCCGTTGAAGTCGCCGATGATCGAGACGATTGTCTCTTCATTCAGTTCGTCCAACCGGACACTCAGGCGGCTGGCGGTGTCCAGTTCCAACCGAAAGAAGTCCGTCCGGTCCAGGCTGCCGACGTGTGCCTGCAGAGTGCGGTCGGCCTGCAGCAGCCCCAGGTCGAAGGGGCTGTCCAGTGACGCGCCACCGCTCAGTCCAGCGTCAAACACGCTGAGCAAATTTCCCAACGCATCGTACGTATATCGCGTCGTGAAGCCGCGCGGATCGGTGATCGACGTGATCAGGTTGCTGGCGTTGCGCACAATCCGCTCGCCAATCCCCTCGCCGTCGAACGAAAACACCCGCTGCCCCAACTGATCCAGCTCGGTGGCGAACGTGTTGCCATTGGCATCCGTGTGAAACGCCAGCGGAGCGGATGTCGGGAAGGCGACGGGCGGCTGGGACAGGTTGCGCGTCCTGGCGGGCGGCAGCAGCTCCTGCACCTGCAGCGGTTCGACCTGGATCTCCGCGCCGTCCTCGGTGAGCGATCGTTCCAACCGACCCGCGAAATCGTAGACCTTCGTCTCGCGGAAACCGCGCTTGTTGGTCTCCTCGACCAGCAAGTGGCGGTCGTCGTAATCGAACAATCGCTGGCTCGTGTCCGGGTCGCGGACACTTGCCAGGTTGCCGTCGCCGTCGTGCATAAGCATGGTTGTGCGGCCGGCCGGATCCGTGATGCTGCTGACCTTGCCGCCCGTATAGCCGAACATCGTCACTCGGCCCACTTGATCGGTAATCGTCAGCAGATTGCCCGACCCGTCGTAGGCGAACGCCGTCACGTTGCCGTGCCGGTCCGCGATCGATTCCAGCCGGTTGCCGGCGTCGAACGCATACACGGTCTGATCCTTCAGCGTGCGGCGGAAGGTGTCGTCGCCCAGCTTCTCCAGCCGCGAGAAGTCGCCCACCGGCGACACGTACTGCCCCGGCTGGCTGCCAGGCCGGAACAGCAGCTCGGAACCATCGCCATCGACCAGCAGCACCCAGCCGGCGCTGTCCTCGTGCAACTGCTGCAGACCAGCCAGACCCCAGCCGGCGCCGAAGATACTGTCGATCGTGTTGACGTGCGCCAGGTCGGCCGTCGATGTGATGCGGGAACCGTTAAAGCGGCCGTCCTGCAGCCTGAGCAGCCCGCTGAGCAACTGGTAGGTGTAGCGGCCGGTGGGCTGAGTGGCCAGGTCGGCCTGCAACGCCGCTTCAATATCTCCGCCGCCGGCCGGGATGCTCCAGAAGTGCTCGTTCCCCGTCAGACCCACGTCCTGCGACGGCCGGCCGGGCACCTGCAATTCGAAACCTTCGCGGCGCACCGACAGGCTGGCGACCATCCGCAGCGCCGCGTCGTCGGGCACGGCGTCGTAGCCAAAGTGCAGAATCGGCCGGGGATCCGCGCGCAGCGAATCGTAGACCAGCGTCAAACCGCGAGTGACACCGAGCGTTTGATTCGCGACCAGCGGATGATGTTCCAGCAGCACGCCCGAATGCAATTCGACCTGTGCATTGGCCTCGATCCGCTCCTCGCAACTGCCGCAGTTGGCCCGGTTGCGGACGTTCGACGCCAGGTCGGTGGGAACCGTGGGCGGCGGGCTGAAGAAGTGCCAACTGCTGTTCCGCACGCCGCCCGTCACCGTCCGCACCGCTCGGCCGTCCGGAGTCACCTGCCCGTTGCCGACGATGTCGAACTGCCCCGTCTGTGGATTGATCGAATACAGGTCCAGTTCCGTGCCCGGTGCGTAGCCGGTCAGGTTGGGCAGCGTGAGCGGAGCGGGCGTGGTGAATTGCATCTCGGCCGGCTGAATCGTGACCAGGATGTCCGGCGCTTGGCCCGGCGGCAGCGCGGCGGGAGTCCGGTCTGTCGGCACCTCGGTGATGCTCACTTCCCCCGTGAACAACTGGCCCTGCGGGTCCAGCAGCGAACCGGCCGGCACCAGCAGCTCGGCATCCGGGATCATCGGCGTGGACACCACGGTATCGTTCATCGGATCGATCGGCGTGCCGTTTTCCGTGTCCAGCCTGGGCAGATAGATCGGCCGCGGCAACACGTTATTCACGCCCGTGAAGAACGGCCGGTTGAGCAGCAGCGCCAGATCCTCGGCCACGAACGGATAATCGTCCGGTCCGACAAACAGCTCGCCGTGGATCTCCAGCGGCGCCTGCGGCATGGGCGTGGTGAGCTGCAGTTCGAAGCCGCCCCCCGGATCGGTGACCGTGGAGTCCTCGCCCAGCTCGATCGGCACGCCGGCCAGCGGATTCATGTCGACATCCAGCACCTGGCCCCGCACGCGCGTCGACATCACGGGATCGAGCGGCACCTGCAACATGATCTCGCGCGACGTTTCCAGCACGCCGTCGCTGGCGATCAGCGTCAGGTTGTACGCACCAATGTCGCCGGGCGCGGGAGTTACCACAAACATCCCATCGGCCAGCAACATGTTGGCTGGCAACAGACCGTCCGCGCGGATGCTGTAGGTGATCGAATCGCCGTCGGGATCAATCGCCTCCAACACCTGTTCCAGATAACCGCCGGGGAACACCTGCAAGTTCGCGGGCGGATCGAACTGGGGCGGGCGATTCAGGCCGCCCACGAGCACCTGGGGTTGCAGGGGAAAGTTGTTGCCGCTGGCTAACTGAAATTCGACCAGCACACCCTGCGACACGGCGTCGGGACCAAGACCCCCGGAGCCAATCGCCTGGGACAGATCCAGGTAGGGAGCGCCGCTGGAAGTGGTGCCCGTGGCATTGACCAGAGTCACTCCCGCGGGCAGACCCGGAAACACCACGGCCACTCGCCGATCCGTTCCCGGACCCGTGTTCGCCACCCGCAGCTCCGCGCGGTACGTGCCCGAATCGGGTTCGAAGCGGCTGTTACTCAGCCGCACTTCCACGCTGGCCGAGGCCTGAAATGAATCCAGATTGGCCAGCCCTCCGCCAAGTGGCGCGAGTTGCGGCGGCGGCGGAAAGATCGGGCTGACGACGCCCTCCGGGTCGACTTCGTTCACCAGCCGGCGAACGACAAACTGCGTGCCGGTGTCGGTGTCGTTGTTCAGCAGTTGAAAGACGAGCAGACCCTGTTCCAGATGCCCTAACTGCGAGACTTCAATCTCGACCGTTCGCCCGTCGAAATTCACCAGCCCCGGCCGGAACTCCACCGCGCCCTCGCGCCAGGCGAACAACGACGTGCCGGGACCGCCGCTGGCCAGCAACGTCTGCCGATCGTCCGGGTCGACCAGGTAAACCAGCAACGCATCGCCGCCCACGGAGCTCGTGTCGCTGGTGTCGAACATCGACTCGACGTCGAACCGCACCTGCCGGCTGCCGGCGGCCAAAGCCAGATCGATGAGCAGCGACATCTCGGTGGCGAAACGGCTGCGTTCCTGCAAGTATGCCACCACGTCGGCGTCCAGCCGCGTGATGGTGCGGGCCGTGCCCCGTGAATTGCCCGCCGTGTCGTAGGCGGTTACGGTCAAGTCATTTTCGCCCAACTGCAGCGGCACGCCGCCGAAGCTGTAACTACCCGCTCCGTCGGCCGTGGTGAGCCGCATCGTGGGCAGCAGTTCGAGCAGCGACTGCGGCTGGCTGGTCCCCCGCAACGTGACGCTGGCATCGCGAGTCAATCCGTCCTCGGGCGGCCCGAACACGAACGCCGGATCGAGCACCAGGGTCGGTTCGCTCGGCGCGACCGTGTCCAGCGTAAACGCCACGTCGCGCATGCGCGTGTTGCCGGCCGTGTCGGCCACGGTAAAACGAACCATGTGCGGGCCGTCGTTGGCACCGCCTGCCTGCAGCCCCGGATCGAACGAGAAATTGTTTCCTCCGTCCAGCGCGACGTTGACCGCCGTGCCGCCGTCCAGACTGGCCTGAAACAGGGCAATGCCCGGCAAGGCCGTCACGACGCTGCCGGCCAGCCTCGCGTCGAAGGTCACGCCGTCGCTGTTGGTCGTGTTGCGCGGAGCGGTGTCGTTCACCAGGCCCGCGTTGATCTGCGGCGCCTGCGTATCCAGCGTGAACGCCAGCGTTGTCGCGGCCACGTTGCCCGCCACGTCGACCGCCTGATAATCGATCTGATGGCCGCCGTCGGCGCTGCCGTCGTTCGCCAGCCCGGGATCGAACGTGAACATGCCGCTGGCGACGGTCACGTTTTGCAGCGAGCCACTGTCGACGCGAGCCTGCAACTGAAGCAGACCGGAACCGGCATCCGTGGCGGTGCCTCGCGTATCGTCGACCGACGTCACGCGGTCGTCGTTCGTACCGCCGCCAGGGGCCGTGTCGTTCGATAAACGAGCGGTCAGGTCGGGCGGGCGCGTGTCGAGCCGAAAGGTGAGCAGCATCTGCGACGGATTGCCCGCCAGGTCCTCGGCCAGCATGCGAATCGTGTGCAGGCCGTCGTCGCTGCCGTCGACCGCCAGGCCGTGCGGGACGGTAAAGTTGCCCATCGCGTCGAACGCCACATCGCCCAGTGAGTTGCCGTTCAGTTCGGCCCGCAAGCTGACAATGGTCGACAGATCGGTCGTACGTCCCGCGGCCGCCGGATCGAACGTGACCAGATCGCTGTTCGTGCCGCCGCCCGGCGCCGTGTCGTTCACCAGACCCAAGGTGATGGCGGGGCTTTGCGTATCCAGCGTGAACGCCAGCGTCGTCGCGGCCACGTTGCCCGCCGCGTCGACCGCCAGGTACTCGACCTGATGCCCTCCGTCGTCGCTGCCGTCGGCGGCCAGCGCCGGATCGAACGTGAACATGCCGCCGGTGACGGCCACGTTCTGCGCCTGCCCGCCGTCGAGTCGGGCTTGAAACTGCACGAGTCCCGATCCTGCATCCGTGGCCGTGCCTCGCGTATCGTCGACCGACGTCACGCGGTCGTCGTTCGTGCCGCCGCCAGGAGCCGTGTCGCTGGATAAGCGAGCGGTCAGGTCGGGCGGGCGCGTGTCCAGTTGCAGCATGAACGTGACTTCGGACACGTTGCCCGCCAGATCCTCGGCCAGCAAGCGGATCGTGTGCTGGCCGTCGTCGCTGCCGTCGACCGCCAGGCCGTGCGGAACAGTAAAGTTGCCCATCGCGTCGAACGCCACATCGCCCAGCGAGTTGCCGTTCAGCTCGGCGCGCAAGCTCGCGATTGCCGACATATCGGTCACGCGTCCCGTCATCGCCGGATCGGAGGTGATGCGATCGTTGTTCGTGCCGCCACCAGGAGCCGTATCGTTGACCAGGCCGACGGTGAGCAGCGGACTTTGGGTGTCGAGCGTAATCGACAGGACGGTAACCGTCGGTCCGTTGCCGCGGGCATCCACCGCTTCGAATCGCAGGTTCTGCGGACCATCGTCCGACCCGTCGGCGGCGAAGCCAGGGTCAAACATGAAATCACCGGTGCGGAAGTCGAACGGCACGGGACGCCGTATCGCTCCGTCGACAAACACCAGCGACTGGATGCCGGTGGGATCGTCCACGTTGCCCGCGGTTGTGTCGTCCGAGGTGATCCGATCGTCGTTCGTCCCGCCACCTGGCGCGGTGTCGTTGGCCAGCCCCACGTTCAGGACGGGCGGCGAGCGATCGCTGTTGAGCAGGTTGAAGATGATCAGCGCATCGACGGCCGTCAGCAGATCGTCGCCACTGGTATCGACGTACGGCGGCGGCCCGCCCGGCACGGGTGGCGGAATCGGCAGCGGTCCCGATCCCTGGCTGTTGATGCGGTTGATCACGAACAGGCCGTCAACAGGAGCCACCAGGCCATCGTCGTTGACGTCCGCTCGATTGAACGGATTCTGCCAGTCGCCGACCAGCAAGCGGCGAGCGGCCAGCGGTTCCAGTAGCAGCCGGCGGGGCGTCGGCGCCAAGCCGCGCGGCGCGGACCGCGAGCGTCCACCTGGGGAGCGCCGATTCGGGGAGTTGCCTCTTCGCACCACCGCCTCCTCCGCGGGAATCGTCTGCCAGCAGCCATCCGAACCGTTCGTCCCATGCCGGTCCGGATGTCGCCAGTTGCCGCGTTGAATCTAACAGTTTACCTGCTTCCCATCGGGGTTGGGAGAGTGGCTCCCGATGGAACTCGACCCGGGCCCGTTTCGCCGGCCGCACCGTTCACCGAGGTTACTCCGGTTCCCCGTTCAGCGTGCGAGCGACGCGGAAGCCGATCGCCGCGTTGCGGTATTCGGGAGCCACGGGAGAACGGGCGGCGGCCCGCAGACCCTCGGCCGCCAGCGCCGCGTACGATCCGCCTCGGACCACGCGCTGCTCGGCGATCCGGGCCACCCGCTCCTCGTCCATCAGCAGGTCGCCGGCCACCGGCAGCGGGTCGTCACTCGGGTAGGCCATGATCCGCTGATTGCACCATTCGGCCGCATTGCCTAGCATATCATACAACCCGAAGTCGTTCGGCTTCAGAAGGCCGACGGGCCAGCTTCGCCCCTGCAGGTTATCCAGGCTCCAACTGTAATGCGGCACCAGCCAGGGATCCGCTCCGTAGTAGCGGCTGCCGCTGCTTCCCGCGCGGCAGGCATACTCCCATTCGGCTTCGTGCGGCAGACGGTAGCCGGCGCGGTCCGGAAAAATCTCGATGGTCCGATCCCCGACTTCGTAGCAGCAATCCGCGGCGGCCAGGCCTTCGGTCTGCGTCAGCCAGTTGCAATACTGCGCCGCCTCGAACCAGGTGACGCTGATCTGCGGGCAGTGGTCATCGGGAGCGAACCGGCCTTCGTGCTGGAACGTGGGCACGGCGCGGCGGAACTGTTCGACGGTGACTTCCTTGTTGGCCAGTGCGAAACAGTGGTCAAAGCGCCGGCGGTGCTGTTGCTCCCTGGCCGCCGCTCGCCGCGGTTCGTCATCGGGCGAGCCCATCGAGAACTCGGCGCCCGGCTGGAAGACGACCATCGTCTGGCCCTGACTGGTCAGGTACCAGCGCCGCCCCGCGGGTTGCGCGGCCGGCTGCACATTCGGACGTACTTCCGTCGCCAGACGCTGATCGATCTCATCCAGCTCCGCGGCATGTCCCCACTTGCCCAGCAGCCACTCCACCGCCGCGTGGACACCCGGATCGGGGTCGTCGCGATAAAGCTGCAGCAGGTGCGCGTGCAGCGGCTCCGTTTCGGCCACCGCCGCCGGATACTCTCCGAGACTCAAGAGCAGCGCGCGGCGCACGGGCAGCTCGGCCGAAGCAAGCTGCTCGATCAGTTCTTCTGGCTCGACACCCACGTCGGCCAGCCGGTGAATCAGCAGGCCGCGGGTGGTCGGATCGTCCGTGTGATCGAGCAGTTCGCAGGCCAGGTCAACGCGGCCCAAACGGGCGGCGGCGGCCGCCAGATTCGCTCGCTGCGATGGTTGGCTGCCGCCGCTGGCGGACGCTTCCTGCAGCAGCAACAGCACCTCGCGCTGACCTTGAGCGCCGAGCGGCAGCAGGCTCCGCACCAGTTGCGCCAGGTACGGCGGATCGGCTCGCGGCACCTGACCGGCCAGCGCCGCCGGGTCACTGGAATCCAACGTGCAGAGCAGATCCAGGGCGCGGGCTCGCTGAGTGGCATCGCGCTGGCTGTCGGCCAGAATCTGCGCCAGCGCCGGTCGCAAGGCGTCGCGCGCGCCGCGCAGCGTTGTTGCCCAGAGCTGCGCTTCGGCGGCACTCGACTGGACAAGCCCTTCAGCCACTCGCCGCGCGCTGGCTTCCCAGCGCGGGTCCTGAGGCGCATAGTCCGCCAGGCAACCGGCCATGTTCAGCACCGGCTGGTCGAACTGCCGGTCATCGCTCCGCGGCAACTGGCTCCAGAGCGGCTCCAGAACCGTCGTTCGGCGATCGCGCAACAGGTCGCGGATCAGCAGCGCCTGCTCGGCATCCGCGGCCGGCAAGCGGCCGAGCAGGTACTCCACCTGGCCGGGGTCGTAAGAGAGCATCGCCAGACTGACGTGCAGCCTTTGCCGCTCGTCCAGTGTCTCGTCGCGCTGCGCCTCGCGAAGCAGCGGTCGAGCGAACAGCCAGCAGCCGTGCAGTTGCCGCACCACTTCCGCCGCGCTGTCCGTCTCGGCCACCAGCAGCCGATCCCTGAGCGAGCGGGCCTTGTTCCAGTCCAGGCCGGCCAGAGCCACCGCCAACGCCAGGCAAGCAGCGGCCAGCGCAACGATCGACCGCACTGCGTGCAGTCGGCCGGCCGAATGCATCATCTGCCGCTGCGAGTCGGACCAGTCGCGGGCGCGCGTCAGGGCCCGGATCCGCAACCACTCGATCAACGAAGGCAATTGCCGGCGTTCCTTCCGGTCGCTCCATAAACTGGATCGCTCGGCCAGCAGCAGTTCGGCCCGCCCCGCCGCCGACTCGCGCTGCTTGCGCGTGAGCCACTGGCGCAGCGCGGGAACCAGGTAGTCGTGCGCCAGTTGGTACTGATAGTCTGAACGCGCAGCGGGCTGAGCGTCCAATTCGTCGTCCGAGGGATCGATCGGTGTGATCAACCGCAGGCGGCGGTCGAGCAGTTCAATCAACTGGGCGAACTGAGCCGGTCGCTGGCGGTAGTCGCACGCGGCCCGCAGTTCGTCGTACGAGCGGCGCAGGCCCCGGATGTCGGTCCCCGACTCGGGCAGCAGCGCGGCCAGCACCTGGCGAGCGGCCCGTGCGTGCTGGCGGTTTTCGAGCGGCGCCTGCGGACCCTCGAACGTCTCCCGCAGATAGGCCACGCCGACTCCCCGCGCGCCGCCCAGATCCCGCAGCGTCGAGGTGGTCCAGGTGCGCGCCTTGAGCATCTCGGCCAGCAGCGCCAGCCGCACGGGAACCACCTGCTGCTGCTCGGACAGCTCCTCCACGGCCTGCTCGACAAAACTCCGCTGATCCTTGTCCAGCGACTGGGGAGCGGCCGGCAGCGCGCCGTACGCCTGGCCAAAACCGGTCAGCACGCGGCGGGCGTGGCGCAAGTCGAAGCGGTCGATGCCGTGGCTGTTGAAACCCTCGACCAACGGCACTTCCAAACAGCCCATGCAGCGGGCCAGGGCCATCCAGAAGTCATCGCGCACCAGCAGCAGGCACTGCACTCGGTGGCCATCGCACTGCCTGAGGGCCTGGATCAGCGGCGCGTCGTCGTCGATCGGGTTCGCGTGCAGCCATTGCTCGAACTGGTCGAGCACCAGCAGCACTTTGCGGCCCGGCGGCACGCCTCGGCCGCGGCGAATGGCCGCCAGCGCCGCCGCCAGTGTCGGTTCGCCCGTCAAGTCGCCATGCCGCCGCTGCAGACGAGCCAGCAGCGCCGACTCGGTGTCGCCGCGCGTCGCCTCCAGGTAGTGCGCCGTTACGCTGTCCGACAAACGCGGCAGCATCCCGGCGCGAACGAGCGAGCTCTTGCCGCTGCCCGAGGGTCCATACACGACGCCGACTGAAAACGTTTCCGCCGCGTCCCGCTCCTCGATCCGCTGCTTCCAGAAGCGGACCACTTCGGGCAGCCCGTCGCGATCGCGCGGGCCGGGCAACAGCTCCAGATAGAAGTCGGCGTCGTGGCTGTCGAAAGGCCGCAAGCCCTTGGGCACGATCCGCGCCGGAGCGGAAGCGGCCGACTGCGACGTCGCGGCCGACCCGCTGGGCGTGGCGGCCGGAGTTATCGTGCTGGGATGCGGCAGGTCGCTGCGGCCGGCAGCCGTCGTGTCGTGCGCGAGCCCCGAAGCGGGCCCGGCCACGTCCGTCTCGTCGCTGGTCCGCAGAAAGTGCCGCAGGTCGTCGGCCAGATCCCGGCAGGTGTTGTAGCGTTCGGACGGCCGCCGCGCGAGCGCCTTGAGACAGATGCGCTCCAGCTCCTTGGGAATTGCGTCTTCCAACTGTCTGGGCGGCCGGACGTCGGCGGTGGAAATCTGGTCCAGCAGCTCCCGCCGCGATTCCGCTCGAAACGGCCGCCGGCCCGTCAGCAGTTCATAGAACACCACGCCCAGGCTGAACACGTCGGTCCGCCCGTCGACTCGATGCCCTTCGCCCCGCGCCTGCTCCGGACTCATGTAGGCCGGAGTGCCGACGCGGCCCGGCCCCTGCCCCGCTTCCTCCTCCTTCATCGCCAGTCCGAAGTCGGCCACGTACGGCTGGCCGTGCGTGTCGATCAGGATGTTGCCCGGTTTGACGTCGCGGTGAAACAAGCCGCGCGTGTGAGCGTAATGCAGAGCGTCGCCAACCTGAGCGACCAGCGCGGCCGATTCGCCGAACCCCAGCCGGCGACGACGCAGGACCGATTCCAGGTCGCCGCCGTCGATGAACTTCGAGACGACGAAACACAACCCGTCGTCGGTCGTCCCGCAGTCGTGCACCGGCACAATGCCCGGATGATCCAGGCTGGCGACGCGCCGCGCTTCGGCCAGGTACGCGGCAATGTCGTCGGGCCGAGCGACCCGGTGCGCGTGAGGCACCTTGATGGCGACCGCCCGGTCCAGGTCGTCGTCGTGAGCCAGGTAGACCTGCCCGAAGCCGCCCTCGCCCAGCAGCCTGGCCACGCGATACCGGCCGATCCGCTGCCGCTGGCTGTCGCTGGACGACACCTGCCGCGGATCGTAACCGTGCGTCTGGGAATTGGACGAATCGTTCATGGCGAACCGGCCGGCGAGCTCGGAACTGGCACTCGACGAACGCTTCAGTGTACCATCGCCGATCCAAACCGGCGCGTTGCCGAGGCCGAAACCAAACCGCGACAAAGTAGCCATCACGCTCCGCGTGGTAAGCCTTTTGCCTGCGGCTCGCGCCAGCGGCCAGCGCCAAGCCGCACTTGCAGGTGGCGGAGGTCTGGGCGCTCGTCAACCACGGATGGTGACTCCCGTCCGCTGGAGACGTTGAGTCTGCAGGGGATCATCACGCGGAGCGTGATGACTACTTTGCCGCGGGTTGCATTCGTCTTCAGTCCTACCTTTGCTACCCGAACCGCACGCAGTAGATTGGCGGCAGGTGGGCCGAGACCAGTTGCCACGAGTCGCCGCCGTTTTCGGATACCCAGAGCGCGCCGGTGGCCGAACCCATCGCCAGGCGGTCGCCCGTGCCGTCGATGTCCAGCCCGTGGCGGAAAACGATGTCGTAGCAGTGTCGCTGAGGCAGGCCCTGGCCGAGCTGTTCGAAACTACGGCCGCCGTCGCGGGTGCGAGTGACCACCAGCCGGCCGTCCACCGGCACTCGGCATTCGTCCTTCACCCCCGGCACGAACCACGCCGTGTCCGGATCTTGCGGATGCACCACCACGGCAAACCCGAACGCCGCCGGCTGTACGTTTTCGATCTCCCGCCAGCTTCGGCCGCCATCGGTTGAGCGAAAGATTCCATTGTGATGCTGCACCCAGAGCGCATCGGGTTGCGCCGCGCATTGGACCATCCGGTGCGGGTCCTGCACGTTGGGATTGTAGGCCTGGTCCGGTGGCATGTACTCGGCCCGCATCCCCTGAGCGCGATTGTTCCAGGTCTGGCCGCCGTCCTCCGTCGCCCACGCGCCGCCGCAGGAAATGGCCACTGTCACTCGCTGGCTATCGGCCGGATGCACCGCCACCGAATGAATGCCCGGATGGTCCTTGCCGCCGCCGAACCACTGCCACCGCTCGTCGCGGTCCCACAACGATCGGATCAGCTCCCAGCTCGAACCGCGATCGGTCGAACGGAACAACCCGCCGGGGATCGTGCCGGCCCACAGCAGTCCCGGCTGGTCAGGACCGCCGGGCGTGAGCTCCCAGATCTCTTTTAAACTGGAGAAGTCCCGGCGAGCGCCCACTTCACCCGCCTCGGCCTGCTTCCGCTGATCCTCTTCGGTCAGCGGCGGATAGCTGGGAACGGCACACTCCTCCCAACTCTCGCCACCGTCGGGTGAACGATGCAGCTTCGCCCCGAAGTGTCCCAGCGACAGGCCGGCGTACAGCGTGCCGTCGCGCGGATCGCGAAGCACCATGGTGACGGTCTGACCCAGGAAATCGACCTTCGCCACCTCCCAGGTGGAACCCACGCGCCGTACGCTGAACAACCCCTTGCGCGTTGCCACATCCAGCCGGTCGCTCATGAAAAGTTGACTCCTGCTGACTTTCTTGCAGACCAGATCGGTGACACTGGTCTTGCGCTTAGGTTGGCGATGCCGTTACGTGTTTCGGATCATGCGGTCATACTCGGCGTGCGATCCGATCCAGAACCACACAGGCCCATCGTCTCCAGCCACCGCCAGAGCGCGGTAACCCAAGCCTACGCGCACCGACCAAAGGCGGCCCACGCGTTTCAGGTGCAGCGATGGGTGCCAAGGATCGGCGCGGAGCAGGTTGTACTTGGCATCCGCTAGGCGCTGCACCGACTCGGGAAGCCGCCCGTAGCAGTCCCAAAACTCGACGGTCGTGTGGTGGTTCATAGCGGCCGCGTACGCCCGGCCTGGTATTCAGCCAAGGCGCGGTCGGCGAGGGCGTCCAAGCGTCCCTCGCGTTCGTCCTGTTCAATTTGGGCGTCCCATTCGGCTTCGGCCCGCTCATTCAGCCACGCACGGATCTGCGCCACTTGCTCGGGCGGCAATTCCGCGATCGCGGCGATAATAGCTTCCACGGTAGTCATGGTAACCCCTTACACAGGCGCAGCATCTCATCCAGTATATCACGAGCCTCGCCACGCGGCACCACGACTTGCGACCACAACTCGACTGCCGGCGGGATTTGAAGCGGGGGAGCGCGGCGCGTGCGCTGTAGGAGGGGTGCTCACGGAAGCGACGGTCGTCACTCTTGAGTGACGCCAGATTCCCCCGAGAATACAACTCACAAGCTGAGCTGTGCATGTCCGCCTTTGCCGCGGTCAGCCTCCCGACAGCGCCTGCATCACGTACAGTTGGCTGTCGGGCCGCACCGGGTCGCTCAGCCGCTCCCGGTCCTTGATCGGCCGGCCATCGACAAAGATCACCATGTGCGTGCGGAGACGATTCTGTTCGTCCAGGACGTAGCCGCGCAGCCGCTGGTGCTCGGCGAACACGGCCTCCAGCGCCTGCCGCACGGTCTGGCCCTCGACCACCAGCTCCGGCAGCTCCAGATGCTGCCTCAGATTGGATGTGAACACAACTTGCGGCATGGCGGACCGCTCCCCCGGTTGCTGGCCAGAATGGACCTAGCCTACCGCCCCGGCCGGGGTTCGTCCAATCCTCGCTTGAATCCCCGCTGGCTATGCCGGGTCGAGCCAGCCGAGGTGCGCCTGCTGCTCGGACCAGTGCGCGTGGTAGTCGTCCTGCAGCGCGGCGATTTCCGCCAGCATCGCGCGGTACGCGGGACTGGCCGCCCGCTCGTCCGAATCGTCCCCATCGGCCGCCGTCAGACTGCTCATCCGTTCCAGCATCCGGCCAACCTGCTCGTGATCGTCCAGCCGGTCGTCGCTCGGCCAGGGCGCGTCGAACGCGGGACCGTCTTCAGCGCGGCGCACGTCGCCGTGCGGAACGTCCGCCAGCAGCGAGCCGAACAGCCGGCGCTCGCCCTCCAGCACGGCCCGCAGCCTCGCGGTCAAGTCGACGAAGATCCGGGCCACGTCCCAGGTACGCCCGGTGGCCAGTCCATGCATGGCCGCCACCATCACAATCGCCCGTTCCACTCTCCGCAGCCGTTCCTCCAGATGCGGATGGTGCGTGTCCAGCAGATGGCTGGCCAGGTGCGGCAGCGAGGCCCGCGGACCGCCCGACCGCTGGCAACGCAGCTCCAGCGGTTCGAGCCCTCGACGGCGAGCGGCGGCGACCGGCGGCAAGTCGGCCGGCACCGACAAACGAACAACCAAATCTTCGTCGCGCATGGGCCGAACTCCTCCCCCGCAAGAGAGCACGACGCGCGCCTAGCCACAAACGGCCGGACGCCAACCTCCCCAGCGTACCCGGTAAATAACGGATGTCAATATCTTTTTGTCCTGTATTTATCCCGGTGATCCGATATTTATCCCGGCCGGCCGCCGCTCAGGTCGCGCCGTCCGGCAGGCAGGGGAAGCGGCAGAGCGGCTTGCGCTGGCGAGGCACCTCCAGCAGTTCGGCCAGCGTCGTGTCGCCAAACGCCTGCTCGACCATCGCCGCCGCGTCGTCCAACCGGCGGTGCAGCGGGCAGAGATTCTTGCCGTGGTGAGCGATCTTCAGCGGGCATTCCGGATACCGCAGCGGCGGATCCACCACCCGCACCACCTCCAGGATCGTCGTCTGCCCCGCTTCCTTGGCCAGCGTGAAACCCCCGTTCAGTCCTCGCTGCGAAATGACCAGGTTCGCCCGGCTCAAACTCTGCATCACCTTCGCCAGGTAACCGGGCGGAATCTCGGTCGCCTCGGCGATCTGAGCGTTCGTGCGCGGCATCCCCTGCCGGTCCGCCAGGTAGACCATCGCCCGCAACGCATACTCGGCCGTTTGGGAAATCATCGACCACCACGCTCTCTTGGAATACGCAAGCCGAAGTAATGGACCCTTTTATCTTAATTGGACCCACCGTTGATTCTCACCGCACCCCGGCAGGATGTCAACGACATGCGGTCCGCTGGCACGACCGCCCGGCGGGTTCGACAACGCCGCGCCCAGGTGCCGCCGCACCTCCGCCAGGTTGCGAAAGTCAACCTTGACATCCACATTGCGATCGGTACATTGATCAATCCTGTGAGGCGATTGGCCGCATTCACCTCTTCCGTCGAAGCCACCGATGAGCGACAACCGCACCGAAACGGGACCGGCCGAGGAAGGCGCCACCGCTCGCCGCGGTTTCCTCCAGCACGCCGCCACGGGCGTGATGGCCGGCGGGCTCGTGGCCGGCTATGGGATGCTGGCCGCCCAGGCCGCCCGCTTCCTGTTTCCCACCGGCAGCCGCGACACGGCCTGGCAGTTTGTCTGCACGCCGAGCGAACTGCAGGTCGGCCAGTCGCTGGGCTATGTCGCGCCGTCCGGAGCCAAGGTCGTGGTCGCTCGCCAGGGGGCCGGCGAGGAGGCCGGCGACTTCATCGCCTTGTCCAGCGTCTGCCCGCACCTGGGCTGCCAGGTCCACTGGGAAGCTCAGAACGACCGCTTCTTCTGTCCCTGCCATAACGGCGCGTTCGATGCGGCCGGGAATCCGACCGAGGGGCCGCCGGCCACGGCCAACCAGCCGCTGACCCGCTTTCCGCTGAAGATCGAGAACGGACTGCTGTATATCGAGGTTCCGCTGCACTCGGTCACCTCGCAAGCGGAGAACCGGGCGTGAACCAGATCGGCGACTGGCTGGCTGAACGGATTCCGGTCAGCGGAGTGCAACTGCACGAGCTGACGAACGAGCCCGTGCCGCGGCACCTCAAGCGCTGGTGGTTCTGTCTGGGCGGCACCCCAGCCTACCTGTTCGTGGTCCAGATTTTCACCGGCATCCTGCTGGCGTTCTACTACCAGCCCGCTCCGGAAACGGCCTACGAGTCGGTCCGCTACATTACCGAGCAGGCGGCCTTCGGCTGGTTCCTCCGCGGGCTGCACAAGTGGGGCGCCACGCTGATGATCGCGGCCGTGATCCTGCACCAGATGCGGGTCTATTTCACGGCCGCCTACCGCCGCCCGCGCGAATTGAACTGGGTGATCGGCATGTGCCTGCTGCTGGCCACGCTGCTGACCGGTTTCACCGGCTACAGCCTGGTGTTCGAGCAGCTCAGCTACTGGGGCGCGACCGTGGCGGCCAACATCAGCGACGCCGTGCCGCTGGTGGGCAACACGGCCAAGCAACTGCTGCTGGCGGGCGACGCCTACAACGCTCGCACGCTGTCCCGCTTCTACGTCCTGCACGCCGCCGTGCTGCCGGCCACGATCATCCTGCTGGTCGGAGTGCATATCGCGCTGATCCGGTTGCATGGCGTGAGCGAACTGCCGGAAGCGGACGCGGATGACGAACAACCGCGGCACTTCAATTTCTTTCCCGACCACCTGCTCACCGAACTCAGCATCGGCCTGGTGCTGATGATCCTGCTCAGCGCCCTGGCCACGATCCTACCGGCCACGATGGGCCCGCGAGCGGACGCGCTAACCACGCCCGAAGTGATCAAGCCGGAATGGTTCTTCTACGTTTCGTTCCGCTGGCTGAAACTGTTTTCGCTGACCTTCGCCGTGCTCAGCACCGGGTTCATCCTGGCCGCCATGTTCCTCTGGCCCTGGATCGACTGGGCCCTGCGGCGTCTGACCGGCTGGGAAGACATCAGCGTGTACATCGGCATCGTGGCCACCTTCCTGCTGGTCGGACTGACCGTCTGGGAAGCGATCGTGGCGCATTAGTAACCTTGTAGCCCGACGCGTCAGCGAGGGATGAAGCGAAATGTAACCCGACGTGTCATCGAGCTCCTCTCAAACTCCTTCTGGCCCCCTCCCCGCTTCGGGGAGGGCTGGGGAGGGGCCTGCGGAGCTCACCATGACACCACAACTGACAACTGATAACTGATAACTGACAACCGACTACTCCCAACCAAACGGCCGATCCATGAGCGTACGAGCGAAACAATACCTGATCGGGTTCCTGGGCCTGGTGTTCCTGTCGTCGCTGGTCCTGGTCCAGTGGATGGAGGTGACCAGGCGGCGAGCGGAAATCGGCCTGGGCGCTCACCCGGTGTCGATCCCCTCGACCAGCACCTCGTGCGTCTCGTGCCACCAGCAGTCGTCGCCCGGCATTATCGACCACTGGAAGGGCAGCACGCATGCCGAGAAGGGCGTGGGCTGCGTGGAATGCCATCGGGCGGACCGGGACGACGTGGATGCGTTCGAGCATTACGGGGCGACGATTGCCACGATTGTCACACCGCTGGACTGTTCCCGCTGCCATCAGCGCGAGTACCAGGAGTTTGCCGGCAGCCATCACGCTCGCGGCGGCAACATCCTGGAATCGCTGGACAATTTTCTGGCCGAAACGGTCGAAGGCTCCCGCCAGCCGTTCAATCCCCACTCGCCCACGCCCGGCATGGACGTGACGATGGTCAATGGCATGGCCAGCGCGATCGTGGGCTGCAAGCAGTGCCATGGCAGCAAGGTGGCTCTGGAGTCCACCGACGGTTCGCTGATCACGGTGGACGATCTGGCTCCGGATGCCGAGACGGGCCGAGCGACCAACCGCGAGCTGGTGGCCAAGGTGAAGCGTGTGGACGGGCGGCCGGTGCTGCACGAGAGCACCTGGCCCAACACGGGCATCGGGCGGATCAACCTGGACGGTTCGCTCGGCTCCTGCTCGGCCTGCCACTCGCGGCACGATTTCTCGCCGCGCCGAGCGCGCCAGCCGGAGAACTGCGGCAAGTGCCACCTGGGTCCCGATCATCCTCAGAAGGAGATCTACGAGGAGTCGAAGCACGGCGTGGCCTTCCGCGACCTGCAGCACCACATGAACCTGGACGCCAAGGACTGGGTGCTGGGCCAGGATTACACGCAGGCCCCGACCTGCGCCACCTGCCACATGTCGGGCCATTCGCGCAACGGCGGCCAGGTATCGCACGATCCGCGCAAACGCATTTCGTGGTCCAACCGTCCGCCGATCAGCGTGCTGCTGGACACGGACGAGAAGGGGCATCTGGTGACCGAGACCGATCCGGCCAAGCGCCAGGCTCTGATCGCCAGCAGTTGGCAGGAGAAGCGGCAGGCGATGAAGCAGGTTTGCCAGCACTGCCACACGGACAACTATATCAACGCCTTCTACAAGCAGTACGACGATTTTGTGCTGAACTACAACGAGAAGTTCGCCAAGCCAGGCCAGAAGATCATGGACGTGCTGGCCGCTCAGAAGCTGATCACGCCCAAGCAGTTCGACGAGGAGATCGAGTGGACGTGGTTCTACCTGTGGCATCACGAGGGCCGGCGAGCTCGGCACGGGGCGTCGATGATGGCCCCCGACTACGCTCACTGGCACGGCATGTACGAGGTGGCCGAGCGGTTTTATCAGCAGTTGATCCCGCAGGCCCGCGAGCTGGCCGAGCACGCCCGCGAGGAAGGCCAGACGTCCGAGGCCGACGCGGTCGTCGCCGTGATCGACGAAATCCTGGCCCGGCCGGAGCATGCCTGGTTTGAGCAGGAGTAGTGTGGAGCGATTGTCCCCAATCGCTCTTGCTTCAGACTCTCGACGACGCGCTCGCCGCCTGCGGCGGCGAGGAGACCCGATTGAGGACAATCGGGCTACACTGTGTGGAGCGATTGTCCCCAATCGCTCTTGCTTCAGACTCTCGACGACGCGCTCGCCGCCTGCGGCGGCGAGGAGACCCGATTGAGGACAATCGGGCTACACTGGGTGGAGCGATTGTCCCCAATCGCTCTTGCTTCGGACTCTCGACGACGCGCTCGCCGCCTGCGGCGGCGAGGAGACCCGATTGAGGACAATCGGG
>JAGFJK010000412.1 GCA_024102795.1 Pirellulaceae bacterium
TCGCCGACGACTTCGCCATTGTCGAGCTCGACGCTCAGGACCTGGGGCTGGACCGGGTTCGGGAGTTCGAGCGGATGTGCCAGATGCGGCCGCTGGGCAAGGGCTGCCATGTGTTCATCGTCAACGAAGCTCATGGCCTGTCGTCCAAGGTGGTCAGCCGCTTGCAGACCGTGCTGGAGCAAGAGAACGTCCAGCGCACCTCGACCTGGATTTTCACCACCACGTTCCAGGGTCAGAAGCGGTTGTTCGATGGGGTCAACGACGCCAATCCGTTCATGTCCAGGGCCCTCGAGCTGACGCTGGAGCATGGCGAGGACGTGGTGCTGGCGTTCGCCGTCCGAGCCCGCGAGATCGCCCAGCGGGAGCAGCTCGACGGCCAGCCCCTGGACAACTACGTCCGACTGGTCCGCGACTGTGGCTGCAACATGCGGAAGGTTCTCCAGCGGATCGAGGCTGGGGAAATGCTCGAAGCATAGCCGGCCGTTTTCCGCGTTTCCGCCGCAGCGGGCGATTCGTTGCGGCGAGTCGCGTTTCACACTCACCCACTCGGAGTTCCACGATGAACCGCAGCACGTTTGCCGTGTCGGCCGGCGCCATGACCTACTGGACCCTGGGACAGCAGACCGATCCCGAAGTCTTGCAGAAGGGGCTCAGCCAGTTGGGGATGCCCGACTACGCGCCGCAGCCCCGCACCTGGCTGATGTCACTCAAGGCGGCGCTGGCCGAGCAGTTCGCCAAGCCGGAGGAACTCATCCGCCCGCTGAGGCACAAGCACCGTAACGGCTACACGGTGGTGGTCGAGTCCAAGGGCGAGTCGCAGAACTCCTACGACCGCACGGTCAATGCCTGCGTGGACAAGGACGGGTATGTGTTCGTGACCGCCGGCAACGCCGATCGGTTCGAGTTGCAGCGGCTCACAAACCACTTCCGCCGCGTCCTGCCGGCCGCCTCGGTTGCCGACACGCTGACCGACATCATCCACGGCCAACTGGACGGCATCGCCTTGAAGGCCCACGGCGGGCTGTACTTCATCCCCGAACAGCACGTCGGGCGGTGGCTGGACGTGGTGATGGTGGTCGAGGCCGCCGCTGTCCAGCCGACGACGAACGACTTGTCCGTGGTCCCGCTGGAAATGAACGCCATGACCCTGCGGGACATCAAGCGGTCGATCACCCGCGAGATCGAAACCGCCGCCGAACGTCTTCGGGTGGACATCACCGAGAACAGCCTGGGCGACCAGGCGTTGCTCAACCGGGCTGTGCGGGCGAGCCAGCTGCGGGACCGGATTCGCCAGTACGAGAGCATCCTGGGTGAGGCGCTGGGCGTGTGCCACCAGCACCTGGACATCGCGGTCCAGGCGTTCAGCGTGGCTGCCGCGGTCCAGGAGGACGATGCCGTGTTTGACGGCATGTTCGCCTGACGTTTCCGCCGTTCGCCGCGACGTGCGATTGGTTTCCGCGACGTTTCACACCGGCCGCTTGCGAGCGGTCGGACTGAATCGCCGGGAAGTGTTCGTCCCCTGTTCCTTACCTGGAGTTGTGTCATGTCGTGCCAAACCAACTGGGCGCCTCTGATTGCCGGACAAGCGGGTGTTGTGCCGCTGAGCCTCGGCATTCCGGGCGTCGCCAAGACCGCGTTCTTCGAGTCGCTGGCCGTGGCGACTGGCAGGCGGTTCATCCCCTACATGCTGGACCAGTCGTTGCCGGAGGACTTGAAGGGCTACCCGCTGGTGCAGGACGTGGAAATCAACGGCGAGCAAGCCAGGGCGATGGTCCATGTCCTGGAGGAAGCCCGGCTGCGGGCGGAGATCGAGCCGAGCGTGGTCCTGCTGGACGAACTGACCTGCGCCGGTCATTCGGTTCAAGCCGCCGCGCTGCAGTGGGTGAACAATCCCAGCCGCCGCTCGTGGATGTTCGCCGCCGCCAACCCGCCGGACAAAGCCGCCGCCGGTGTGGACCTGACGCCCCCGATGGTGAACCGGCTGTGTGTGGTCCCCTGGGAAACGCCGGTCGATGCCATTCGGGACGGCTGGCGCCGAGGATTGGAGTTCCCGCAGCCCGATGTGCCGATCCTGCCAGACAACTGGCGGGAGCATCAAGCCAAGTGGGGCTGCCTGATGGACGAGTTCATGCAGCGGTTTCCCGACCTGCTGGAAGCCTATCCCCGCGACCCGGCGAAAGCATCGGAACCGTACCCCACGCCCAGAAGCTGGACGAACGTCATCCGGTTGCTGGCTGCCGCCGAATCGGTTGGCGCGAACAAGTCAGTCCGCCGGTTGCTGGTCCACGGTTGTGTGGGCGAAGGGGCTGCCGTCGAGTTCCTGACGTTCCTCGACACGGCGGCGCTGCCGGACCCGGAGGACATTCTGGCGGATCCCGGTTCGCTGAGGCTGCCTCGGCGCGGTGACCTGGCGGTGGCGGTTGTCCGCTCGGTGCTGGCTCGCGTCGAGTCGGACAACAGCCCGTGGCGCTGGGAACGCTGCTGCGATGTGTTCGAGCACACCTTCCGCCAGTCGCGGGAAGTGGCGATGGCGGGGTACGGCAGGCTGTGGAAGCTCAAACCGAGCGGCTACCTGCCCGCCCAGCGGAATGGTGTGTTCGCCGAGATGGACAGTCTGCGGAGCGCGTAGGCGGGTGCTCATGTCCGCTCTGCTGCGGCAGGGCGGCGATGAGGGCCTTCCGAGGCGTTTCCGGGTGCCGGCGGCAGCCGCGACTTGCTGCGGTGTTGTCGGCGACTTTCAAGGTGAAGCTGGAGAACGAACGATGTCTGAGCGACTTGCGAAAGCAAGGCTGGCGACGTGCCGAAAGTGGCCGTTCGCCAGCCAAGCGATTCTGAGCATGGTGCCTGTCAACAAGCCGGGTCTGAATACCCTGGCGGTGGACAAGCACTGGCGGATCTACTTTGACGAGGCGTTTCTGGAGAAGATCGGCACCGACATGGCTGCCGGGCTGGTACTGCACGAGGTCGACCACCTGCTGAAGCGCCATCACCGGCGCGGCAGGCTACTCGTCGGCGAAGACGATTCGCTGTGGGATGTCTGGAACCAAGCCACGGACGCGGCAATCAACGGCGGACTTCGGCGTGATGGGATCAGCTTGCCGGACGGCGTGATCTTCCCGGAACAGCTGGGGCAACCCGAGGGACTGAGCGCCGAGGAGTACTTTCGGGCACTCCGACCGCAGCAGGAGCCCCAGGATGCCCCGCAGGCTGCTTCCGGCGGTCAGGACGACTCCCAAGGCCAAGAGGGCAATCAGGACGCGGCAGACGGTCAGCATCGCGGTCAGGGCGGTCAGGGTTCCTCGAACGACTCAGGAGCAGGAGAATCATCCGATGGTGACGACCAGGGTGAGACGACCGGCGACGGTCAGGGTGATGAAGGACAGGATCGCCAAGCTGGAGGCGGAACTGGCACTGAGGGAACAGCAGATCCGGGACAGCCGGGACCATCAGCTGGAACTGACCAGGGTGCTGGGGCTGGCTCTGGAGCGGATTGCGAGTCTGGAGCGGACTCAGCCGGCCAGGTAGTGCCTCAGCAGCCCGGCGCCAGCGGTTCCTGCTCCGATGGGCGCCAGCGTCCCTGGGAACTGGGTCCACCTACCGACGAGAACCCCGGACTGGATAAGGCGGACGCTGAGCAGGTGATCCACGCCACGGCTCGGAACGTCGAGAAGGGCGTGGGAAGCGGCAGCGCTGGGCATAAACTGTGGGCGGACGAGATCCTCAACCCGCCCGTGGACCCTGCGGCCAAGCTGCTGAGCCTGGTCCGCAAGTACGCCGACTTGACCGCTGGGATTGGCGAACGGAGTTACCGGCGCCCCAGCCGACGGAACGGCAACCCACGGATGTGCCTGCCGGGCAACGTGGCTCCGGTGCCGCGCATCACGGTGATTGTGGATACCTCCGGCAGCATGGGAGCCGACGACCTGGGCCTGGCGCTGGGCATGATCCGCAAGGTCCTGAACAGTTTCAGAATCAGGGACGGCATCAAGGTGATCACCGGCGACGAGCAAGGGCGGACCAAGGAAATCTGCCTCAGCGACCCGCGGAGAATCAACCTTGCCGGCGGCGGCGGGACCGACATGGCGAACATCATCACCGAGGCGATGGACGACAAGCCGAAACCGCAGTTGCTATTGGTCTGCACGGATGGCTGGACGCCCTGGACACCCGACCCAATCGGCATCCCGGTCGTTGCCTGCCTGACGAACCGACTACGTGACATTCCCGAATGCTACCAGCCGCCGAGCTGGATTGTGCCCCTCGAACTGAAAGGTAACCGATCGTGACAACGAACGAACGCAAACTGCTCGAACGCGCCGTTACGACCCTGCTGGCTGCCTTGGCTTTCGACGAGGCGCTCCGATGCGGCGCTCCCCAGGAACAGCTCGACCAACTTCGGAGCTTCTGGGTGCCCGATGCTGAACAGATCGTGGAGCAAGCCGAGCGGATGGGGCTGCTCGATGACGGACTGGACGATATCGACAACGAGAACAACGGAGACTTCGACGATGAGTAGCTTGGTCGGATACTACAGAGTCAGCACTCGCAAGCAGCAGCAATCCGGTTTGGGACTCGAAGGTCAGCAGGCAGCGGTGAAGGACTACGCTCGTGGGCAGGATGCCCGGCTGCTCGCCGAATACACCGAGGTCGAAACGGGCAAGATTTCGGATCGTCCTGAACTCACCAAGGCGATTGCCCATGCCAAGCGTGCCCGCGCCGTGTTGGTGGTCGCCAAGTTGGACCGTCTCGCGCGGAATGTCGCATTCACTTCCGCGCTGCTGGAATCGGGCGTCGAGTTCATCGCCTGCGACAACCCTCACGCCAATCGGTTGACCATCCACATTCTGGCCGCGGTTGCCGAGGACGAAGCTCGGCGCATCAGCGAACGGACGAAGGCTGCCCTGGCAGCAGCCAAACGCCGGGGTGTGAAACTGGGAGCGTCACGACCGGAGTGCCGGAACCTGACGGATGAGGCGAGGCGGCGCGGTGCTGAGGCTGGAGCGGCTGTGGTGAAACAGCAGGCGGATGAGGCGTATACTGATCTCGTGGAGTTTGTGAAGTCGCTGCGTCCAGCTTTTTCCTACCGGCAAATTGCGGACATCTTGAACATGCGAGGAGAGCGGACGAGACGAGGGAAGGCGTGGACGGATGTGGCGGTAATGCGGGTGTCGAGGAGACTGGGCATTCTTCAATAGTTGAGCCACGACTTCGACCAGCCACTCGCAAGGTTACGAAGTCAGATCTCTCATGGTTCGATGCCTACAGTTTACAATCCGCTGGGCAAGTGATGCAGAGAAACGGAATTGCACCAAAAAAGGTCAGCGCCCAAACCGACACACATTCCTCACTCTCAGGTATCGAAAACCTATAACGAAACGCTCCGGTGCCGATAACTTTTTCAGGGGTATTTGCGAGTGGTGCGAGAATCTGCTCGTGCAGGTTGCGTAGTTGAACTTCGTTAACCTGTTCGAGAATGTCATTTGTGAAAACAGACACATCGCATGACTTCGGGAGGATGCGACCGGATGCTGCATAGTAGAGTCCACGCACAGTCTTAGCGACCACATTCTGAATACGGACAACGTTGACATCGAAAGCCATTCGTTTGCCGAGGTAGACACCGCCGGGACTGTACACATCGGTCGGAAACACACCATCGAGGAACATCTTGGTGAATCCGCGTGCTTCACTTCGATGCATAGATCGCATCGCGGCCTCGCGACCAGCAGCAGCGTTTGGATCCTCTCCAGTCTTGTCACTCAGGCACAATAAAGTCCGAAAGTATTCATCGTCGAGGGACGATCCGCGATTGCAGGCAGCGCACCCTGGAACGGTAATCAGGTCGGAGGGTCTTGGTCTTGAGAAGATGCTCTTCGGCGGCACGTGATCATCCGTGACTTCACCAACCGCTCCGCAAAACACGCAGCTGCCGTTGTAAGGACCCTTCTTTGACATATCTCACAAACACTTTCCATCATCGGGCGGCGACGATCGACTGCCATGGTACTCCCCCCCCAACTAAACACTTCGGCTTGCGCCATGTGTGCGCCTGTCATTGGCGTGGCGATTGTTGGGTCAATACCCCATCAACGAGACTGGGAACCTTCGGAGAACAGCAAACCAAATGAACACCGCTGAAGTGCATTTGAAAGTCGAAGGCTAATTCGCGCCTGGTCTCTTTCGCAGTTGCCACGTCCATCCTCGGTCCCTTCACCGAACCGCCTAGCGCGGAGGCGCATGCTAGGTGGCGTGTGGGCTGGGGGGGATCCGCCCGGCTACCTGATTCTGCCTTGTCATTGTACGAGAACATTTTTTACGTCCATCCGATACCTCTCGTAGGCTTCCCGTGTGTTGTTTGCCAGCTCGTCGAGCTGCAATTGAAACTTGGCATAGCGATTCATGTCTTCTGGCGTTCCGGATCCATCTCGGTCGCAGTTTAGTTCTGGATACATGCAAAACCTTCTTGGTTCTTCGGCTGATTGCTGCCTTGGGTATACAAAGAAATTCAGGGCAGTGAAACGTAGAATCGCGTCAAGTGCTGACAACAAGGACGAGAGTGAAGTTGCCAACTCTTGATTTATGTACTGGTTTCCCGTTTCCGTAAACATTCGGCGAAACCGATCTAGACGACGCGCATCGGTAATAATGTATGAATCATCGGTTTGTAGTTGATCCAAAAACTCGATGAGTGACGACTCGCCTAAGATCTGATCGGAAGTCTGAAATATCCTCTTGTCGTGTCCCAATATCGCTGCAGCACGGGCGTCATCATTGCTTGCGGATGCCTGCTGGACTGCATGCTCACCATCGGCAATCGCGGCGTTCAGTCGCTTTTTGTATTCAGTGAGTTCGGCGGCAGTAATACCCTTGCTTTGGCTCGTTTTTGAATCGTACTCATCGTGGTCTTCAAGGCAGAGGTATACCAGGTTGGCTTCGTCCGCGTTGGACGCGTCTCGGTCAATGTGGGCAATTTGCCCTGCCTTGCGACTGAGGTCGCCCTTTAGTCCAAAACAGAGCGCGCAGCGGCGCGCAGATTCCATCAGAATCTTCGTTTCTGTCTCAATAGGGATGTGCTTTCGGTTGCTCATGGCAGAACTAACGTAGCCGCCCCGCCGATCACCGGCGTCCATTCCATTGCCGCAGGGATACCAGAGGGTGCTACTCGCTCCAATTGGTCTAGTGCAGGATTGCAAAAACGTACACCAACGATTCTAGTGGCGGCTTCGACCCGTCCGCAACTCTTTCGACGAACCCCAGACGGTCAATTGCGGCGGACTGCCTCCTGCACCAGTGGCGAATCCAGCACGAGCGGTTCGATGCAGTGGCGTGGTCACGCAGCCGAAACTGCGGATGAACCGTTCTCAGGCGTGCCGTAGTCCGTCCGGCTGTCGCCAGCAACTTTAGCTGTCAGGCAGCGGGCGGAGCCCTTAATCTAGCAGGGGCTACCTTAGCGGTGACTTTGTGCCAGCGTACGAAAACCAATTCGCGGCGCTGCACAATCATCTTGTCGCCTGATGATTTCGCGGGGCTGGTTCATTCCCGCGGGCTCCGCCCATCCCCGATCTGCTACAATGTCTCCGCGAGCAAACTGGCGCCTGCAGTACCCAACTAGGAGGCGAACTGATGGATGAGGATACAAGAGAGACCGCGTTTCACGAAGCAGGGCACAAGGTGGCTGCAGCTCGACTCGGGTTTGACATAGGGGATTGCGACATAATCCCCGACGATGAGGACGGACGAGCGGGCGTGTCGAGAGACGAAGGACCGTGGATGGACGGCAGCAGGGACGAAGATCACGTCATTGTGCTTTACTCTGGATTCCAAGCCCAGAGACGACACAACCCGCAAGCTGATCCAGCGGTCGCGGGTCGGGACGATGAAGAAGCTGCACACTACGTGCAGCTGAACAAATTCAGCGAGGTGGAGTTGCGAAAGCGAGCGGAAGAATTGCTAGACAAGCATTGGGCGGAAGTCGAAGCAATCGCAACGCTGCTGATTGAGGAAAAAAGGCTGGACGGCTACGATATTGAAGTGGTCTTGGAGGCTTTTGATGAAGGCGAAGACTGGCGGGGGTACTTGGCAAATTTCCGTCGGCTTCGGAAAGAGCGGGGAATATGACAAACCTTCCGTCACCACCAGCACTGGGACAGGGCGTCTTTGCACGCCCGCTGGAATCCGACACGCCCAGCAGACGACTCTGAGTTGGGTTCTCGACTGGTGTGTCCACCTTAGCCACCGGAGCGATTCCAGGGCGTTCCGGCAACGGGTGTACGAACACCAACCCGAGCAGGATTACCCCGGTTTTCAGCCCATCCTAGGGGCCTAGTCCTCGAGTACGCGGAATCGAAGTCGAGCCAAGATGCAAGTTGGCGTTCTTGCGTTTCGGGCGGTCTCGCGAGGGCAGTGCACCCTTCCTAGCCATCGACGTTGCCCGCCTGACTGTCGCCACAATCTTCGGGCGGAACTACCGTCCAGCCCAGCTCCAACGCCGCCGCCACAGCCAATTCAGGCTGCTCTCGGATCGCGAGCCTCACCGCCCGCAGTTCCGCCTCGTGAAGCTCCGCATCGGACATCTGGGCGAGTTCGTCGCGGGTCTCCTGAGCGGCTGCCTCCTGGCTCTTGGCGGCGACCGTCAGCAGGTGACCGAGTGCTTCCAGGCTCCGTACGGCAACATGCGGCTTGCCCTGATCGTGAGCCTGTTCGGTGACCTCGCGCCAGAGCCGGACCAGGCGATCGAGACCGCCGAAACGAGCGATGGCGGCGGTCGCCAAAGCTTCGACCCTGCGGTACCGCCGGAGCCCGCCGTTGCGGTTGACGTCCATCAACAGCTGGTTCAGGTCCGTCTGGCGGGTCTTCGCGGTCCGGCGTTTCATCCGCTCGTTGTGACAGCTTCCGCACTCGGCGTGGCGGTCGTTCAGTTCACGCTTCCGGAACCGGAACAGGCGCAGAGGCAGGAGGCGACCGCAACCGGAGCAGATCTTCTCAGCGGGGGCGATGGTGGACATGGGGGTGATATCCAGGCTGAGCGAAAAAATAGGATGTGTGCATCCAGTTTATCCGCGAAGCGTCTGCCGGAAAACACAGTAGGGAGGTTGGGATTGTGGTGGGCAGAGCGCCTGGGGGTGGGGGACGGCGCCGGAAACAACCAACTCCCTCCTACCCAGGGAATCGCCCAATTTCACACAGAACCGGAGTTCCAGTCGGCGGTGAGTGTCAACTCGACTTGGCGCTGGGCTGAATGCCCTGGCGTGGGTCGTCAAACCAAGTTGGCAGAGTTCCCCGTCGCGGACCCCAGACCCTATCAGTCGGCTTCCCCTTCCAGCGATGTCCGCCCTCGGTGCTGCCCGGCGACGGAAGCCTACTTTCTGACGAAATAGCGCGACTTGTGTCGCCGTCGCCTGGCTAGAGCCCTTGTCCAGTGTCCTGATCATCTTCTGGGAATGGCAATAGCAGTTGCCCGGTCGCGTAAGGGCGAAGGCGATTCAGCTTACCCATGAAGTCTTTCCAGCTGTCGCTAAGTTGCATGATCGCAACGACCGCTCCGAGGTGCTCCTTTAGCTTCGGATACCCTGTGTTCTGGGTAAGCCGCTGAAAAAGTTTGTGCTTGCGCCGACCGTCCTCTGTCACCTGCGTGACTCGCTTCAACTCCTCCAGGACGCCTGGAGCGAGCCGCTTGTAAATGATGTCGTTCGTCAGGTGGCCAAAGTATTGCGGCCTCTTGACAGAGGCGTTTGGGTAGTCCAGGCCGCGCAGCCGGAACATCTCTTGGTAGAAATCTCGCCCGAATGTAGGGACGTATGGCTGCAATTCCTTGGCTACGAACGCCTCCAGGATCTTTGCGAGAGCATCCCTTGCTCGAAACTCCTGATACCCCGTCGCTTCATCAACCAATGCGATGATTCCGACCCGTGCGAACCCTCGCACCAGAATCTCGCAGCGTTCTGCAATGTGCACCTGCTGATAGTTCAGCACCTTATTCTTTCGGGCCTCCAGCACAGCATCACATAGGTCAGCAAGAATCGTGGCTTCATACCCATAGGCCAAAGATCCAGAGGGAACCCTGAAGTGAATCGGGTTCCTGATCATTTCGCGCAACTCTTGTCCGACAAAGGGACTAAGTGCCTTTGTCTCAACAAAACGCACAAGTCGATCACCTTCTCCACGACCGGCAGTTCCTTGCTTCATATCCATGCCTTGCAGCATTCCGCCTTGCAAAAGTACGCGCCGGCCGTCGTCGAGAACATAACACGGAATCTCAACATTGCCGATCTTCAATGGATGATCTGGCGAACCACAGACCGCCTGTGCGATTGAGTCGTCCCAGCGAGCCTGTGCGGCCTTCTTGGCGATAGCAGTTCGTCGTCTGGAACTCAGTTTCTCAGCTCTCGCATGGCCGCCGGCGGCCTTCCCGGAATCGCTCATTCCACTTCTCCTGTGCACAGAAAACAAAACCATCCATGCTTGCATTATCGCCGACTTACTGGAAAATGCAAGCATGTACAATGCTATGCTTGCATTTTCCTTTGGCATTCTCCTGCGTCAAGAGCACCATGAGTGGATTCCGAGAACGGAATCCGCAACTCAACTCGGGGAGCGTGTGTTAATTTCGGCTGGCTGCGAGCTGCTGGATGTCGGCGAGTCACGAGACGAGAACTCTCGGATTCTGACCGTTCTGCCTCTGTCCGTCTACTACGACGTTCATGACCAGGACCGACTGGTCGCCGTTTGGGCGGTGTGGCAAGTCCGCTCGTCGTAGTCGCTGGGTACCTTGACGAATCTACGGCTCGGTGTGGTCCGATCCTCCCAGCACGTGGCGGGAAGGCGAGGCAGCTCGGACCATCGCCACGATGCCGGCTCGCACGGCGGGGGGTAGTTGCGCCCAGTGCTCGAGCAAGAGTCCCAACTCCGGGTCGCCGACAGGGTCCAGCTGCGCGCCGCGCGCGTCGGATTCTGCGTCGGTGGTTGCAAGACGCCCGGTTTTTGCCGAAGATTCCAGGGGTGTTCGAGTCCTGTCATCCCCCGAACCTGATCCCGGTGCAGGCCGGTCGCGACTACGAACTGACTCCCTATCTGCAGCCGCTCGCGGATTTGCGCGGCGACTTGACCATCATTTCGGGAACTTCGCATCCCGACGTGGACGGTGGCCATGCCGCGTCCAAGTCGTGGCTCACGGGCGCTCCGCATCCTGGTGCGGCCAACTTCAAGAACAGTATCTCGATCGATCAGTTGGCGGCCGGGGAAATCGGACTCCAGACGCGGTTTGCATACATGGCCCTGGGGGGCGGCGGGCTGAGTGTTTCGAAGAACGGCGTGCAGGTTCCGGCGCACGGCTATCCTGCCAGGCACTTTGAAGCCATGTTCCTCGACGGCCGCCCCGACGAGAAGGCTCGGCAGATCGAGCGGTTGCGGGAAGGCCGCAGCGTGCTGGACACGGTGCTGGACAGCGCCCGGCGGATGCAGGGCCGCGTCAGCCGGCTGGATCAGCGGAAGCTGGACGAGTATTTCACGGCGGTGCGCGAGGCGGAGCGTCAGTTGCAGAAGGCCGAGGATTGGCAGCATAAGCCCAAGCCGAAGGTCGACGCGCAGCCGCCGCGCGACATTCGCGACGCAAACGATATCATTAACCGGGCCCGGCAACTGTACGACGTAATGTACCTGGCCATCCTCAGCGACTCCACGCGGCTGCTGACGTACTCGGTGGGCGATTCCAACGCGGTCGCCACGCTGCCGGGCGTCACGATGAACTACCACGACCTGTCGCACCACGGCCAGGATCCGGAGAAGCTCAAGCAACTGGGCGCCATCGAGTCGGAGCATGTGCGGATTTACGGCGACTTCCTGCGCCGGCTGAAGGAGACCCGCGAGGGCGAGACGAACCTGCTGGAACGCACGATGGTGCTGATGGGTTCGCACATGCACAGCGGCGGGCACGACAACCGCAACCTGCCGATCCTCCTGGCCGGGGGCGGCTTCCAGCACGGCCAGCACCTGGCGTTCGATCGCGATCACAACTACCCGCTGGCCAATCTCTATGTCTCCATGCTGCGGCGGCTGGGGCTGCCAATCGACCGCTTCGCCTCCAGCACGGGACCACTCGCCGGGCTGGAGCTGAAGTCGGCGTAGCTCAAATCCCGCCGGCTTGCCCGGCGGATCGTTCGGCTTCCCACTTCAGTGCAAGCCGCGCTCTTCGCCATCTTCAAATCCCGCCGGCTTGCCCGGCGGATCGTTCGGCTCCCCACTACAGTGCAAGCCGCGCACTTCCCCCTCTTCAAATCCCGCCGGCTTGCCCGGCGGATCGTTCGGCTTTCAGCTACCGCCCGATGCGCTCGCCATCGACCACAGGTCCGATGGCCGCGTCCGCACTCACTCGACAGGCTGCGGTGCGGGCGGCGTCCAGTTGCCCTCGATGATCTGCCAGCCGGGCAGGTAGCAGCGGACGACGTAGTTCCAACCGTCGGTAATCGGCAGGTAATTGGGGGCGTTCGGGTCCCCGCCGAAGCGGATTGTGACCGTGCCGTCGTCGTTACGCCGGGCGGTGACGCTGTTGAACGAATAGGCATTGATGTCGTTGGGCGCGAAGAAGCCTTCCTTGTTATAGACCGAGACTGACCAGAACGCCTGCACCGGCACCTCCTTGGGCATCGTCAGAGTGTAAGCGGTCTTTCCATCGTTCCTCGCCGGAACGGCGTTGAAATACATGGCCCCGCGCTGGGGATTGCCGCCCCAGCCATACGCGGCGCCGATCAAGTGCTGGATCGGGTCAACCTCGCCGCGAGCTCCGAAGCCCTTCGGCAGGCCGTCAAGTTTTGAAGCCAGAGCGTTGAGCGCCTGGCGAGTCGCCACCAGCGACGCCTCGTCCCAGTCCGGCAGTTCCAGTTTGCCCGGCGACGCCTGATGGATCTGGATAGCGTCCTGCAGCACGTGCGCCTGCTGCATGTCTTCCGGGCTGTCAGGATCGCAGAATGTACGAAAAAGCAGCATCACATACCGGGTCCCGACGTTGTCGATGGACAGCGTCACCTCGCCGGCGCCGTGTTTGAGCACCGGGTTGTACTCGTCCTGGTCGATCACCAGCAGCGACTGGAACCGGTCCGGCGACTTGGGTTTGATGACTGTGACTGGCCCCGCCGCCAGATCGTAAACCCCGAACGAATAGAGTGTGTCACGGTTGCCGCGGATCGTCGTCTGGTTCTCAACCGAGTACACCTCCCGCACCTGCATTAATTTGCCGACGCCGCCAGCCTTGGCGGCGTAGGCCTGGAACTGCATGTCCGTCTCCGCGCGGATGTAGTTCAGCACGTTGACCGGTTCGCCGCCCACTGCCGCGGTCGAGACAAGACAGAGAGTTACAGCAGCGGCTGCAATACGTGAAGAAGCCATACGACACTCCGGACCAGGATTCGACTCCAAGGCGACGATTCACCCAACGAAGGCAATTATAGTTTGTCGGCGAATCACGAGCAGGCCCGCACGCTCTTGAAATCACCTCCCTCGCTTGACACTTCCTCCGGTCAAGGAACCGTTCGTCTGGGACTTGTAAAGCAAATCTCCCGGGGAAGTGGCGGGCGTAAGAACGGCCAGACAGCTCCACTTCGCTGACAGGAACATCACGGTGCAGATTTACTGCCTGACTTTGTCTTGAAATTTAATAACTAAACGATTGACAAGCCGGCATCTGTTTGCAAGACTAATTGGCCGCTGCTCTTCAAGTGGGTTTCGCGTTCGCGACGAATCGGCATTCGCCGACATGCACATCTTCGGAATTATTCGCTGGTTCGCAGGGATGAATCCCCGCGCCGGCGACGGTGACGGTGTCGTGCATCTCTTAACCATCATGAAAGGCTTGTACCCATGATGAAAAGTCCCGCTCTTGTTCTGTCGTTCGTGACAAGCGTCTTGCTGACGTTGGGAATTGCGGCGGTTGCTGACGCCCAGCAGCCGGTTCCGCCCAACGCGAAGTTCCGCGGGAAATCCCTGGAACAGTGGAGCTTGCTGTCGACTGAGTGGCAAATTGCCACGGGTCTCGGAAGGGTGACAGACCTCACCGACACCGTCAATGGGGTACGTTTCCTTCCAGGCAGTTTTCAGTCCAGCGAGTTGGACATTGTGTTGACCGCGGGAACTCCCTTCGTTTCCAGCAGCTGGTTTGTTTTCGGAGAACTCTACGACGATCTGTCGTCGGACAATCCCGAAGATCCAATTATCGATTTCATTCTGGAAACGGCTGAGGTTGAGACGACGTTGAATGGCCAAGTCATCATCAGTGGAAACGCTGCCCAGCTAGACGAACTGATGTTCGGCCCTGCGTACTTCGAGGAACCGATCTTTTATGCGGAGCCCCAACCTCGCGGTGAGAACCTGAATTCGGTTGCAGCTCTGTTTGTGTTTGGAATCGGTGCCGTGTACCATCCCTTGCCCGTCGGTGAGCATACGCTGGTCACGGAGGTCGATTCACTGTTCTTCGGTCAAAGCACGACGACCTATCACATTACCGTTGTGCCGAAATCACATCCTTGAAGAAACCGGGTGTCAGACGCGTCAGGTGAGCGTCAAGCGGCTGAGTTGCATCGGGACAGCTCCCTAGGCCCAATGTCTCAGGCTAGAACCATTCTGTGCTGCTTGACGTCTCACCCGCTGCACCTTGATGTGCGCCGGCGTCAGACTCGCAACATGGCCGTCAAGGTGCTGGCGGATTCGAAAGACTTGCTCAACACGAAGCGGATGGCCCGACTCTCACCGTATTCTACCTTTCACGGCTCGATCTGAGCTACACAGGTGGGCGAGCGGTATCGAGGGCGAGATCACCAACACGCACACTACGCCATGATATTCAGTCCGGCGTCGACGTAGAGTGTGCTGCCGGTGATGCGCCGGGCATAGGGTGTTGCCAGATAAGCGGCGGCCATGCCCACGTCGTCGATATCCACCAGTTCGCCGACGGGGGCCTGGTGGGCGGCCGCGTTGAGCAGCAGGTCGAAATCCTTGAGTCCTCCGGCCGCCCGGGTCCTGATCGGCCCAGGTGATATGGCGTGAACCCGGATGCGTTGCGGCCCCAGTTCGTGGGCGAGGTAGCGGACCGATGCCTCCAGCGCCGCCTTCACCGGCCCCATCACGTTGTAATTCGGCACGACCTTGTTGGCGCCATGGTAACTCATGGCCAGCAGGGTCCCGCCGTCGGTCATTAACGGCGCTGCCAGGCGCGCCATGCGCACGAACGAGTGGACCGAAACGTCCATCGCCGCGCCGAATCCCGCGGCGGAACAGTCCAGCAGGCCGCCTTGCAGATCTTCCTTGGGGGCGAAGGCGATGGAATGCAGGGCAATGTCCAGGCGGCCCCAGGTTGTGGCAATCTGCCCGAACAGGTCCTCCAACATGCCCGGCTGCCGCACGTCCAGAGGCGCAAAGATCCGCGCTTCGAGCAATCTGGCAAGCGGCTCGACATGCGGCCGCGCCTTGTCATTGAGATAGGTGATCGCCAACTCGGCGCCCAGCTTGCGCATGGCGCGGGCGCAGCCGTAGGCGATCGAATATTCATTGGCGACGCCGAGGATGACCGCCTTCTGACCCAGCAGCGGAGGGGTGGGGTTTTCGTTCATGAAAAGTCCGTGGTTTTCTCGTTATGCGCTTCTTCTCAGCACATGCCTCGTGTGCCGGGCAATCATCAACTCCTCGTTGGTCGGTATAACCCACGCGGACACCGGGCTATCGACCCGGCTGAGACGAGGGCCGCCACCTTCGTTGGATGTGGAATCGAACTCCAGGCCCAGCCAGGCGGCTTCGCGGCAGACGCGCGCCCGGATCTGGGCGCTGTGCTCACCGATGCCGCCGGTGAACACCAGCGCGTCCAGCCCGCCCAGCGCCGCGGCCAGCGAACCCAACTCACGGCTGATGCGGTAGACGAACAGGTTGATCGCCTCCTTCGCTCGCGTGTCGTTTGACTCGCATTCCAGCAGCGCACGCATATCGTTGGAGATCCCCGACACTCCCAACAAGCCCGATTGCTGGTACAACAGCTTCTCGATGCCGCGAGCGTCCAGGCCATGTGCGTCCATCAGGTACAAGAGCACGCCCGGGTCGATAGCGCCGCAGCGCGTTCCCATCAGCAACCCGTCAAGCGGCGTGAACCCCATGGTGGTTGCGATACTCATACCGCCTTGCATGGCGCACATGCTGGCGCCGCTGCCCAGATGTGCGACCACCGTGCGGCCGGCGGCCGCTTGCGGATCCACATCGGACAGGACGGCAGCGATGTACTCGTAGGACAGGCCATGGAATCCGTAGCGGAGAACGCCTTCGTCGGCGAAGCGCCGCGGCAGCCCCAGCGATTGGGCAACGGCAGGCTGTCTTCGGTGAAACGCCGTGTCGAAGCAGGCCACTTGGGGAATCTCGGGCGCTCGATCGCTCACGGCCTTAATCGCTGCCAGATTGTGGGGCTGATGCAAGGGCGCCAGCGGAACGAGTGCTTCCAGCGCCGCGAGCACTTCGGCATCCACAAGCACGGGTCGCAGAAACTTCCTGCCGCCGTGTCCCACGCGGTGGCCGGCGGCGGAGATGCGATGCTCGCCCAACTCGTCCCGCCCCCAGCGGAACAGATGGTCGATGGCGCCCGCGTGCCCGAGTTGGCTTCCGGCTGGCCACTCAAGCTCGCTGATAACACTTCCGGCGGTATTTCGGGCCACGAAGTGCGGCCGTGTAAAGAGCCCCTCGACCTGGCCACGCAGCAACGGCTCCGGCGGATCACTGTCCAGAAAGACAGCGAATTTCAAACTCGACGAGCCGGCGTTCAGGACCAGAATGGCCTCGCTCATCCCGCCACCGCCTTTGCTGTAGCCTCCCGGGATGCTTGGGCGATCAGCGCCGCGACCGCGCACGACGCCAGGCGCGTGGTCACGGCGTCCGCGCGGCTGGTTAGTACAATGGGCACCCGGGCGCCGAGCACGATCCCGGCCGCATCGGCGTCGACCAGAAAGGTCAGGCTCTTGGCCAGCATGTTGCCGGCTTCCAAGTCCGGCACCAGGAGAATATCGGCGGCGCCCGCCACGGGCGAGTCGATTCGCTTGATCAGAGCCGCCTGGCGACTTATCGCGTTGTCCAGCGCCAACGGGCCGTCCAGGATCCCACCGGTGATCTGCTTGCGGTCGGCCATCTTGCACAGGGCGGCGGCTTCCACCGTCGACGGGATTTTGGGATTAACCGTCTCGACGGCGGATAAAATGGCGACCTTGGGCTGCTGCAAACCCAGTGTTTGAACCAGATCGATGGCGTTCTGAACAATGTGCATCTTGTCTTCCAGCGTCGGGAAGATATTGATCGCCGCGTCGGTGATCACGATCACGCGGTCCAGGTTGGGGACATCCATGATGAAGGCATGGCTCATGCGGCGCTCGGTGCGCAGACCGGTCGCCGATCGCACGACCGCGCTCATCAGCTCGTCGGTGTGGAGGCTACCCTTCATCAATACTTCGGCCTTTCCCTCGCGTGCCAGTTGCACCGCCAGATCGGCGGCGGCTTGGCTGTGGGGAGCGTCCACCACTTCATAGCCCGACAGGTCGAGGTTGCACGTTCCCGCCATGTCGGCGATCCTGGCCCGCGGACCAACCAGTATCGGGTGCAGGATGCCCAGTTTGGCGGCTTCGAGCGCTCCTCGCAATGAACTCTCGTCGCACGGGTGCGCCACCGCGGCGGGAATAAGCGGCAGGGATTTGCACCGTGCGATCAGGCTTTCATATTTCTCGTGTGTACGCGCCATCGGTCCACGCCTTTGTTCATGGCTATCCGCTGGCAACGCCCGCCAGGGGCTCCGCCGGTTCGCTGACTTGGAACAATCGTTCGATCCGCGCCATGCGTTGGGCTCGTTCACCAGTGAGCTCCTCGGAAGCCGAAAGGACTTGCCGGATGACTTCCAACATCGCCGACCGGGCGTCGGCATCGTCGGGCAGCATCTTGGGAATTGCCGCCAACGCCCCGTCCAGATCGAGCATCAGCGCAAAGAACTGCTCGCGGAGCACCCGTTTGAATTCCTCCAACGGCATGACGGCGTTTTCGGCGCGGATGCGGCGAAGCTGGTTAAACGTGCGCTCGTCGACGCCCGGCCCCGCCAAGCCGACGTACACGAGGCTGCGAATGGCCGCTTCGCACAGGCCGCCTTCGGCCAGACGAGAGTTGAGCTCGGCGATCCGCCGCTCGATGAAGGCGATCCGCTCGGGATCAAGGCCGGGACGCCGTCGCGGCGGTTCGTCCGAGGCTTTCAGCCCCACCAGGGCCTGCAACAGCGGCGAGCTGTATATGCCCAGGAATATCTGTTCGCAGCTGTAGTCCCTCAGATCGCGCCAGCCGTCAAGAACGTTGATGATCGAGTCCGAGATCGCCGCCTGCCACGGGAGCACGGGGTTGTCCCGCGGACACGGCCGACGCTGTTGCCGTACCTGCTCGGCAAACCAGGCGACTTGCCGCATCAGCGGGTTGCGGTCCGAAAACAGCTCGAACGGCAACTCGGACGGATTGAGCAGGTGCAACCACTGGGCGGTTTGCTGGCTGGCGACCGACTGAACCAGCGGCTGCAACAAGGCGCGGTAGAGCCCCAGATTGATCTCCGACACCCGCCGGACCGCGGCAAAGCGGAGCTCGTTCTGGGGATCGGGTCGCACGATGGCCCGGACGTCCGCCAACGAGCGCGGTTCAAAGCGCACGATCCAGTCGCCAACGGCTAACTCCGAGTGTACGGCGTCGGCAGTCTTGGGCGTCAGCACTGCTTCATACAAACCGGGCGGCAGGACGTCGATCAGATCTATGTTCGAGGCGAACTCCTGGTGTTCCTTCTTCGCCACACCGCCCGAGACGAAGATGCCGAGATGGCCGACGGTTTCATGAACGGCATAGACGATCGTTTGGCCGGCTGCCAGGATGTCGTTGTCCTGTTGGTAGAGATCGACGATCCAACCCAGCGCCTGAGGCGGCGGGGTAATGTTGTCCCCCTTGGAGCAGAAACAGACGATGGGTGAGCGGATGTTGCGCAAGTCGATGCGCACGCCGTCTCGGGTGATGATTTCCGCAGTCGCCAGGCGGTTGCCGATAAACAACTGATCGACGATCCACTGCATCTCCTGGGCGTTCAAATTGACGTGGCCGCCCCACCACTTCTCGAATTCCAGGAACCGCGGCGCCTCGCTGTCGACCCGCGACCAGAGGTTGTAATTCTTGCCCCACAAGGTGTTGGCGGGATTGAGGTTTTCAAAGTTCTCGACCAGATAGGCGCCGTCGAACTTGCCGGCGCCAATGTCGCTCGTGAACGCCGTCAGCCAACTACCGCCCAGCAAGCCGCCCATGTACCGCATGGGATTTTCGCCCACCACGCCGGCCCAATAAGACAACGGAGAGCCGGGCACGATGATGGGCCCGAACAATTCCGGGCGGGTGGCGGCCAGCATCATCACTGCCCATCCGGCCTGGCAGTTGCCGATGACACACGGTTTGCCCTCGGCGCTGGGATGCAGTGAAAGGACCCTTTCCAGGAATGTTGCTTCGGCCTGCATGATGTCTTCGATCGTCTGCCCTGGCATTGGATCGGGCGAGAATCCGACAAAGTAGCAGGGATGCCCGGCGCGCATCGCCACGCCGAGTTCGCTGTCGGCCTTGAAACCGCCAATCCCCGGCCCGTGACCCGCCCGCGGATCCACCACCACGAACGGGCGCTTCCGCGGATCGGTTTCGATACCAGCCGGCGGCTTGACGCGGATGAGAAAGTAATTGACCGGGCGAGGGAGCGTTCGCCCGTCCATCAACAGCTCGAAGTCGAAGCGGAGCACGTGCGGCACCGCTTCCGCCTTCTGTGCGTAGTACTGCTCGCTGCGCTGCCGCAGCACATCCCAGAACAGAATGGTGCGCTGGACCGAATCGATGAAGTACTCGCCCAGCGGGCCCCAGCTCGAAAGCCAAGGATCGTTGTCCACGCTGGACTGCTTCGTCGCCGGCGGCCTGACCGCTGACGAGCCGCTGCCGTTGACGCGTGCGTTGGACATGGCGATCTCCTCGCTTGGCTCACGAACCTCTGGCGACACCCTGCCGCTGGAAACCAGGCGCCGTCCAAGCCCACGAGCAACTCACATGCCAAACAGGTTTCTCGAGACTCCTGGGCGCCCAGCGGCGGCGGCAACGATTGTCGATGCTCTAGTTTCGCTGTGGGCCCACCATCGACCGTATTCGCAGGAAGCTGGTTGGAACGAATCCACGCGCCAAGGCTGTGCCAGTTTCGCACATCGGTGTGCGTGATCGCATCCAACCACGGGAATTCAGACGCGAGCGGCTTCCAACCGGCATTCAGCACTAGAAGGGTGAGGTTGGCAGGGGCTCCTGCCGCTTGTCTGCGTCACAGGTCTCGGCGCGGCATCTCGATTGGCTGGCCGGTAGCTACTTGCGTGTGCTCCGAAAAGCCGGCGTCCGAGGGACGAATCGCGGCGCTGATCGCGTCGCATGGACTGCTGTCAGCAGTCTGGTTGGTCCCAGCGTCCGAGCAGGACGAATGGGACACTGGCGGCTCATCAGTCCGCCCGATCAGATCGGTGCCAGCCAGGCGTCCTTCAGCAACGCCTGCTCATCCAGGATTCCCGGCAGCCGAATCGTTGCTTTCAGTGTAGCCCGATTGTCCCCAATCGGGTTCTGTGCGCCGGCTGTGTGCGTTACGCAAGGAGCGATTGGGAACAATCGCTCTACACTGGCGGCAAGCCACCTCTTCTTCAGAACACCCGGCCGCGATGTGGGGCCGCGTGCGAGCGACCAGGTGCATGCGGTTGGAAAGCACCGTGTGGTTGCCCACATCGACTGCGAATACGCCGGTCTGATGCTTCAGCAGTTTCTCGATCCCGACTCGCCAACAATTGGCCGGTCTTGAAAGGCACGTTTGCCGAGCGTATTTTGACAGGTACGTGGAAGGGATTGAGGTAACGCCAGCAGGAAGTTCAATGCTACCCCGATCGGAGGCCATTCCTCGCAGTTTAGGAGCGATGTCGCGAGCGGAAGCGTTGGCTCGCAGGCTGAAGCTGAACATCAATAGCGCAACGGCCAGGCAGGTATTGAACAGTCTTGATGACTCCGTCAGTACGTTTGTCGGCCAGTTTCGCCAGGGAAGAATCCTGAAGGAGCTACCCACCGATGTACTGAATATGACCGTTGAGGAAGCTCTCCTCCATAGCACGAAGGTACGCAAGCTGTTACTCGATGGGAGGTTCGTGAAATGAGGCTAAACAAGGACAATTCCATCGTGGATTTGATTTCGCGTATCGGCCTCGATCAGCGTGGCTGGATGATCCGTGATCATTGGGAAGCAGACTTGTGTGCAATCGGAATTTCTTCCAGGTCGTGTCCATCCAGGCTGGTCTACGTTTCAACGTTTGACAGGCAAATTGGCCACTACGACTACGAGTGCGAACAGTCGACATCAGATGACGGCGACGATTACGTAGTCGTCGATGGAGCCAGCAATGTCGAGTATTCTGAACTGCTCGACGCCATGGAGCGACATTTGGCTGTGACGGTATAGCAACGAAAAGGTGTCAGGTACCTTTATGGTAACGTGGGCAATTTGCCGGAACTGATTTCGACAGGGTGCCGCCAGCCGCTCGCCAGCGCGCCGGCGAAGCAAATCCAGTTTCCGCGGAATCGGCGCACTCGACAAACAGTTGGTCAACTCGTCGACGTGGCTACTTGCCGGGCGGGATCACGGGCAACACGACATGCGAGGGCCGCGACGGGTCGTGGAACACTGTTTGGCGGGCAATCACCGCTTCCGTGGCGAAGCCAAGGTTGTCCTCGCCCGTGTTGAGATTCCGCAAATGAGCAAATGACCTCTGAGGCCGATATGGAAACCGACGTCGTTTCGGGGTTTTGGATAAATCGACGCCAAGCGCGAAGCGGTTAGCCGATTGGAATGTATCGACCTGAGGTCCGCCGTGGCGGCAGGGTTGTGTTCATGTGAACACCATTCTTGGCGGGCAGCCAAGTCATGGGCGGAACGCCGCGAGACAACGAACATGGCAAAGCCATACTTCGGTTTCGCCGACCGGCCGGCCACCGTCGCGGCCCAACTCTCACCTCGCGGGTTTCACTCAACCCATGTCACGAAGATTACCCATCCCGCCAAATCGACCCCAGAGGTCAATAGCCCCAATAGCCCTCAATACCCCACGCCTGATTCCGGCAATGCTCTCAAGATGGTGTGGCAGGTGGTGTGGCGCACGAGGCGTTCTGAAGAAGCTGGGCGAGTGGAGTGAGGGTGCAAGTACAGTCGCCTTGCCATGAGAAAGGTCAGACACCCATGACAGAAAGGTCAGAAGGGTCAAGAACGCTCAGACACCCAGTCAAGAAAGCTCAGACACCCATGGTTTGGGCGGCCGGGCGGCGGGACCAGCGGTTGGAGCGGTGAGCGGGTGGTCCGGCGGAGGGGGGAATGAGAGGGGGCGGCAGGGGACAAGCGGGCTGGAAGCGACGGGTAACGGGCGCGAAGGGTCGCGCCAGGCAACTTCGAGTCGCGGCATTCATGCACGCTGAGTGGACTGCCTGAGATGACGGGTTCGCGGAACGACGGATAATAGCAGGGTGACGTGCTCCAGCGGCGAGCGTGGTGGGCCTGACGATCAAGCTCGCTGGTCGTCCTCGCCTCTGCCGGCGCAGGTCATTGCCGCCCGGTCAGCTAAACGTCGGTCGGCAGTTCCGCATTTCCTTGACCCAGCGGTCCCCGCTTCGGCCCAGCAGCTCCCGCAGCCGCTCAGTCGAACCAACCGCTCAGCCGAACCACTCGTCAAAGTTGTCGACCGCCGCAGTCCAGCGGTCGGGGTCCAGCCCGTAGGTCCTCAAGTGTTGCACCTGCGCCGACGGGTACGACTCTGGTGCCGTTTGTGCCGCCACGGCCTGCGCTACCACCCACAGCAGAATCCGCACGTACTCGGACATCGGCATGTCCAGGATCGGATTAACCGACGCTCGACGGCGACGCTGCCCGTCAGGAAACAGCCGCCGATAGCGGGCATGGCTGGGTGCGTTCGACGTTGCTGTCTCCGCGCCCGAGAAGCCGGCGTCCGAGGGAGGAATCGCGTCGCTGATCGCGTCGCATTGACTGCTGACAGCAGCCTCGTTGGTCCCAGTGGCCGAGCAGGACGAAAGGGACACTGGCGGCTCAACAGTCTGCCCGAACAGATCGGTGCCAGCCAGGCATTCTTCAGCAGCGCCTGCTCATCCAGGATTTCCCGGCAGCCGAATCGTTGCTTTCTTTATAGCCCGATTGTCCCCAATCGGGTTCTGTGCGCCGGCTATGTGCGTTATGCAAGGAGCGATTGGGGACAATCGCTCTACACTGCGGCAAGCCACCTCTTCGTCCCACCACCCGGCCACGATGTGGGGCCGCGTGCGAGCGACCAGGTGCAGGTGGTGCGACAGCACGCTGTGGTTGCCCACGTCGAAGCGAATGACCTCTGAGGTTGAAATGGAAACCGACGTCGATTCGGGGCTTCGGATAAATCGGCGCCGAGCGCGAAGCGGTAGGCCGATTGGAATGTATCGACCTGAGGTCCGCCTTGGCGGCAGGGTTGTGTTCATGTGAACACCATTCTTGGCGGACAGCCAAGTCATAGTCGGGGCGCCGAGATTCGAACTCGGGACCTCCTGCTCCCAAAGCAGGCGCGCTAGCCAGACTGCGCTACGCCCCGCGGACGGTCGTGGACCGCCATCGGAATCTGAATGTTAGCCCCGGCCGCCCGGCGAGGGAAGTAGGGAGGGCCAGGCGGCAGCGAACGATTCGGAGAGCCGGATTCGCTGTAAGACATTGCTGCTTGCGGCCCGACGCGTGCGCGAGGGAGGTCCTCGTAAGATTCCTCCTCGCTTACGCGTCGGGCTATCTGTGGTTCCAGGGAGTTACCTTACAACCAGCCAAAGAACAAATCACGGAATGAACTCAGAAGGAACACCGCACCCACGCCGTCAGCCGACCCGGGTCTGCTCGCGCGGCAGGATCCCCTCGACCAGCAGCGCCCGCACGCGGTCGAACTCCTCGTGGCTGCCGAAGTGGACCAGGATCTTGCCCCGGCCGCGGCCGGTTTGCCGGATCTCGACCTTCGTTCCCAGGGCGATCCGCAGCTCCTGTTCCAACGACGCCACTTGCTGGCTGGTGGTTCGCCGCGGCTTGTCGGGTTTGCCGCCGGCGGCCGGTGACGCGCCGCCATCTTCCTGCTGAATCTTCTCCTGCACTCGCCGCTCGGTCTCCCGCACGCTCCAGCCTTCATCGCAAATCCGCTGACAGTAGGCGATCTGCTCTGGCTCCTCGCCCAACGGCAACAGGGCCCGCGCGTGGCCGGCCGAAATCGCTCCGCCGCGCAGCGCGTCCAACACTCGTTCGGGCAGCTCCAGCAGCCGCATCAGGTTGGCGATCGTCGAGCGATCGATCTTGATCCGCCCGGCTAGGTCCTCCTGAGTGCACTGGTGCTGGTCCAGGTAGCGGCGAAACGACAGCGCCTTCTCGATCGGGTTCAAATCCTGCCGCTGCAAGTTCTCCACGATCGCCAGCTCCGCCACCAGGCGATCGTCCGCTTCACGCAGGCGAGCGGGCACGGTGGTCCAGCCGGCTTGAACCGCGGCCCGCAACCGCCGCTCGCCGGAAATCAGTTGATACCGCTCGCCCACGCGCCGCACGAGCACCGGCTGCAGCATGTCGTGCTGCTTGAGACTCTCGGCCAGCGACGCGATTTCCGGTTCGCTGAAGTCGCGGCGGGGTTGAAACGGATTCTCGTCGATCTGGTCGACGTGCAGCTTGAGCAGATCGCCGGGCTCCGCCGCCGCGGGAGCCGCCGAG
>JAGFJK010000438.1 GCA_024102795.1 Pirellulaceae bacterium
CGGCACCGGCATAAGCTGCTGGCCGGCGGCCTGCGCGCCGGCGCCCGCGGTCGGCTGGCTGCCGGCGGGTGATTCGTTCGCTGCGGAATCCGCTTCGCCAAACCGCAAAGTGCCCACAAGCTGATAGGCCGTGGTCGGCTGATATGATTCGTCGTAGGCGATGGCGTCCAGTCGGATCGGCTCACCCGGACGGTAGATGACTTTGTCGGTTTCGACGTGCAGCCGCTTGTTGCCGGCGATCGAGTTTTCACTCAACCAGTGGATCACGTTTCGCCAGAACTTGCGGAAATAGCGGTTATCGCCCCGGCCCCACTGGCGTTCGAAGGTCTGGCCCCAGTAGGCGGTCGAGTCGGTGGACATGGCGAAGGTGCGGCCGCGACCGTATGTTTCGGCGGAGAAGACGGCCATCTGACCAATCTGCGGCAACGACTCGCGCGTCGTTCCCAGCAGGATCGCCGCCGGCTTGAGCCGCTGCACGATGTTGGTGCCATAGAAGACGGGCATCAGCGCCAGCGCCTGCCGGTTCTGCTCGGGGTCTTCCTCCAGCCGCCAGATCGGGTGCGACTGCACGTTGTCGGGAATCTGCACCGAGAACGTTTGCGTATAGTAGCCGCTTCCCAGCGTCCCGCCGCTCATGTCGACCGGAATCAGTTGGTCCCAGACCGTCTGGTCCCACTTTCCGGCGCCGAAGCTGGTATGGCCGCCGACCATGGCAAAGCCGCCGCCCCGCTGCCCGACCAACTCGGCGGTCCAGTCGAGTTGCTCGCGCGTGAAGGCGCCCCGCGAGATGTCGCTGCAAATCACCACGTCGTATTGAAACAATTCCTCGCGCGTCGCTGGATAACCCTTGTACGGATCGTCAACCCGCTGCAGCCGCGGGCGGGCCGCATACTGTTCGTTGACGACCATCGAGACGCATTCGATGTTCGGGTCCTCCACCAGGGCGTCGTGGATGAACCGGTACTCATTGCCCACAGTGCCTTCCATGTACAAGACGCGGATTCGCCGATCGCCGCTCAGCAACTGGAAGGGAACCCGGTTATTCTCCAGAATCGCCTCGCCCTCCAGCGCGGGTACTTCCACTTGCAACCGGCCCAGCCGGCGATCCGCCTCGACGACCAGCTCGCAGCGCTGCGGCTGGGCCGACAGCGTGATCGGCAGCGTGGCCAGCGGCGCGGCTTGCGGCTGATCTGCCGGCCTGATCTGGACCTCGACCCGCTGGTTGTCGAAGCCGTGGCTGCCGATCGTCACGGCAATGCTGACTTTCGTGCCCGAGGCCACTCGGCGAGGCACAATCAGCTCCTGAATCGCCACGTCGCCCCGGACCGACTTGTCGCCGACCGGAAACACGTGGACCGGCACCTTGAAATGGCGGAAGGCGGCCGCCACCTCGTCCCAGGGTTCCTGATCGCTGCGCGTGCCGTCCGAGAACACGACGACCGCCTTGGGCACGTCCTGCTCGAATCGCTGGGGCAGCGCCAGCAGCGCTCCGCCCAGCCGCGTGGCTGCGTCCAGCGGCTGGAGCTGCGGTACACTGGGAGCGGCCGCCAACTGTTCACCGAACCGATAGAACGCCACGCGCGGCCGATCGTCGGCCGGCAACCCCCGTTCGGCGGCGGCAATCGCCTGCTTCACCTGGTCCAGCCGGCTGACCGGACGGTCCAGCGACATGCTGCGCGAGGTGTCGACCAGGTAGGTGACTCGCGCCGGACGGGGCGGCAGCCGCGTCTCGTCACGCCGCGTGGGGCTGAGCAGGATCAGCAGCAAGCCGCCCAGCACGAGCAACCGGGGCACGAACAGCCACCATCGCCGCAGTTGGGCTGAAATGGCGATTCGCCGGGCCACGACGACCACCGCGATCAGCGCACCCGCCGTGACCAGATACACGTACCACGGATAAGGTTGGGTCCACTGAATCATCGCAAGTCGTCGGACAGCTCTCGATAGTACTGCTCGACCAGCTCGCGATACTCCGGCGGAACCGCTTCGTCCGATTCTTGCAGAACGCTGGCCAGGATCGCTTCCTGGACACGAGCTTGCAAGGCGCGCGAAAGCTCGCGCAGGCCCTCGGCCAGCGTCTCGCGCGACCGGTTGAAACCGCTGTCCCGCGGCCGCTCGACGCTGGTTCCCGAACCGTTGCCCGGACCGCCTGACTGCGCCTGCTGGGTCTGCGAGCTGTCGCCAGGCTGGTTCCCGGAGCTGGAAGTGCCTGGTGAGTTGCCAGGACTCGTCGAGTTGCCAGGCTGCCCGGCGGGATCGCCTTGACTCTCGGTTCCCGCCTGGTCACCTGCCTGCGATTGGGACTGCCGCTGAGCGTCCAGCGCTTGAGCCAGCAACGGATCGCGGGCGGCCAGCGATTCGACCTGCCGTTGCAGCTCGGCGGCCCGCTGCTGCAGCAGGGCTTGCTCGTTCGCGTCGCTCCGCCGCGCATCAGCCAGCAGTTCGGCCACCAGCTTTTCCAACGCCACCAGCTCTTCCAATTGAGGCTGCAGCAGGCGCCCGCGCGCTCGCCGCAAACCGTCGGACAATTCTTCCAGGCCGCGAGCTGCGTGGTCGGCTGACTCGCCGGCTCGCGCCACTTGCCCAGCCTCGGCCTCGGCCGCCGCTCCGCGCATCGTGCGGGCCAGCTCTCGCGGCGGATTCGCCTGGCGCACCTCGTCAATCATCTGCCGCGCTTCGCGCGTCTGCTCCACCGCGTCGGTGGTCACCCGATCCAGCAAGTCGGCCAGCAGGTCCGTCGTCCCCGCCAGAACCCGCTGCGCTTGAGGCAACTCGCTGCCGTCCCGCGGCGCCCCGGCCTGGTCGCCAAGCTGCCCGGCCAATTCGCGTTGCTGCCGAGCCAACCGGTCAGCCATCCGCTGTGCATGCCCCAGCCGCTGCCCAAAGTCGGCCGCGTTCAGGGCCGCCAGATGCTCGGCCAATTCGTCCAGTTGTTCGGCCGTCTCGGCGGCCCGTTCGGACGCCTGATCGGCCTGATCGCCCGCCAGATCCTGCAAGCTGGACTCGATCGCCTCGGCCGCCTGCTCCATCCGCTGCGGAGCGGTCTGGCCCGAACTGCCCGATTGCTGCAACTGCTGGGCAAGCTGGCGAGCGGCCTCCAGCGCCTGCCGCTGACGCTCCGCCAGAGTCTGCGGGGCCCCTGGCGACTGCTGCCCGGACTGGGACTGCTGCCCAGTCTGCGATTGCTGACCGGATTGCGACTGTTGACCGGATTGCGACTGCTGACCGGATTGCGACTGCTGACCAGACTGTGATTGCTGACCAGACTGCGATTGCTGCTCGGACTGTCGCTGGCTTTCGCTGGGCGACTGGCTGCTGCTGGACCGCACGTCCTCGGACCATTTCCGCTGCTGGTCGGCCAGTTCGCAGATCTGGTCCCGCAATTCGGAAAGTTGCTGCTCCTGTTCCGGCTGCTTGGGGTCTTCCGGCGGCCGGAGTTTCTGCTGTTGCTGGCGGTCGAACTGCCGGCACTGCGAGGCGGACGAACTGTTGCTCATCTTGAGAATCTGCCGCAGATTCTGGCGAGCGCGGATCAGCGAGCACAGCGCCTGCTCCTGGCCGGCCTGGGCCTCGGGCAGGTTGGGCGCGGCCAGACCATCCAGCGCTTCGCGCATGGCGACCAGGGCGTCCTCCAGCGGCGGCATCGGGCCGAACTGCAACAGCCCATTGGTAAACTCGGTCGTCGCGTCCAGCAGCTCCTGCTGGTTGGTGGTGATGCGTTGCAGCGTGTCGGCGGCGACGGGGGTTTGCTGAGCGACGGTGAAGGTGCGGCGAAGATTGTCACGTTGACGGGCGATCAACTCTTCCAGAGTTGTGGACGTACCGTTTCACGTGCCGCCGCTGGCCGGCAGAATCTCGTATTCCCGTTTGAACGGCCGGATATCAATGAACCGCAGCTCGGTGGTCGTCCGCCGCGGGCCATCGGGATGGTTGTCCTCGACAAACGCATGGTACGTCACGGCATCCTGATGCGTCAGCGGAAACTGTTCCAATGACAGCACCGGACGCACTTGCATCTCACGCGGCTGGTCCGCGTCGAACTGCTGCGACCACAAGGTCCGCGGCGGCTCGTCGCCGATCTGGTACAGGATGCCGACCTGTCGCAGACCAAAATCATCGCCAGCCTCCACGGCCAAGGTGACTTCCGTGGTGGGAATCACCTCCAGGTCCTCCGCCGGTTCGACAAACCGCACGCGGGGCCGAGCGTCCGGTTGTACCTGGATCCGCAGCCGGGGCGATTCGAACGTGATGCCGTCGGCCGCGGCCGCCGTGATCAGGCACGTCAGCGATTCCTTCATGGCCGGAAGCGTGGTTTGCAAATGAGTGCCGGCGATGGTCACTTCGCGAGCCTGATCGGCCAGCGGCTGCCCGTTCTCGTCCAGCGGGATCAGCCGAGCGTCGGCCGGGGACCGGTTCATTATCAGATCCAACCGCACGGTCGCGCCCTCGATCACCTTCAGGTCCAGGCTCTCCGTGGTTTCCGGAGCCCGCCCGGTATAGGCGGGCGATTCGACGTGGGCGGTGAACTGCTGCATTTCCAGCGGCTGCAGCACGCGGAGCTGCCAGACCTGGCTGTCCAGCGGCCCGGCCACAACCTTGTATTCCAGATCTTCCTGGCAATCGGCGATCGTGGCCAGCAACTGACCGACCAGCGGGTCTGACGCACGCCGGTTTTCGCCCGGCGACTGCTCGCCGCCAGCATCGTTCGTCAGCGTCCGCCGAGAATCCGTCAGCGCCTTGGGGTTCCCGGCCTCGGCAGTGCTGAATTCGGCATCTGCTTCGGTATCCGCTTCAGATTCCCGCACCGGCAGCAGCGGCAGGCGGGTCCAGGGCTGCTGTGAACCGGAGGGTCGATACAGCAGTTCGGCCTGCCGGACCGGTCGGCCAGTAACCTCGGCCGCGATCACGGCGTCTTGCCCCGCCCGTACCGGCTGGTCCAGTGGCGTGACCGTGACCTGCGTGTACTGCAGGGGCAGCAGCAGGGCCCGGCCCAGGCTGATCCAGAGTTCTGAATTGGCCAGCAGGCAGGCCAGTCCCAGAACCAGGGCCGCACCGACGGCCAGCCAGGTAAGCCACACAGGGCGGCTGCGGGCGACTTGCCCGAAGTCCACGTCGGCCGTGTACAACTGCGTGTCCGCCTGCATCAGCGAGACGATGCCGGGAGCGGCCGGCGCGGTCTGCTCGTCGGGGTCCCCATAGTCGCGGCTGGTGCGGATCCGCTGACCATACTGCGGATAGTGCGATTCGACATCGGCCGCCGCGTCGGCGGCGGTATAGTTGTATCGTTGGCGAGCGGCTTGAACGGCAGTCCACACGACGGCGCCGATCGCGCCCAGCAGCCCGATCGCCCTGGCTGCCCAGGGCAATTCCAGCCGGTTGTCCAGCCAGACCAGCGCGGCCAGCAGAGCGCCCGCCAGCAGCACGCCGCGTCCCAGGTCGATCAATGCCCGCTGACGGAGCGTCCGGCGACGGAGCGACTCCAGCCGCTGCCGCACCGCACTGGGAACCCGGTCGGCCCGATCCGCCGCTGCAGCCTCGGCGCGTGGTCGTTCGGCAATGCTCATCTGGCTGGCCTCGCCTTCCAATAGGTGGCCGCCGCAGCGGCGGCTGGCAAGAAAAACCCCGCCTTCGGTTCTCCCATGAATGGACGGCCGGGTCAAGTGTCAATGGACGTGGCGTCGTTCACTCCGCCGATCAGCCGCCAGGGGGCCAGCAGGTTGTCTTTCCAGGAAGGCTGGCTGCCGGTCGCCCGCAGCAGCACGACCGTCACGTCATCATCCGCCAGGTTCTGCGGGTTCGCGGCTCGCAGCGAGTCCAGCAAAGCGGGGATCAACCGTTCCGGCGCGACGCTGCCCAGCGACTGCAAAACGTCGCGCAACCCGTCGGTCCCCAGCAGCCGCTGCTCGGCGTCCCGCGACTCGCTCAACGCATCGCTGTACAGCAGCACCTGGTCGCCCGGCCGCAGGCGGGTTTCCAGCCCGGGATACTCGGCCTCGTCGGCCACGCCCAGCGGCGTGTTGGTGATCGAACCGGGCGCGGACGGCACTTCACTCAACGGCAGCCACTGGCCGGAATCGTGCCGCCGGATCAGCGGCAAGGGGTGGCCGGCGTTGGAAACAGCCAGCGACTGGGTAGGCGAGAAAAAAGTGCTGACCAGCGCGGTGGCAAAGCCTCCGTGCGCGGCCAGCTCACCGAACTCCTGGTTCATCGCCGCGGTAAACCTCCGCTGGCTGATCACGTTCACGTTGCGGCGCATCAGATCCCGCAAACCGCCGGCCAGAGCGGCCACGTCCTCGCCATGCCCGCTCACGTCGGCCAGCAGGGTCCGGGTGATCCGACCGGAAGCGCACGACGAAACATAGTAAACGTCTCCCCCGCCGGCGGCGCTCTGGTGCGGCTGGCTGTAAATCCACACCTCAAGCCCCGGCATCTCGAATGCCCGTTCGACTTGCCGGTTCCCGCCCCAGACTTCCATGCACTGCATCCGCTGCGTGGGCGGCGTGGGCGGCGCCTGTGTCGGGTGGTCTGCAGTTTCAGCTTTCATGGCACTGATCCGATTCCGGGCCGCTGTCGATCATGCCCGATGACCCGCTACAAATGTTGACTCTTTCCCTGGACAGGGTAGCCGACGGGCCTCGATCGGCAAGCGATCCTGGGTGGAATTCCCCGCCGCTCAGCTCAGCTCAGTTCGGGAATTGGCCGGCCACCCTCGACCACGATCGGCATCGGGCGACCGCGCGAGTTGAACCAGTGAGCGTTCAGGTCTATGCCCAGGTGCCGGAACGTGGTGGCCGCCAGGTCCTGCGGGCGCACCGGGCTGCTGGCAATGGCGCCGCCGCGGGAATCGGTCGCCCCGATCACCTGGCCGTGAGACAACCCGCCGCCCGCCAGAACCATCGACATGACGTTGGTCCAATGGTCGCGTCCCGCTTCCTTGTTGATCACCGGCGACCGGCCAAACTCGCCCATCATCATCACCAGTGTCGAATCCAGCAGACCGCGCTGCTCCAGGTCGCTGACCAGCGTGTACAACGTCCGGTCGACCCGCGGCAGCAGAGGCTTGAGGCCCTTTTCGATGCCGCCCCAGCGGACGTTGTCGCCGTGGTGGTCGAAGTAGCCCCAGGCACCGCTGACCAGCACAAAGGTGACCCCCGCCTCGACCAGCCGCCGGGCCAGCAGTGCCTTCTGCCCGATGCTCTCGCTGCCGTACGCCGCTCGCATCGCCTCGGGCTCCGACGCCACGTCGAACGCCCGCTGCACCTTGCCCGACAGGACCATTTCGTAGGCCTGGCGAGTGTACTGGTCCACGCGGTCCAGCGTCCGGTCGTGCTCCAGGTTGCGGTTGAACCGGTCCAGCGACCGCCGCAGACCGTCGCGGTCCTGAAGCCGCGCGACCTGAATTCCTTCCGGCATGGCGAACTTGCCGGCCAGCTCGTGCCCCTTGACCGGCGCGTACGCGTTGCCCATGTCGCCCGACTCCCAGACGTCGGACACCCAGGAATCGGCCAGCCCCACGAAGGCCGGCATCGCCGGATCGTTCGGCCCGCGGAACTTCGCCGCGACCGAACCGATCGACGGATAACCGCCGCCGTCGTTGCCGTCGTTGGTCCGGCGGGCGAGCGGGTTGCCCGCCTGCATGGTGATCGGCGTGTGGTTGCTGGCAGTGCAGTCGACCGAACGGATAATCGTCAACTTATCGGCGATCGAAGCCTGTAACGGCAGGTGTTCGGTGAACTGGACTCCCGGCAATTTCGTGGCAATGGCCGGGAACGGACTGCGGATTTCCTGAGGAGCGGCCGGCTTGGGGTCCCACATGTCGATGTGGCTTGGTCCGCCCGACAGCCAGAACAGGATCACGGCCTTGCGATCGCTTCCCCCGGCCGCCGCGCCCGCTCCCGACGCCTGCTGCAAGGCCAGAAGCTGCGGCAACGTCAGGCCGCCGATCCCGGCCATTCCCACCTGCAGAAACCAGCGCCGCGAGCCCACTCGGACCAGGTCGGCCCCTGGCAAGCGGGCCGCTGCCGGCAAACGGCCAGCATGCTCACCGGCTGGCTGGGAACCACGATGGGGCGAGTGGGAAGAAGCAGGGAACATCACGGGCAGGCTCCTGGGAACAATCGGCGACAACGGCAGGAGAGGCAAGCGGACTTTCGCGGGACCGGCTGAACTCGGTTAATCTATCAAAATACGTTGATCCGTGCAAACTTGGAAATTGCTGGCCCCTGTTTCCAGTTTCCCCACGGCGTTTATCTCAGGATCTCCCGAACCACCCGGCCGTGGACGTCGGTCAGGCGGTGGTCGCGGCCGCCGGAGCGGAAGGTCAGGCGCTCGTGGTCGATCCCCAACTGGTGCAGGATCGTGGCGTGAATGTCGTGGATCGTGACCGGGTTCTCGGCCACCGCTTCGCCGAAGTCGTTGGTGGTTCCGTAGGTCATGCCGCCGCGGATGCCGCCGCCGGCCAGGAAGATGGAGTAGCCGTTGATGTGATGATCTCGGCCGTCCTTGCCGGGGCTGTGCGGCGTACGCCCCATTTCGCCCGCCCAGACCACGAGCGTCTCATCCAGCAGGCCGCGCTGCTTGAGGTCGCGAATCAGCGCGGCGACCGACTGCTCGGTGATGCGGGCGTTCTTTTCGTGGTTCGCCTTGAGCGCCCCGTGCTGATCCCAGGGCGAATTGTTGCCATCGAAGCTGGGGCAGGTGATCTCGATAAACCGCACGCCGGCTTCGACCAGCCGCCGCGCGCGAAGCGCTTGCATCGCGTAGTCGTTCTGATGCTCGTCCTGCGAACCAATGCCGTACATCGTGTGGATATGCGCGGGCTCGGCGCTGATATCGCACCATCCCGGCAGCGCGGATTGCATGCGAAACGCGGTCTCATAGTTGGCGATCGCCGCCTCGATCGCGTCGCCGTTCGAAGCCTGGCGGGCGAACGCCGTGTTCTGCTCCACCAGCAGGGCCAGCTTGCGGCGCTGCAGGTCGGCGGCGTCGGCGGGCACGATGTTGTCGACGGGAGCCCCCTTCGCCCGCACCATCGTCGCCTGATGGCTGGCCGGCAGATATGAGCTGCCGAAGTTCTCCATCCCACCGTTCGGCACCCAGTCGTTATTCAACAGCACATAGCCGGGAAGGTCGCGGATCTCGGTCCCCAGTCCATACGAGACCCACGCGCCAAGACTCGGATGCTGCCCCGTCACGCGGCCAGTATGCAGCAGCAGGTTCTGTTGCCCGTGCAGCGGCAGATGGCCGACCATCGAACGGATGACGCAGATCTCATCGGTCACTCGGGCAATGTGAGGGAACAGGTCGCTGACCCAGAGGCCGCTTTCGCCCCGCTGCCGGAATTCCCAGGGGCTGGGGAGCCACATGCGGTTCCGATCGGTGTACAAGGCGTTCGTCGAATGGTCTCCGACCTTCTCGCCCTCGTGCTTCTTCAGCATGGGCTTGGGATCGAACGTGTCCACGTGGCTGGGGCCGCCGTCCATGAAGCAGAAGACGACGCTGCGGACCGTCGGGGGGAAGTGCGGTCGGGGCGAGTGCGGTTTGCTGTCCGCTCGCCCCTCCTCGGCGAGCAAACCGGACAATGCCAGCCATCCAAAGCCGGTCGACGCCGTCTGCAGAAGCTGGCGACGAGTGACACGATGTTGAAACGACATGGCAGATCTCTACCGCGGAATCGCCTACCGGCAATGGGTGAATTCCTGCAAGTTGAACAACGTATGTGCCGCGTGTTTCCACGCGGCGCGGTCGGCCAGCACGCGATCGCCAGTGGACAGATTCTCGACCAGCGCCGCCCAGCGGGCCAGTTCGTCCGCTTCCGGCCGACGACCAAGAGCCCGCACGAACATCGCCCGAACCCGGTCCTCGACCGACGGACTGCCATCCGCCACCAGTCCGGAAGACCAGTGGTCGGCCATCGCCAGGACCAGCGGATCGTTCAGCATGACCAGCGCCTGAGCGGGGACGTTGGTTTCGTCGCGCCGACCGGTGGGGAGTTTCGGGTCGGGCGCGTTGAAGCTCTGCAGGAACTTCGAGCGGTCCATGATCGACACTTCGAGATAGATCGAGCGACGGCCGTTCCCGTCGAGCGGACCGGAGAACAATCGCTTGGCCGCGTCCTCGACCTGCCGCTGCGGATTGATCGGCCGACCGTACAGCGTGCGGTCGAGTTGCCCGGAGACGGCCAGCAGCGCGTCGCGAATCGCCTCGGCCTCAAGCCGCCGCGTCGGATAGTGATGCAGCCAGCGGTTGGCTGGATCGACAGCCGCGGCCTGAGCGGACACGGCGCCGGATTGCCGGAATGTGCGACTGAGCACCAGCCGCCGGATCAACCGCTTGGTGGACCAGCCGCCGGCGATGAATTCGCGAGTCAGATAATCGAGCAATTCCGGATGCGAGGGTTGCTCGCCCAGGTGCCCGAAGTCATTGGGCGTTCGCACCAGCCCGTCGCCGAAGACCCACTGCCAGACGCGGTTGACGTACACTCGGGCCGCCAGACCATGGCGTGGATCGGCCAGGAACTCGGCCAGTTCCAGACGGCCGCTGTGCGGGCTGCCGGCCGCTGCGGTGTTGGAGGAGAGTCCTCCGAACGTGCCAGCGAATTGCGGCAGCCCTCGCGGTACGCGCTGGCCTCGACGGTTGATGTCGCCGCGAATGTTCAGGGCGTAGTCCAATGGCGCGACGCCCCGTTCGTCCATGCTGTTGCAGGTGCGGGGAAACGGCAGCGTGCCTTCGACGTCGCGATACTGCTTCACGAGCGCCGCCAGCTCCGAGTCCTCCGCGAGCCGATTCGGCAGCAGCCCCCGAGCCAGCAGCCAGTTGACGAGCAGCACGTCGTCTCCGCTGACCGGCCCCGCCTGGCACCTGGCGACGCTGCGGGCCAGCCAGCCTCCGACACGCTGCCAGGCTTCTTTCGTGCCCGTCGGAGGCGGATCGGCAAACAGGCTCGCGAACCGCTGCAGGTCGTCCAGCGGCTGGCCAGGCTGATCGTGGCTGACGATCCCCGTCACGCTGAACCAGCTCCGCTTGTCGAAGCCTTCATCCTGCGGCGGCAGCGTCGTTCCGCCAGCCCGAGCCAGTCCGGTGCGTGGCGGAAAATTGGGATTCAGATCGCTGGTGGCGATCTCATACGCCACGCGCTGCAGGCCGTTGGTCGGTGCAATGTCGGCCAGCGTGATCCAAGCCGATTGCGGCTGGCTGAGGAACGTGACATTCTCGGTCTGAAAGGCGTTATCTGAAATCCGCAGATAGCCGCTCCATTGATCTCCCGCCAGCGCCAGGTTGACATGCGAGCCGGGCAAATCCTCCTGTCGAGGCAGTCGCAACGCGCCGGGGAGCTTGGAAGAGAGGGCGTGCGTGTGCAGCCCGCGCGGCAACAGTCGCTCGATGGCAACGTCTCCTTCCAGGGCGATCAGCGGTTCGCCGCCCGCCGCGTAGCCGGTCCGCATCCCGTCGCCGTCGACGGCGAACGCTTCGGGCATGCCGGGCCCGGAGAAATCGACCAGAGCTGTAAACTTGGCATTCGCCAGCCTCCGCTCCTCGCTCGTCGTGCGCCACTGGCTCACAAGTTGCTGCCAGGCCGATGTCGTCGCCTCGTCGGTCGCCTGGGACAGCAGTTGATGCAACAACCACTCGACATCGCCAACGTGGGACTGCGCCAGTTGCGCCCGATCGAGTTCCCCGGCGGCTTGACGAAGCGAGTCCCCCGCCGCCAGTTCTTCCGCCCGCGGAGCCCACAGGGTCGCCGTACGTTCTCGAATCGCGCTGCGCAGCCGCCGCAATTCCTCAATCTTCGCGGCGTTCTTTTCCGGAGCGTCGATCGTGCGCGACGTCCAGCGGGGCATCATGAACACCCCGGCCAGCGCGTAGTAATCCTTCTGCGAGATGGCATCGAGTTTGTGGTCGTGACAGCGCGCACACGCCACGGTCATCGCCAAGAAGGCCTTCGAGAAGGCATCGATCTTGTTGTCGATCATCTCCTCGCGGACGCCGTTGATAACTTCGTTGTCTCCATGCCGATGCTCGCCCATGTGATAGAACATCGGTCCGATCAGGCTCTCGTGGAAGCCACTCGCGGGATCGCTACGCGGAGTTGCCAGCAGGTCCCCGGCGATCTGCTCACGCATGAGATGATCGAAACCGATGTCTTTATTGAACGCGCGGATCAGATAGTCCCGGTACTCCCACGACCCTTTGGCCGGGTTGTCCCATTCGTAGCCGTAGGTGTCGGTGTACCGGACCACGTCCATCCAGTGCCGGGCGATTCGTTCGCCAAAATGAGGCGATTGCAAGAACTGGTCGACGATGGCCTCGAGTGCCGCGTCCGGGTCCCGTTCGTAACGAGCCGGGAACGTGTGCACCAGTTCGGACGCGGGGGGCAGACCGGTGAGGACGAACGACAGCCGGCGCAGCAGGGTCAGCGGATCGGCATCCGCCGCGGGAGACAGCCAGTGCTGCTGAAGCTGGCGGAGAATGAACCGGTCCACGGCATCGCGCGGCCACTCACCGGCAACCTCCGGGGGCGCCACGTCGGCCACTGGTCGCAGGCTCCACCAGTCGAGCCGATCTTGAAACTGGGCCTTCCAGCGATCGTCCCCGTCGCGCGTCACGGTTCCCTCGCGCGGGTCGGGAGCCCCCATTCGCACCCAGGTGGCGAGGTCGGCAACGACCTGGTCGGAGAGCCGTGGCTTACCGGGCGGCATCGCGGAAGCGTCTTCGTCATGCCGGACCGCGCGAATCAACGCGCTCTCGTCGGGCTTCCCCGGCACGACCGCCGGCTGTCTAGACTCCCCTCCCAACTTCCAACCCGCCTGCAGATCGAGCCGCAGTTCCCCGTGCAGTTCCTTCGCCTCGGCGCTGTGGCACGAATAGCAATGCTCGACCAGCACCGGCCGGACCTTCTTCTCGAAGAACTCAAGCCCCTCATCGGCTCGGCTCGCCGCCGCGCACGACAACACGACGCCGACCACGCCGGCCATTAAAGCCACAGCGGACGGCACCGCCAGCCGCGTTCCGCGGCGGAGCGACGTGTCCTGTCTCTCTTTGTGCGGTCTCAAAACAGCTCCTCACTCGATTCACCGCCGTGAATACTCCAGTTGGAATGTACCACAGTGTCTGTCGAATGCACTACGCACGGCCTCATGCTTCAAGAAGTCCCGGAATCTGTGACTCGATACGGCGTGTTGCGGGCCTCTGCCTACCGAAGCGTCCAGACTTGAATGACTTCACGGCTGCCGGAAATGAGAAACCGGCCGTCGCGACTCATCGCCAGACACATGATGCTGTGCTCGTGACCCTGGAGAGTCGTCAGCAGTCGGTCGTTTGAAGGCGTTCGCAAAAGCGTTGCAGCCAGCGGGCGGCGCGGGCGCCGTCGACGACACGGTGGTCGAATGTCAGGCTAAGCGAAATGGTCTTCCCGGCGACAAGTCGGCCGTCTCGTACGATGGGTTCTTCAATGATCCGGCCGACCCCGAGAATCGCGGCCTGCGGCATGTTCAGGACCGGCGTGAACGCGTCGATACCGAACATCCCCAAGTTCGAGATTGTGAACGTCCCCCCCGTGAGTTGATTCTGGCTCAACCGCCCCGAGCGCGCGGCGGCGAGCAGTTGCCGGGTGCGATCCGCGATCTCGGGCAGGGACAAGCGGTCCGCGTCGCGCACGACCGGAGCGAGCAATCCGTTCGGAGTGTCAACCGCAGTTGCGATGTTGATGGCTTCGTAAGCGTGGATTCCTTCGCGATACCAGCAGGCATTGAGGTCCGGCAGTTCCCGCAAGGTTTCAGCAGCGAGGTGAATCAGGATGTCGTTGTAGGCGGGAACCACACCCGTCTGCGACTCGGACTTGAGTTGTTCCCTGTGGGCAACGAGCGAGATGGCGTTAATCTTGGTGGTGAGAGTCACGGGGACCGCCTGATGGACTCCGGCGGACAGGCGCTGTGCAAGGATCCGGCGGAGTTTCGATGCGGGAACGTGGCGGCCAGGTTCGGCAGGGGGGATTTCGATGGGCGATGGAGCAGTCTTCACTGCGGGTGCCATCGCCCCAGCGAGGACATCCCGTTCGCGAATCCTGCCGTTTCGACCGGTACCGTCGAGGCTCGTCCAGTCGATCCCAAGTTCTCGTGCCCGTCGCCGAGCGCGTGGTGTAGACACCTTGGAAGATGCATTCACACTGGAGGAGCCTCTCTTTCGTCGCTGATTTGCCGCACGCTGCACATCTTCGCAGAGGACCCGGCCCGTGGGGTCGGGAGTGAAGACGGCATTGAGGTCGATGCCAAGTTCACGGGCCAACCGACGCGCCGCGGGACCGGCGGCGCGTGGCATCGCTTGATGTACTGTTGGCGAGGCGGATGCGACCGAGGGAACGGGCGCGGTTCTGGCAAGGTGGAGCGCTGCTTCGCGCGGTGTGGCAGTCGGGACGGGAGTCGTCGGCTGAATCCGTATGGAAGTCGGAGCCAACTCTCCATCGGCGATCAGGAACCCGATCACCTCGCCGACTTTGACGGTCGTTCCGGGCCGCGGCGCGTCGGTCGGGACGCACAAGTACCCGGAGTCGAGCGACTCGATCTCCGTAGCGACCTTGTCCCCTTCCAGCAGGAACAACATGTCGCCCACACGAACAAATTCTCCAGGGGCTTTCAACCACTCGGCGAGAACGCCTTCTTCCATGGACCAGCCTAGACGGGGGATCGTGATGGAATGCGGCATGGAATTACTCCCTCACCAGTTCACGAATCGCCTGAGCAATCCGCTCGACATTCGGAACCACGGCTTGCTCCAGAGTTGGCGCGTAGGGTGTGGGAGCCTGCGCACCGAACAAGCGTCTGATCGGCGCATCGAGGTCATCAAATCCCTCGTCTGCCACATGAGCCGCAATCTCCGACGCGAAGCCACACGGGCCGAACGCTTCGTCGACAACCAGGATCCGTCCGGTCTTGGATACGGATGGCAGAATCGTGTCGATGTCCAGTGGCGAAACGGTGCGGGGGTCAATGATCTCGACCGAGATTCCTTCGGATGCGAGTTGCTCGGCAGCTTTGAGAGCGTGCTGCACCATCAAGGAGAGGGCGACGACGGTGACGTCGGTTCCGGACCGAACGATTCGGGCCCGACCAAAGGGAATCTCGTAGTGTTCCGGGGGAACATGCCTTTTGATCTGCATCAGTTCGCGGTGTTCAAGGAACAGGACCGGGTCATCGCTGCGCAGGGCGCGAGCCATCAGTCCTTTGGCGTCGTAAGGGTTCGAGGGGAGAACGACCCGCAGGCCTGGGATGTGGGAATAAACCGAATGATACATGCCGGAATGGTGAGTCGCCGCGGAGTGGCCGACACCCCCGCAGCCGCGCAGCAAGACCGGCATCTTCAGCCGCCCGCTGCTCATGTATTGCATTTTGGCGATCTGGTTGACGATCTCGCCGAACGCGTCGTTGATGAAGTCGATGAACATGAAGTCAATGACCGGCCGCGTGCCCGTCATCCCCGCTCCACACGCGAGGCCGACAAAGCCCCGTTCGCAGATGGGCGTATCGCACAGCCGCTGGGGGCCGTACTTGGCGAACAGACCCTGCGTGGTGGTGAAGTTGCCGCCGCGGACCCCGATCCCTTCGCCCATGACGAAGATCGTGGGATCGGTCGCCATGGCGTGATCGAGCGCTTCGAGGGTCGCGGCGACGAACGAGATCGGCCGGTCGTTGGCCTCGGGCTCCCCTCCCGTTGAGCTCGCGAACTGAGAGCGAGACGACGGCTCCGCGAAGACATGGGTTGTGGCGGATTCGGCAGCGGGCGGCGAACTGTCTTCGGCAAACTCGCGCCCCGCGCGAACGATGTCGGCCACCTCTTGCTCGATCGATTGGAAACGCCGCGCGAACTCGTCGCCCTTCGGCGACAGCCCGATCACCGATGACTTCAGCCGCGCGATCGGACATCTTTCCTTCCAGGCAGCAACGTCTTCTTTCGTCCGATAAGTGAAGTCACCCATCCCCTCGGCGTGCGCGCGGGTGCGATAGGTCGTACATTCGATGAGTGTCGGGCCGTCGCCGCTTTTCGCCCGCGCGACAGCTTCGCCTGCGACACGATGGATCTCCAGGACATCGTTCCCGTCGACGGTCACGCCGGTGATGCCATAGGCCGCGCCGCGCGAGCCGACGCTGGGATTGCCGCTGGAATACGAGAAAGGGACTTCGGTGGCGAACTGGTTGTTTTCGCAGATGAACAGAACCGGCAGCTTCCAGATGCTGGCCATGTTGAGCGCTTCATGGAACGCGCCGTTGTTGACCGCCCCGTCGCCGAAGAATGCCGCCGCCACCGTGCCGTTCTGGAGTATCTTCGAGCTGTATCCACCGCCGCAAGCTTGCAACAGGCACGGACCGACGATGCCGCTGGTTCCCATCATGCCGAGCTCGGGGGAGAAGAGGTGCATGCTACCGCCGCGACCTCGTGAACAGCCGGTTTCGCGTCCCAACAGTTCCGCTATCAGTTCGCGCGGCGGCATACCTTTCGCAAGCGCGTGGCCGTGTCCTCGATGCGTCGAGAAGATCGGGTCGCGTTCGGTCAGATGAGCACAGACGCCGGTCGCAATCGCTTCCTGTCCGACATAGGTGTGACACGCTCCGTGGATGAGCCCGCGCTGATGACAGCGGGCGAGTTCCTCTTCGGTCTGACGGATGACTTGCATGGTCCGATAGAGAGCGAGGATCTGCTCGTCCGAAAGGGACTGGTTTTGGCTCATGGTTTCCTACTTGCTCTCCGCATGAAACGATTGGACGGCCCGCTGCTCGTGGCCCGGAGTGCCGCCGGCATTCATGGCCATGTTGCCGCCGTCCATGGGGATGATGGCTCCCGTAATCCATTCTGAACTGTCGGACGCCAGAAACACGGCCAGACCCATGATGTCATTGGGCCGACCGAGGCGCCCGGCGGGGATGCCCCGCAGGAACCGGCCTTCCAGAGTCGAGTCAGAGGCCATCCGTGCTTCGAGGCCCGGATTCACCACTTGAGCCGGCGTGACGCAGTTCACACGCACGCCGCGATAGGCCCATTCGGTACTCAGCTCGCGCGTCATCTGAATGACCGCGCCCATCGCCATGCTGTAGGCAATGTGCCCGCGCCCGAGGGCAGTGGAACTCGCGAGCGACCCGATATTCATGATTGAGCCTCGCCCTTGAGCCAACATCCGGCGCCCCGCCTCCTGACACATCGCGAAGCGGCCCACCACCAGGTTTTGCAGCACACGGTGCAGATCGGCGATGGTCAGGTCCTCCGGTTTGGCCAAGTGACCGTCGCCTGCGATGTTGCCGAGAAAGTCGACACGGCCAAATCGCGCGTCAACCTGCTGGAACAGTTCGGCGATCGCGTCCGGGTTCGCGACATCGGTCTGCGCAACCAGTGTTTCGCGACCCAGCGATCGAATCTGCGAGGCAGTGGCCTCGGTTCCGACGAGATTGCGATCCACCAGCACGGTATGTGCACCGTGTTGCGCGAGAGCCAGTGCGGTCGCGCGGCCAAGTCCCTGGGCGGCGCCAGAGACAACGGCCACTCGATTCGTCAAGGAAAACAGGCTGCTACTCATCACCCACCTCCGCCGTAGAAGAACGACCGGCATGCCAACGCCGTAGCGACGTGGCACTCAGCACACTGCCGGAGAACAGGATTGCGGTTATCGACCAAAGTCCGAGTTGGCCCAGGATCGAAGCGCCGAAGAAGCCGCCGATGTTGGCGACCGAGTTGATCAAGGCAATGCCTCCCGCCGCCGCGACTCCCGACAAGAAGACGCCGGGTAAAGTCCAGAACACTGGCAGCATGCTCATCATCCCCATTTGGGCGAGGCAGAGCCCGACGAGCGCGACGATCGGCGACGGCCCCCACGCCACGAGACTCCATCCGCCGGCGGCCAGCAGCGCGGAACCCGCCAGGTGCCACCGACGTTCCCCGGTGCGATCGGAACTGATTCCCACCAGCGACATGACCACGATCGCGCACAGATGCGGCAACGCCGTCAGGAGCCCGATCTGAAAGTTGGTCGCGGATCCGTACTGCTCTTTGATGAGCGTCGGGAAATAGGCCCCTCCCGCATTCGATCCGACCGCCACCGTGAAGTAGATGGCAATCAAGAGCCACACACGCGGTTGCAGCATCGCCTGCCAACGGTCTGGACCATGTTGTGCCTGTCGTTGGGAATCCTCTTCGGCCAGGTGCGCAACGAGCCAGTTCCGTTCGTCTTCCGACAGCCAGCGTGCCTCGCTTGGCGAGTCTTGCAAGTAGAACAGAACCGTGACCCCGACCAGCGAAGTCGGCAGTCCTTCCAGCAGGAACAGCCACTGCCAGCCATGCCAGCCGTTCACTCCGTCGAATTGATCCATGATCCAGCCCGAAAGCGGATTGCCGAAGACATTCGCCACGCCGATCGCCAGCATGAAGAACGCCGTCATCTTGGCGCGTTGTCGATCGGGAAACCAATCGCTGAGATAGAGGATGATGCCCGGAAAGAACCCAGCTTCGGCGATCCCCAGCAGGATCCGCAAGGCGTAGAACGTCCAAAGATCGCTGGCGAACATCGTGGCTGCGGAGACGAGCCCCCAGGTGATCATGATCCGGGCAATCCAGCGTCGCGCGCCGAATCGCCGCATCAGCAGGTTGCTCGGAACTTCAAAGAGGATGTAGCCGACGTAGAACATCCCGTATCCGAGGTCGAAGGCCGCCTTCGTCAGCCCCAGGTCGTCCTGCATCGCCAGCCGCGCAAAGCCGACGTTCGCGCGGTCGAGAATGTTCAGCACGTACAGCAGGCAGATGAAAGGAACAATCCGCCAGGCGACTTTGGAGAGGGGATCAGGGAGTGGGGAGTGGGGAGTGGGCATTTGCGTTGTGCGATCCGCGGCTTGCACTTCCTTCATGTTTTCCGATTCCGGGTTTCCAATTCCCTTCTGCCCGCCGCCCTACCACAGCACGATGGCGCGACCCGGTCCGCCGTGACAGTCGCGGACTTTGACAGCCGCGAACAGGAAATAACCCCCGGTGGGAGGAATCTTGTCGACATTCGCCAGAAACTCGACGCCGACCATTTCCCGACTTCCCAGCGCCCAATAGGTCATCAGCGCGCGACGCGGATCGACGCCGCCGAGATCGGGCGCGTCGCTGGCGATGCACCGAATTCCCTTGTCCTTCAGGTAGACGATCACGTCGGGACCGGGAGCCGGCCAACCTTCGGCTTTACCTTGCAGTGGCTCGAGCCACAGGCCCGCATCTGCTGGGCTTGGCCGTAAGTATCGGTCGATGTGTCCTGTGCGAAAGATGACGACGTCGCCTTGCCGCAAAGCGCCCGCGGTCTTTTCGTAAGCTTGCACGTGTTCGACCGTAATCTCAGGCGACGCAGGCCAATGCGATTGTTTTGTCGAACCAACCAGCGGGCGAACATCAATCACGCGGGCTTCGCCGCAGGTCCAGTGAATTGGAACTTGTTCCGTTGTTAGCCGACTGACACCTCGTTTGCCATACGTTTTTTCGTACTCCTCCAGCCAACCGCGCACTTCGGGGGCATAGGGGATGAATCCGTCGTCTGCGGGCAAGGCGAACGACGGCGGGACGAGATGGGTTCCCGCCATCGCGTCCATCAGGTGGCCATGATGCCACATGTCGAGATACTCGGAGTAGAGGAAATCGACCTTCAGATAAGTCTGTCGATGCTCGCCGGTGCCGATACCGGGGTGCGTCAGCGGCAACTTCGGCGAAAGCGTCGGTGACAGATCGATCGCCCGTTTGTTCTTGCAAGACTCGATCAGCCTCCTGGGCAAATCGCCCCCGACGATCGAGAAGGCCCGTCCTTCGCCATACGGCCCCCCTTCGTGCTTCGGCCCAAGCAGACAGTAGAACGCGCCGGTCGCGGGCAACTCGCCCAGGTTGGTCGCCCCTTCGGTCCAGATCATGCCATACTTCAACCCGGCGTAATGCGTCGGCTCGGCGAGATCGGGGAGCGGCCCCATGCTGGCGCTGTCGGTCCCCAGGTTCAGCACGCCACGTTGGCCGAGAAACTCCATGCAATCCGGGTCGGGATCGGGATAACCGGGGGCCTTGCGATCGAGGACATCGGCGATGAACCGGCGGCCCTCCGGCAGCGGCCGATAGTACTTGTCCGAATAATCGCTCCGGAACAGGACCACGTCGCCGAAACGGACCGGTCGATGTTGTTGCTCGAATCGCGCGACATGCTCTGGTCGGACGAGCGGACTGGCTCCCTTCGGAGCCTGATCGAGCAAATCGCGCACATCAACCACGCAGGCTTCGCCGCCAAATTGCCAAGGCTCGATCTTGTCGGTGTAGGCCAGCCCGAGCGGCCCCGATTTCTCACGCTTCAGTTCTGGTCGCGCGACCGAATGCGGCGGCACGTCGAGCTGCGTTCCCGTATTGCCGTCGATCAGCAAGGTGTCGATGTTATAGGCGGATTCCGGGCCGATCGTGCGAGAATGGATGATGCCGAAGCGCGGAAACGGATGACTCGGCCAGGTACACGGATACTCGGGAGCGATGAGCAGCGAGTGATCGACAAAACGCGGCTCGTCACCAGCCGCGTTGCGGGCCAGCGCCCACGCGACGATGGCCGCGCTCCACAGAAGCACTTGGACCGGATGCCCCAGCGGTTGAATACGGCAGGTACGATTCATCATTGCTCTCCTTCAGCGATGACCGGGTTCGTGGGTGCGCGAATTCCATCGATTTCAATCGTCACGCGGTCGCCCGGTCGCAGGAAGACGGGTGGTTTTCTCGCGCCGCCGACGCCGTGGGGTGTTCCCGTCAAGTTCACGGTCCCCGCAGCCAGACGCGTGCTGCAGGCATTGCTGGGTGAAACAGAGCAGATCGTCAATGGCGATGGGGTGGGGCATGCGTTGCTCTCCGCTCGTTGGTAATAGGCGATCGTCTGAGCGATGCCGCTGGCCAGCGATGTTGGCTCCCAGCCGCGCAGCACCCGGCGAATGTCGCTGAAGGCCGTGGGGACGTTCGCGGGGATCGCCGGGCCGGAGACCATGATGCGTCCCTTCGCTGCGGGCAGACATTTTTCAATATGCCGGACGATCTCGTGCGTTGTCGCCCGCTCGCTTGGCAGGTCGGCGACTGTGGCCCCGGGTGGACACTCCAACGCACCCCGGACGAACGCTCGGGCGACGTCTTCGACATAGTCGTAGCCTGCCGTGCCAGTGTAGCCGATTTGATAGAACTCGCCACACGCGACCGCCCGACACGCCAGCGACGGCCCCGCAGTCAGTCCGATCTCCCTCTCCGGTCCGTATACCACATGGGGGCGAATTGCCAACGACCGCAGGCCGAAATGGGTCCAATACTGCTGCGCGATCAGATCGACCGCCTGCTTGAACGCACCATAAAACATGGGAGGCTGGGGAGTGGTGGCACTCGCACTGCCATACACGGCGTACGAACTCGCGAACGCGATCGCCTGGACCGAACCCGCCAACCGAGCCGCATCGAAGACGGCTGTGCTGCCGAGCACATTCACCTGGCATCCGCGAAACGGATCTTGCTGACAATCCGGGGTGAGCAGCGCCGCCAAATGAATCACGTGTGACACGTTGTGCTGCTTCATCAACGCTAACAGCCCGTCGCGATCAATCAGCGGTACGTCGGAGAAGACGACGTCCTTCGCCCCGGCCCCGAGCACGCGATTCCAACGCTCCGTCGCCGGGCGAACGTCGAGCGCGACGACTCGTGTTTGCTGACCAAGCAGCTCGCGCAGCACCCATGTGCCGATGAAACCGCTACCTCCCGTTACCAGAACCGTCTCGCCACTCATCGAGTCACCCCGTTGACAACGTTCGGCATCGGCTCGCCCCGCAGAGCAGTCACCGCGAGCCTGGCCGCTGTCTCCCGCAGCGTTCGCACCGCCTTGGGACTGGCCGAGGCGATGTGCGACGCGACGATCACGTTCGGCAGCGAACGCAACGGGCTGTCCGCCGGGATCGGTTCGGGGTCGCACACGTCGAGCGCCGCGGAAGCAATCTGTCCCGATTGCAGCGCGGCGACGAGCGAGGACGTGTCAATCAAGTCGCCTCGCGCCAGATTCACCACCACGGACCCGCGTTTCATGCGGCCGAGCGAATCGGCATTCAGCAGCTTCTTCGTCTGCGCTGTCGAGGGGCAATGCAGACTCACGATGTCGGACTGAGCCAACACTTCGTCGAGCGTCACGGGTTCGCATCCGGCGGCACGCACGGCGTCGGCAGGAACGAAGGCGTCATGCACGAGCCGCCGGCACTTGAACGGACGCAGCCGCGCCGCAACCTCGCGGCCAATGCGACCGAAGCCCACCAGTCCGACCGTCTGATCGCGCAACGTCCGCAACTGATCGAGCGGCGTCGCCAGCCCCCATTGGCCGTCGCGAACGTGCAGGGTGTTGGGGACGACCTGCCGAGTGACTCCGAGCATGAACGCCAACGTGTGATCGGCGACTTCATCAATGCAGTAGTCGGGAATGTTGCAGACGGGAATGCCCCGCTCGCGTGCCGCTTTCACGTCAACGTTGTCATAGCCGATGCCGTAACGCACGATAACTTTGGCACGCTGCATGACCCCGATCACCTCCGCATTGATCGGGGCAAACTGCGTGATGACCGCGTCAGCCTCGGCGACCAGCGCCTGCAATGCGGGAACCTGTTTGTCGTTTGCGCTCCGCAACTCAAACCCGGCGGCGGACAGGATCGCCTGCTCGACGTCCAGATTCGGGAAGGTGTAATCAGTGATCGCTACGGTCGGCATGGCGGGCTGCCTCGTTGACACGGGAGGGGGCCAAAGGATTGACATGGGATTAGATTGTCAGATAATCTATCGTGCGCGTTCGTGGTCCGCAATCGTGCCGGAGGAGTCTCATGCAGACGCTGCGTCGTTCCAAGGTTCGGGATCAGGCCACCGAACAGATCAAGCAATACATCGTCGAGCGGAAACTCGTTCCCGGTGATCGACTGCCGACCGAGACGCAGCTGGCCGAGACACTGGGAATCAGTCGGCTTAGCCTGCGTGAGGCGACGAAATCGCTGGAATTTCTGGGCATCGTCCAGTCGAAGACCGGCGTCGGGTTAACCGTCGGGCGGATCGACATGGGACGCGTCACCGAGCACTTGGGCTTTCACTCGGGACTGCTCGATGTCGATCCGCAACAACTCATCGACAGCCGCGTGATCTTGGAGACAGGAGTGTTGCCGCATGTCGTCCGACGGATGAAGGAAGACGCGACCATCGAAACCAATCTCCGCGACATCGTCCGACAGTTCACGTCCGCTCGTGATCTGAAGACCTTTATTACGCTCGACATTCAGTTCCATCGCTCGCTGCTGGAAGCCAGCGGGCTGCTGCCGCTCGTGGCCTTCGGAGATTTGCTCCACGTCTTCTTCCAGCGATTTCGCGAAAGCGTCAAGCAGGCAGGCTGGAAACGAGGGGTGGAGAGTCATCGCCGCCTCGTTGATTTCCTGGCGGACGGAAAACTGGACGACGCCACCGCGGAGCTGCGGAAGCATATCGAAAGCCATCAGGAGCGATTGCCATGATTCACGTGTTTGCCACCATCGAACTCGCTCCGGGCACACTCGGCCTCACCACACATGCAGTTGTACCGAGTCAACGTCAAGGATGATGTGCGGGGCGTGCAATGACTCGTCCCCGACCCGGCGGAATGAGTGAGCTTATTCATGTAACTTCCGTGTCGCTCGGAGTTCGCAAGAGCACACCAGTACCCCCGAAGCAACGCTCCTCGTAACCACTCTCGCTTTTCAGAATCGACGCAAGTCGTCTCCGTGACGGAGCTTGATGAGTTCGAGTTGCTTTCGAAGCATGGCAGCGGCTTTTTCGGTGAACGAAACCCGTTACAGGAATTCGATTCGGTCCTTCAGCGACTCGGCTGTGTTCGCTTGGACGACTGCAGCTACGGCGCGAATTTTCTCGCCAACCGAATACCGCTGTTCGGGAATGACGATGATCCCGCCATGAGATCGATTGGAGGCGAGGTACTCGCGGTGAAGTCGAGCGAAGTCCCGCACATTCAACGTGTAGAGCACCCTGTCTTGTTGCGTGGCGAATTCAAGCTGCTGCTCGTCGGCCGTTCCCTCTCGCCCGGCCTCGGCCGTGGTCAACAGGTCGACTCCTCTGGCCCTTAGACCGGCAATGACCGCCGATTCCGAAGCGTCTTCATCGACGTACAAACGGACAGCCGACATCAGCGTGTCTCAATTCGGCTGGGATTTGAGGGAGTCGTATTCCGCATCGTCAGCGGCAAGTTCGGCTTCTACCTCGTCGCGGTTGGCGTGGTAATAAGCCAGCGCCGCGTAGACCTGACCCAGCGAGAGATGGGGGTACGTCCGAGCGACCTCCTCCGCATTTTGGCCTTGCTTATAGAGCACAGCGATGCGGTGGACTGTTATCCGGGTTCCGCCGATCCGGATCCTGCCACCACAGACACCGGGGGTTCTTACGAGCAGGCTGTCAAGCATTGTCGACATTTTTCACTCCTCCCTCTTACTCCCCCAAGCTTGCCGCTCGCTCCATTCTACACGGTCCCGGCAGGCCAGCGAACGGTGGATGAGCCGCATGTGTCCGGGTTTTTTCCAAAATGTGCTCGTCACCTCGCGCGCCGACCGGGTTGTTAAAGGGGTAGAGGAACGCGGAAGCAGGAGTGTGGGAGGCGACAGCCGTTCGTGGTGGCCTTTCCGACACTTCCTCGCGCCATCCGGTAGGTCATCAATAGACGCCGAGTGAATCGCGAGTTGTACAAATCTCGCCGGATTCGCGCGCAGCCTGCCAGCTGAACGGCATACATAACTACGGGAGAGACGCAATGATCTCCCAGAAGAAAAACGAGCGAATTCACGCGCTCACCGGACATCGGCCGCTGTGGCCGCATACATAACAGAATGCCGCACCCACGCGCGAGACCAGGGAAAGGAGTGCCCCATGCCCCCACGGAAAATCATCGGTGTCGCCGACCTGAATATTCCTGGTCCTGATACCAGGACGCTCGTCGCCCAGTTGAAGGCCATGTCCGATGGCAGGCGTCCAGTCAAGACCGACGAGCTCGCCAAGGTGCGGAAGTGCAGCGTCGGCAAACTCGAGTACACGCTGAACATCGCCAGTCAGGTCGGGCTGGTGAAGCGCGTCAAGCAGGGCTGGATCGCGACGTAGTGCTCCCCGTTCTCTGCTTTCTCCTTTCGTCAAACCGCCAACACCGAACGGATTCCGAACGCATGGCCATTGATCGTCATAGCCTCGCCGACTGGCTGCTTCCGCATTGCGAGCCGGGCACCGCGAGCGTCATGTACCCGAAGGGCAAGCGCGATGGACCGGGTTGGGTCAACGGCGAAGCAGACGTCGCACGAGCCATCGCGGCGTATCGAGCGGGCGCGTTGGGCGATGAGAAGTTCTCGTCGATCACCCAGGACGGCAAGAAGTATGTCATCGCCGGCGGCACCCTCATGGGGCTCGTCCCGCACCGCGATGGCACGGTCGCCAGGTTCTGCATGGACTTCGACGACCACGACGGCGACGGTGGAAACGTGCATCTGGCCGAAGCGGTCGACCACTTCCTCGGCGCGACGTCGATCAAGTTCAGCAGCAAGAGTGGCAAGGGCCTGCATTGCTACTACGCCCTGGCCGAACCGCTTGAAGTCGACAAGTTCGTTGAGTGGGCGAAGGCGTGGGGCTTCAACAAGCGAGGCGACATCGAGTGCTTTCCCAAGACGCAGAAGCGAACGCAGGTCTGGCTCCCGAACGAGCCCAACGACCAAGGCGGCGACACGTATCGCGGTGGCAGCTTGGAGGACGCTGTGGTCGACAAGTTGCCCCCAGCGCCGACGCGACGTCTCAACAAGGCGACGCTCGACTTTCTACGAGGCTTCGTGGCCAAGGGGTATCGCAACGACGCGCTCAACAAGGCCGCTTACCACTGCGCCAAACAGCGGATGCCAGAATCGGAAGCCGGTAAGCTTTGCGGTCGGGCTTCCGGACTTTGTGGTCTGCTGGACGAGGAAGCCGATCGTCATCCAGCGGTACAAGGACCAGGACGTCGCGATGGTCCCGCTGTGGGAATGGCGGTTCCTGAAGGAGATCGAAGCCAAGATCCGGGCCGGCGAGTGCCCGTGGGAAGGGGAGCAGGATGGACCCGACCATGACGAGTGAGCTCTGCCGGCGCGGCGAACAACTGGGTGCGACGCTGGCTCCCGCCGAGCTGGCCGACGTGCCGGTCTACGTCCTGCCGCAGACCCGCCTGCCGTACGACCTGGGCGGCGACAGCGTATGCCACGGCTACACGACGGGCAGTTTGGATCTTCACCTTCAAGACGTGATTGGACGCGACTGGCGCGGACGTGGGGCCTGTGTGGTGATCAACGACGCCGCGCTCGGGCACGAGTTTCCGGGCTCGTTCGAGACGGCATTCCTGGGCACCGTCCTGCACGAACTGGCCCACGTGCTGGAACGCCCGTCGCCGTACCGGCCGCGACCGGATGTCGATTCCGACGAGTTGCGTCGCGAAGCGGTTGAGGTCGCCAAGCTGGTCTCCGGGCCACCTACGCCGGACGAAGTGTACAGACCGTGGTTCGGGCACGAGGCCCGCTTCATCCGGATCGCCATGCACCTCTGGTATCGCGCGAAGCAACACGACCTGTACTTGTTTCCCGACGAGGTCGTGCCCGCCGACTGGTACGCCTTGTCGCCGGCCAGGCTGTATTCCCACGCCACCGAAGGCGAAGCGAAGTGCATGTTCGGCGCGACGTTCCGCGAGATCTGCAAGCTGCCGTTGCCCGAACCGTTCCGTCGCCTGTGGACCCGCGACGTACTCGATTGGATCAAGTCTCAACCTCCAGACCGAAAGGAATCCGCATGAACATCGCCAATCTGTTGCAACGCGTCACCAGTCGCCAGAAGAAACGCGAACGGAAGCGACGCAACGACTACCACGAGATGGTTCGCCAGATCGCCGCAGGCAAGGAGCCAACGACCGACGACGTCGACCACCTGTTGCACGACACGGGCAAGTCGGTCGACGAGCTGGCCGCCGACGTCGAGGTAATGACCCGCCGGTTGAAGTGGCGGGAAACCTACGACAAGAAGCCCGCGTTGCAGGCCGAGTTCGAAGCGATGCAGGCCCAGATCGCCGAGTGCGACAAGGTGCTGGAAGCCGCCGAGAAGAACCACGACGAAGAGACCAACCCACTGTACGGCCGCATGTCCGACGCGAAGTTCCGAATGCGCGAATGCGAGGAGGCTCGAAAGGGCCTTGCCGACACGTGCATGGACAACGACGTGCTGAATGCTCTCGATGAAGTGAACACCCAAAAGCGTACGGCGCACACGAAGCGGTGCGAACTGGAACGCGAGATTCGCGAGCTGAAGCAGCAGGCCGATTCCGACCTGTACGAGAGGCGGTTCACGCAATGGGAGTCGAAGATCAACAAGCTCGAAGAGCGGGCCGAATTCCGCAAGCAGCGAGCCGTCGCACTGGAGCCCGAACTGGAAAAGGTCCACGCCGAGATCGCGGACCTGGACAAACGCGAGAAGGAACGCCGCGAGCAGATGCTCGAGCCGTAGTCGCGCAGTTGACTTCTCCCGGACGAGGATGTGCGTCCGCGTACCGTTCTTTGACAATATGGTTTATGTCGTGAGCCGCCGGGCGTGACGAACCCGGCGGCTCCACACAATGAACCTGCATGGCCTTCTCCTTCGATCGCCTCCATACGTATAACAGGAAATCTCCCCTGCACGTGGATCACGAAATTAGACGAATCATCAAAAGAAGCCAAAACGCGCCCCGCAGCTCACCGTCCTGCAAAGAATGTTGGACGTTAAACTCTCCCCGTCTCACCTGGGTAACTGTGGGTGCTATGGAAATTGGCGGATATACCTCCCAAAAATCACGAACCGAACTCGCTGCTGTCTCGCCTTCCGTCAAGAACGTGATGGTTGCCACTTTGGGTTCCGCAATTCGAAAGAAGAATCCCACTGACCCCTTCGGGAGAAATGAGTCCAATGGCTTCTTATATCTCCGGAGAGCCCACACGTAAGTGTTGTCATGAAGCGACAATTCCGACTCGATCCGATCGTTGTGAATGAATGACTTTGCCTGTGGCTTATCGATTCGCGCAATCATTTCTCTTAGATACTGTTCATCGGTTGCGACGACAAACGTATTGGGCGTCGGAGTGGCCACGTAATAGTTCCACTGTGTCTTACTCCAAGTCTCTTTGAAGTAGAGTACGCGTCGCCCCCGAACGTCCAGGACCGCGTCTGCATCGGAAGCCATCTTCCCTAGCAGCTCAGCCGTAACTCCGCCGACATCTCGTTCATATACAACCACATCCGCGCCCGCATAGTTAGCCCAGACTCGGTCCTGTATGGGCTCTTGAAAACGGCCCGCGGCTATTGCCCAAAGAACCACACCCGCGCCGGGCAACTGTTCCACAAACCTCCCATTGCGAATGTGCGACAGTAAGCGAATGATATCAGCTCTGGTTTCGCGATCGACTCCACTGTCGATAAGAGTTTTCCGTTCCACACCTCGGATTACCAAAAGTGACTCGGTTTCATCGGGCAACCAAGTCATTAGACGCCGTACTTCTTCACGGTAGCACCGCGGCTCCTGGGCCATACCTTGCCGAGCCAACAGGCCAAGCAACAACAAACCAACCGCAATCCGAAACTCGTATGACATTGGATGATCCTCAATTCACGATATGCGGTGGAGTATCCGGCCACAGAATGTGAGTCGGATGATCGTTCTGAGCCGGCGCGTCAAGTCCGGGATGGTTGAATCGTCCCGGTGCCATTTCGCGCCAAGGCAAACCGGCCAGCCGAACCATTTCGCGAATGAAGGTACGGCTATTGGTCAAGAAAAACACATAGTACGATCGAGGCCAGTTCTGGAAGCGACCCGCAAAGCCCTCTTGTTCTGCCCACTGGTATTGCCGCGCGTTTTGGATAATCTCGCGCCACCTCTGGAGTGTCGGAATCTCATCATCCTGGAAGATCGGCAAGATCGACTCGATCGGGCCGTGATCCGGAATGTCGTAACTGATGACCGATACACCCTGAGTGGGGTGCGGCAGCGCGATATCTTCCCAAAGGCCGTTATCCCGCGTCGTGGCCCAGACACGCGCGCCGTGATTGATCAATTCGACCGTATGCATCAAGACGCATGGACTCTGATCCGGCGGGATTTGCCGAAAGAGCTCAACACGGTCCTGGCAACACCGCCAATACTCGAGCGAAAGGTGGAAGAAGCGGCCAGGAATCCGAATCCTAAACTGTGCAAGCGCGATGAAGTCGGTACCGAATGGATCGACACGTCCCGTGGGGCTTCCACTGACGTACTCGTAAAGATTCAAGCCTCCGATGTATCCAAGTACATCCCGCCGGGCGAAGGCGCCCAGCGCTGAGTGGAAACTTCGAGAGCGACTGCAGTAGAGTCGAGTCGTATCATCGACGGACAGTCCGGAAAAACCAGACCTCCAGTGGAAGTGCGATACCGATCGAAATGTGTAATCATTCGCTGTCGGTGGCTCCGGTGTCGTTGGTCCCGACAAAGGTCTTGACGGCTTGGCCGCGCACGTCAAACACCGTGCGCGTGATCGTGCCGCCGGGCGTCTTGACTTTGTTCCGCCGGCCTTGCGCGTCAATTCCAAAATCGGTCTGGTCATAGTTCGTGCCGCTGGAACCGGCGCCGCTGGCCGGGATCGTGTGATAGACTCGCGACCACACCAGGTCGCCTTGATCGGAATACGAGTTGGTGGACCAGCGGACCCATGTGGATTGCGGGAAGCTGTCCGACGCCGAGAGTTTTCCAGTGGTGCTGGCCCGCACCGCCTGAATCTCGTCCGTCACCCGTCCGGCGTCGTCGCGGCGGGTAATCGATACGGGATTGATCATCGTGTACGTGTAATTCGGGGCGGTGCCGGTGGCGTAACCGGCGGCCGACCAGACTTCACCGTCGAGATCCTTATAGACCGACCACTGCACCGAGCGGATCGAAGTCGCCGTGCCGGCAAGGTCGATGGTGTGCCACGGTTCTCGCGTTTCAATGACGCGGCCGCGGGCGTCGGCGTCAAACTCACTGACCAGGTGCAGTCCGCCGCCCGACGGCGTGGTCCAACCCGTCGGCTCGTCACTCACCTGCGCCGTGTCGACGTCTTCAATCGTTTCCGTGCGGACGCCGGTGGGTATATCGTAGGTGTGCCTGGTCAGAAAACCGCGTTCGTTCTTCAGCCAGGTCAGGTTGCCGTACAGGTCGAAGCGCTCGGTGCGCGTGTCGGCCGACCCGGAACCATGCTGAGCGGTGGGAATCGCGGGCAAGCTGGTCACCCGCTCTTCCATCTGCACGGTTCCGGTATACCACGAATAAGAATACGTGGTGTCGATCGCGCCCGTGCCGTCCGAGTTTCGGTAGACCGTTTCCTTGGACACCGGATGGACGCTGGCAAGACCGGCGGTGCGGGCAACATATTCGAAGGCCTTGAGCTTGATCGCGGTGCCGCCGCTCCCCTGCTTCACTTTCTCGAATTGGACATGCCCTTCGCCGTCGCCGCTGGCGTAGTAGTCGGTGACGCGGATCAAACCGTCGCTGCTTCGCAGCGACACGCCAAGATTCGCCTGCGAATCGTTATTGCCGGTCACGCCGGACGGACTGGCGAGTTCGATCCGGCGAGCGTTGCCATCGAACTTGAAGTAGTCGATCCAACTTTGCGCGCCCGACTTGAACTCGTCGACCATTGCCTGGCCGACATAGTTCGTGTAAACGATCCGCTGACTACCGCCCGGACGCGTCTCGACCGACTTCATCTTCCAATTGTTGTAGGAATTGGAATGGGAACTGGCGGTGTCGGTGAATGTGTGCGACCGGGCGCCGCCCGCCACCTTGACCGTCTTCACTCGTTTATTGGCGTCGTATTCAATGAAACGGGCGGCGAAGCCGGCGACTTGCGTGTCGGTCGCGTTGTCGGGATTCCCGACGGAGGTGACCAGACGATTGTAGCTTTCCGGAGCAACGACGTATTTGAGGCCACGGGCGAAGCCGTTTGACTCGCCCATCTGGTAATAACGGAAGTAGTAGACGGCCTCGTCCTGCCACGACGTACCCGACAGGACCTGGACTTTGATTCGCTTCAAATCGCCGGCACATTCGACGCCATCGGCCTCGCCGTAGTACTCGAATTCAGCGCGGGCGATTTCCGTCCAAGAGCCGCCGTTGACCTGCCGCCGCAGCGTCACGGTCTGCAATCGACCGCGCTGCTCGCAGGAAGTGAAATAGGTGTACAGCAGCGATTCGACAACCGTGGTTCCGCCCGACGTGTACGTCCTCCGCATCTCGGCGATTCGGCACTGGGCGGTGTACGAGACGACTTCAATTGTCGTTCCGCCCTTGGTCGTCAGCCGTTTGAAGGAGCCGCCCGGCGCGGACGTTTGATCCCAGTCGTTGAACTCCCAGATCTCCCCTTCGCACGTCGCCAGTTTGTAGACGTTGTTCGCCGTGTCGTGCGTCAGGCCATAGTGAGCGGCGTGACGCGGGCTGTAATCGCCGCTCATCTCGTCAAAATCGAACCAGACGGCGGTCCATGAACTCTGGACGAAGACGATGTAATTGAACGTCTGGAACTCTTCGTCGACGCACTTCAACAGATAGGGCCACTGCTCGACGAACCAGTTGAACCCGTTGCCAAGGTCCCAGGACGCCGGAAGGCGATTGGTATAGGTGATGGTGTGTCCCCAGGGGCGGCCGAACCCGCCCGCGGTCAGCACCGGGATGGACAATCGCACCTCGCCGTTGACGTACCGGACTCCGACTTCGCTCACGCCGATGCCGCATTCGCAACAGTCGCAGCAGGCCGGACAGGTCTGATCCGGCTCGGGCTTGGGCGGGTTATAGAGCCAGCCGTTGAACACCACCGGCGAGTCATAACCCATGTATGGTTGGTCCACGACTGTGCTCCTTGCTCTCTGCTGCGACGTCGCGGCGGCTGTCTCCGAGCTAATTGATCAGCACGCTGATGTTATCGGCCGTCACATTGTCTCCTGCCTCGATCGGTCCCGCCGGCTCGAACGCGTCTTGCCAATACAACAAGTTTCCCGTTCCGACATTCTCTTGATCACATACAGCGAACCATCCAGGCACGCTCCAATCGCCCGTGGGAGTTGGAAACGTATACGTGCCGTCGGTTGTGATTCGCGCCAAGTCGGTCTCTTGGCTGGGGGTTTGCCAACTGTCCAGCAGGACACGACCGTATCCGTGTCATTCGCGAACTTGGCGCGTACCAGTTTCGCGGTTCGGCCAGCCAGCGGATTGCCTGCTGGGTGGCTGGGTCAGGTGCGCTTTCGCGGTTGCGGAGACGCGAGGGGGACGGGGTCGATGGCGAGGCGTCGGCAGAGGTCGAGAGTTGCTGGATACAGAGGCAGTCCGGTGGCGCGTGCCCAGAGATCCAGTTGGTTGCCCGACCGGCCGCAGCGGAAGCAGCGGAAGATGTGGCGGCTGACGTGGACTGAGAAGCGGCGGTCGGCTGACGCCTGGCGGGATGGGGAGCAGTCGGGAAGCGGGCAAGGACCTCGCCACTGATCACCTTGCCAGCGAGTCGGCTCGAACTCCAACAGCAGGAGCACGCGTCTCATCGGCACCTGCTGGCGGATGGCCGCGTAGTCCAGACCGCTCATGACCTGGCCGACTTGCCGCTGTTGGGCGGTCGTCTCTTGCCAGCTTTCTTCTGTTCGGCACGGAACTTCCGGTAGGACTCGCCGTCCATCCGCTGGATGATCGCGCCGTCCACCACGCGATCCAGCAGGGCCATCGCCATGGGCGGGTCGCCCAGGTAGTCGGTCCAACCATCGAAGTCGATGTTGGTGACCATGGCGGTCGAACCTCGCCGACTGCGGCTGTCGATCACCTTGTACAGCAGACTCGGCGAGTCGGGATACTCCCGCCGTTCCAGCTTGTCGAAGCCGAACTCATCAATGATCAACAAGTCGAAGCGGCTGTAGTAGCGCACCCGGCCCGGCAACGTCTTGTCGCCGGCGGCCGCCGTCAGTTCCTCCAGCAACGCCGCGCTGGTCGTGTAGCGGACGCTGTATCCCAACGCGCAACAACGCCGCCCGATACTTTGAATCAAGTGGCTCTTGCCCACTCCGCTAGTGCCCACGAAGGCCAGGTTCTCGCGGCGGCGGACGAACTCGCCCGTGCCCAACTCCAGGAACTGAGCTTGATCGATCGTGGCCGCGTTGAACTTCCAGTCGAACGACTCGAACGTCGCCGGATCGCGGAACCGGGCCAGCCGCAAGCGGCGCTCCACGCTCCGCTCCTGGCGCTGACCAGCCGGCAGGGCCAGCAGACGCTCCAACAACTGCAAGTGCGTCAGCTTGTGCTTGACTCCCGCCGACAGCACCTCGTCCAACTGCTCACTCGTCAGCGGAACCTTCAACGTCTCCAGGTGCGCCAGGATCCGTTCCCGGATCGTCGAGTCGCTCGGATGAGTCATCGCGTTCACTCTCCTCGAACAACAGATCTTGGTATTCGGCGCTGGACCGCGGCTGGATCGAGTCCGCTTCCGTCAACTTCCGCAACGTCTCTTGCTGATCCTCAGCCAGCGCTTGCCAGGAAGGCTTGGGTGTGGCCTGCTGGGCCAGGATCCGCTCCAACGACGACAGCGCATAGGCGTGGTAGCGGACCGCCCGCTCCATCGCCGCCAAGACGTCTTCGCGACGATAAGCGTGCAGCAGCGCCAGCACTCGTCCCGCCTGGCGTTTGCCATACCGCTGCTTTCCGAGCAGTCCCTCCAGAAAGCGCGTGGCCACCTCGCCGAGTTCGGCGAACCGCTGACGAAGGACAGCCAACTGCTCAGCGTGATCCCGCGGCGGGCGATGGCTGGGCTCCTCGCGCCGCTGGCCGGTCTGCCCCAGGAACAGCGCATGCCGGGCAACCTCCTGGAGCCGCCGGTCGTAGACGATCAGCTCCGTCTCGGTCACCCGCACCGGCAGCAGTTCGCCCACCAACCGCCAGGGCGCCGAGTAGTGGTTGCTGGCATACCGGATCAGTCCTTCCACGTCGACAACTCGATAAACCACCTGCGCCGTGTCATAGTCGCGCTCCGGCAGCGACAGCAAGTGCGGCAGTTCCTCGGCGTGCGCGTCCAGCGGGCGTTTCCCGGTCGTGCCATGCACGCGCACATCGGCCACGCTGGCCAGCCACCACCGGGTCACCTCGTTCAAGTGTTCCAAGCCGCGAAAGCTGCGGCCGTTGAGCAAGTTGGTTTCGACGTAATGGAACGGACGCTCCACCTTGCCCTTCGTTTGCGGCCGCCGCGGCTGGCAGGCCCAGGGCCGGTAACCATAGTGCGTGGCGAATGACAGGAACCGCGTGTTGTAGATCGGTTGTTCGTCTTCCCAACGGGTGACGACCACCTTCATGTTGTCGTACAGGCACGTCGCCGCCAGGCCTTGCAGATGATGGAAGGCCCGGATGTGCTGGGCGATGGTGGTCTCGAAGTCCTGCCGCTCGGTGAAGCAGAGATACTGTCGCCGCGAGTAGCCCAGCACGTAACTGAACAGGTTCACTCGCCGGCGACCCTCCTGGGTGAAGTCGATCTGGTACTCGGCCCAGTCCATCTGCGCCTGCGCGCCGGGAGCCGTTTCGAAACGGACCACCAGCGGCTTGTTCGGGCGAACTCGCAACTGCTTGACCCGCTCACGAAGGATCTGGTTGTCGAGATGTTCGTTCATGGAAGTTTCAACTCCTGGAGAAAGTCCTGCGCCGCCTCGGATGTCAACCGAGCTTCGTCGATCAGTCGCTGAAAACCGCCTTGCAGCGGCTCCCGGTCACAGGCTTGCAACTCGCCGCGACCCTGGTAGCGCAGCCAGGATTGCATCTTGGCCAGGCAGTCCAGCAGCAACGCCAACCGCTTGGCCGCGCGATTGCCCGCCACGCTCAGACGCGGATCCCACGGATACACGTACCGCTCATCCGACTGCCGCAGCGCCTGCCGCGGATCGTCGAGCACGAACGAGGTTTGTTCCTCGGTGCTGCTGGCCAACAGCAGATCGACCACGCCCGACAGCTCGCGCGACGTGAGCGACGCTTCCCGCGATGTCCGCAGCGCGGCCGCCTGGTTGCCGCGCGGCAACCGCGTCAACTGCCGAGCCAGCGCCGGCGTCAGCAGGCCCAGCCGAAGTTCCTCGCGGGCCTCGTCGCACAATCGCTCCAGCATCGCCAGGCGGCGGTTGACCCAACTCTTGTGCCGACCCAACAACTGGGCCGCTTCCACTTGCGTCAGACCATCCTCGCGCACCAGAGCGTGCACGATCCACGATTCCTCCAGCTCCAGTGGACGCTGACCCACGCGGTTCAGGTTGTGGAGCGCCGCCTTCGCGCCTTGCTCGTCGACATCCATCCGCCGGGCCAGCAGGCCGGACAGACCTTGCATGCCGCGAGCGGCCCGCAGCCGTTTGAAGCCGTCGATCAACACCGGCTCGCCCGCGTGCAGGCAGATCACCACCGGCGAGACCTGCCCGTAGCGCGCCAGCGACTGGGCCATCTTCCGCTCCAACTGCGGTTGCGCCAGTCGATAGCGGCACAGACGTTCGTCGAACCGCTCCAGTGCGAGCGGACGAAGCTCATCGGCCGGCCAATCGGTGACGCGACAGGTCATGAAAAAGTGCCTCTTCTCATGTTCCGCAACTGGAACCCGTACCTGGTCGGACGGCCAACTGGCCATGAACTTAGGCCGGACCAGTCGCGCGACCAATATGCGGCACACAAGAGAGGCGGTCGCTCAGCCGAAAATCGTCGCTCCGGCAACGCGCCCGCCCGCGCCGAGCCCGACGGCGGCGCCACCGCCGCTCGCGGATCAGCACGCGACGCAAGGCCTGACGGCATCGCCAGCTACAGAATTTCCGCCGGGGCGAGCGGGCCGTGGCTGGACACGCTTCGTAGCATCCCGGCCGGTGGCAGAGGGAATTTTCCGGCGAAGCTGAATACCGATAGCCCTCGCAACCTTCGCGGGGGGCCTGGGTGGCGGCCTTTTTCGCTCGAATCGTCGCCCGGTACCGCCGCGACTGCGCCTGGCGGCGCTCTTTCCCGTACGGACTGGCGCGATACCGCCGGTTGTTCAACCGCTGTCGCCAGCGACGCGCCGCCGCCTCGCACTCCGGCCCGCAATAGCGGCTCAGCGGGTGCGGCGGATGAAAGGGACGCTCGCAGCCCTTCAACAGACAGAGGCGTCCGGCGCGGGGAGCGTCTTGAACCGAAGCGTGTTTTCGATCAGGCTGAAGAGGGCCCACGGGAGTTGCTGCTCCCCGACGGCCAAGTCTCGCTGCGAAGTTGCTGCTTCGCGGCGAGGCGACTTTCTAATTCACCGCGCCTCCCATCTGCCCGGTGCCGACCACTTCAGAATAACCCGCCGCACACCCCTTGCCCACCGCCATCGATAATTCGCGGCCACCGCCGGCCACCCCGCGAAAATGCCCCGGCCAGAGGCCGCGAGTGACAGTATCCGGCGGAAGTCGACGGCTCGGAAAGATCCGAACCGTCCTGATCGCAGGTTGGCTCGTTGAACGACAGAGCCAGCCAATTCGGCGGCGGGGAAAAGCTCTGGTTGCGAAAGACCAGGTTCAACATTTTCTCCTGCAGGTACTGACTCCACGTCACGTATTGGATGGGATTACTGGTGTAATGATTCTTGGTCAGCATGATTTCCAGCCAGCAGTTCTGAATCACATAGCACTCGGCTTTCTTCACGACGATCGGCGGCGCTCCGGGCGCGGTGGCCGTGTCTTCGGCCCAATACAAGAGCTCACCGCCGGTTTGGGCGCTCCAGATCGCAAAGTACTTGAATTCCGCCCAATCCGCCGTGGCATGAAAGAACAGCGGGCACTTGTTGCGAATCGTCGTCACACAGTCGGTCGACGAGATGGTTGTCTTGGCGGGTGTGAACTCAATTTGCTGCCGCTGGTAGCCGCCTCCCGACAACTCGTTGCTCCACGAGTAACGATCCGATTCCTGGGGTGGCGAGGTTCCCAGAGCGAGCCAGAGGGTAGCGTGCGGAGTGTAAGCCGCCACTCCGGTGACGTGTTTGAGCAGCGCCTCTTCCATGTAGTCGGGCGTCGAGCCTTCTGGACCAACCGACATATTTCACCCCCTGCGTCCGTGAGTACAACCGCGAGAAGGAATCCGTCAGTGAAGCGCTGGCGAGAAGTAACGATCATTCTATCCGTCGCCCTCTGATAGAGTCAATTGCGCCGACTTTGCCGCGTGACACTCAGCAATCAGTGGCTGGGTCGTTAACAGGATTCCTAACGAAACGCAACGGGCGGGGAGCTTCTTGCAAGTGACATTCTCAAGGGAATTCCTTGATTTGTCGTCGCGCTGAAGGCTCCTGTGTGACTCCCGCGGGTGGAATGGCCGCCCGCCAGATCACGCAAACAGGAGCCACAACGATGGACGAGCAGAAGATGTTGGAAGGTCAAGTTCGGGAATGGGAAGCCGAAGGTCGGTGGATTGATCGCGGCCGTTGGACGCGGGCGTCGAACGGAACGCTGGAATACCTGCCGACCAAGCGCGAGATTGCGGCCAAGTGCACGTTGTTCCGAAACCTCGGCGGATGGCGAGGTGCGAAGAAGCGGTCGCCGCGCGATGGTAAATTCGCCGTTGAGACCACGGCCGGTATTTGACCCCCGTTGCCCACCACGTCGCCCAGGAGGCCGCCGGTCGCGGCCTCTTTCTGCGGTGGGACGATCTTTCGAACGCGAACCAAACGCCGTCACGGGCCGCCGTGTTCGCACAAGTGGCCATTCGCCCAAAACTCTCGAATCCGCCGCCCGCCCGCCTTGAGCTTTCGCGAAATCCGAGGCTCAGTGTCCACCGTGGTTAACACGTCCGAGAGTCCAGAGACAAAGGAGAATTCACGATGACGTTGAACATCGCCAAAGAGGTCGCCGTGCTGGAGCGGATGACCGTGAGTGAACTGCGCGAGCGATATGCGGAACTGTTCGCCGAAACGACGCAGGCCCGCAACCGCACGTGGCTGGTCCGGCGCATCGTCTGGCGGATGCAATCGCTCGAGCAGGGCGGCCTGTCTGAACGCGCGATTCGGCAGGCGAACGAATTGGCCAATGGCGCTGACCTGCGGGTTACAGCGCCACGCGAGTCGAAGCTGCCGCCGGACGCGGCAGAGCGTACCAAATCGATGCCCTGCCGCATCGGTGGCAGCTCGCGGGTGCCGCTTCCGGGCACCGTGATCACCCGCCGTTACAAGGGCCAAATGATCCAGGTCAAAGTCGTGGCGGGCGGCTTCGAGTTCGAAGGCGAACTCTTCAAATCGCTCAGCGCGGTCGCCAAGCGGGTCACGGGATCGCACTGGAATGGATACAAGTTCTTCAAACTCAACAAGGAAGGAGAGAGCCGATGACGCGCCGTAAGAAACAATCCGAGGTTCCGACCGTGCGGTGTGCCATCTACACGCGCAAGAGCACGGACGAGGGACATGAGCAGGAATTCAACTCCCTGGACGCTCAACGCGATTCAGGCGAGGCCTACATCGCATCCCAGAAGCACGAGGGATGGCAATGCCTGCCGGAGCGCTACGACGACGGTGGTTTCACCGGCGGCAACATGGAGCGGCCGGCCCTCCGCCGGCTATTGGCGGACATCGAGGCCGGCAAGATCGATTGCGTCGTGGTCTACAAAGTCGATCGCCTCAGCCGCTCGCTGCTGGACTTCGCCAAGCTGATGGAGGTGTTTGACACGACGGGAACGTCATTCTGCAGCGTGACCCAGCAGTTCAACACGGCGACTTCCATGGGGCGACTCGTTTTGAACGTGCTACTGTCGTTCGCCCAGTTCGAACGCGAGATGATCAGCGAACGGGTCCGCGATAAGATCGCCGCGTCGCGCCGCAAGGGGAAATGGTCGGGTGGGATGCCGATTCTCGGATACACCGTAAATGACACGAAGCTCGTCGTGGACAAGGTTGAAACTCAACGCGTGCAGCAGATCTTCGAGCTCTACCTTGAATACCAATCGCTGCTGGCCACGGTGACGGAGCTGAACCGCCGTGGCTGGACGACGAAACGCTGGACGACCAAGAAGGGAATGCAGCGCGGAGGCAAGCTGTTCACCAAGAACAGTCTCTATTCGCTGCTGACGAACATCACCTACATCGGCAAGATCAAGTACAAGGACGAGGTCCACGCCGGCGAACACGAAGCCATCGTTTCCGACAAGCTCTTCCGGCAGGCCCAGACGCTCTTGCAGCGCAACGGCCACACCGGAGGCCGAGCTGTTCGCAACAAGCACGGCGCATTGCTGCGGGGCCTGCTCCGCTGCAGTCCCTGCGGCTGCGCAATGTCCCACACCTACACCTCGAAGGGGAATCGCCGCTACCGCTATTACGTCTGCGGCACGGCACAGCAGCGAGGGTGGTCGGAATGCCCTTCGCCCTCCGTCCCCGCCGGCGAGATCGAGCGATTCGTGGTCGAGCAGATCAAATGCATCGGGCGGGATCCCGCTGTCCTTGCTGAGACCGTCCGCCAGGTCCGCGGGCAGACAGAAGAGGGGATCGAGCGGTTGTACCACGAGCGCACGGCACTTCAACAACAATTGCGAAACGATAACACGAGGTTGCAGGTCGCTGCCGCCATGACGAATGACGTCGCGCGCGTATCGAGCCTGGCGGAAACCCAGGAACTCGCCAATCAACAGGAGGACGCCGCATGAACGAGACGCTCAAGGTCACTTGCAAGTTTCACGTCGCACGCCGGCACCACGGGCGCAAGCAACTCCGCGACGGCACCGCTGCTGACGTGCCGGTCGGTCGAGTCCCCCGCATCGCCCGCCTGATGGCGCTCGCAATACGATGCAACCAACTGATTTGTGACGGCATCGTTGCCGACCAGTCCGAGCTCACGGAGTTCGGCCACATCACGACGGCACGTATGACGCAGATCATGTCGCTGATGAGTCTTGCCCCCGACATCCAAGAGCAGGTCTTGTTCCTACGGCGTACTCAGCTGGGCCGTGATGCTATCAAGGAAATCGACATCCGCCCCATCGCCCAAACGCTCGACTGGCGAAAACAGCGACGGATCTGGGCCGCTTTGAAGCGAAGTGTTGAAGATACCGACGAGAGTTCGCGGTAGGTTGGCTTCGGACGTCGAACCCAACCAGTGAGTTAACTTATAGCGGCAATTAAACCGAGAGCGCGAGAGTTCGAGCGCGATTTTTCGGACAGACGGAAGCAACCCTCGCCGCTGGCGCTCTACGACAGAAAACCGAGAGCGCGGCTACGATGCGACGGTGATCGCAAAGTCTTGCGGACGTTGCGGATTCCGCAAAGCGGCAGAAACGGCCAGAGAGTTAACTCGCGGGTTGCGGTGATTCCGCAAAAGAGAAGAAGTACCCCCGGCAGGACTCGAACCTGCGACCTACGCTTTAGGAAAGCGTCGCTCTATCCACCTGAGCTACGAGGGCGGCCTGAGCTACAAGGGTCGCAAGGAAGGAGCCGCAGGCTGGTGCCCCAGCCTGGCGAGCCGATCGCAGTTGTCGAGCCCGGGCTGAAAGCAATTGTGGCGCCTCGCCTGGCGGACGTCAACGGGCCGAACGAAACGGGTCGGGGGGCAACTTGCCCGAAGCGAAACCCATCCCCGATGCCAGGGCATGCGGCAGACTCAGCGAGATCACCCGGACGGGGTTATAGTCTCGGTCGTTTCCCTCAGAAGCAACGGCCAACATCGTTCGGCCAGTCGGTTGGCAGATCCTTTCCGCGTCTTCATGGTTTATCTTCGAGACGCGTGGTGCTGCCTCCGATCCGGTCGGCGCCGCCAGCCAGCAGGGTTCGGCGCCGTTAGGGTTTCCGCGGACCGGGGCCCTCTTGGGCGGCGAAGTATCCCGTGTTCTCGACATAGCGCCCGTTCCCGCCGGGCGGAATCCGGTCGGTCGGCGA